>NC_015259.1:0-300000 GCF_000192745.1 Polymorphum gilvum SL003B-26A1
TGGTATCGCTGCACCGGGTCCACGATTGTCGCCGGAAGGACCCACAAACGCCGCATAGACGGCACACATAATGGCGGAGGCAACGGCTGTGGCGGATCGTTGCCTCGACGATCGACGGAGGCGAGACGAGATGCAGGTTCAGGAAGACACCGGCCCCGATCATTGGAACAGGGTCAAGAAGCGGTTGCGCGCGGAACTGGGCGACGACGTGTTCTCCAGCTGGTTCGCGCGGGTCGATCTGGAGGAGCATTGTGACGGGACGGTGCGGCTGTCGGTACCCACCCGGTTCCTCAAACAGTGGATCCAGTCGAACTACCGCGACCGCCTGATGGGCCTGTGGCAGCGCGAATGCGAGGGCGTTCACCGGATCGAGTTGACCGTGCGCGGCGCCATGCGGCCGCGCCAGGCCTCGACGCCGCTCACGTCCCCCCTGCCGGTCGCCAAGAGGGCCATCGCCCCGGCCAACGACGTCCGGCCGATCTCCTTCGCCGACACCAACGCGGTGGCGGCCGCGCAGGCGGCGACGGCGGCGCTCGGCCGCGGCGAGGCCGATGCCGGCGCCCGCGACGTGCTGCAGGGCGCGGCGCTGGATCCCAAATACACCTTCGAGACCTTCGTGGAGGGCGAGTCCAACGGCTTGGCGCTGGCGGCGGCCAAGCAGGTCGCGTCGGGCGGCGCGGTCACCTTCAACCCTCTGTACCTGCATGCCGCGGTCGGCCTCGGCAAAACCCATCTGATGCAGGCGGTCGCCACCAAGGCGCGCGCTTCGGGCCGCAAGGTGCTCTACCTCACCGCCGAGCACTTCATGTACCGCTTCGTCGCGGCGCTGAAGGCGCAGTCGGCGCTGGCGTTCAAGGAGACCCTGCGCACCATCGACCTGCTGCTCATCGACGACATGCAGTTCCTGCACGGCAAGCAGGTTCAGCAGGAGTTCTGCCACACCCTCAACGCGCTCATCGACGGCGCACGCCAGGTGATCGTTGCCGCCGACCGGGCGCCGTCCGAGCTCGACACGCTCGACGATCGGGTGCGCTCGCGCCTGTCCGGCGGTCTTGTGGTCGGCATTGCCGAGCCGGATTTCGCCCTGCGCCGCAACATCCTCGGCGCCCGCGTCGCGACGCTTAAGAAGTCCTATCCGAACTTCACCGTCCCGGACGGCGTGCTCGACTACGTGGCGCGCCACGTGGTGTCCTCCGGACGCGACCTGGAAGGCGCGCTCAACCGCCTGGTGGCCCACAACCAGCTGACCAACCAGCCGGTGACCCAGGACATGGCCGAACTGACCCTGCGCGACCTGATCCGCACCAGCGAGCCGCGCCGTGTCAAGATTGAAGACATCCAGCGCGTGGTCTCCAAGCACTACAACGTCACCAAGGCGGATCTGCTGTCGGCGCGGCGCACCCGCACCATCGTCCGTCCGCGCCAGATCGCCATGTACCTGGCGAAGGTGATGACGCCGCGCTCGCTGCCCGAGATCGGCCGCCGCTTCGGCAATCGGGACCATACCACGGTCCTGCACGCGGTGCGCAAGGTCGAGGAGATGGCCCGCGCCGACATCGGCCTCGCCCAAGAACTGGAGCTGCTCAAGCGCATGCTCGACGCCTGAGCGCGGCGCCTTTGCGCGACGTCCGCGGGACAGACGAAAGGAGGGGCGCCGAAGCGAGCGCCCCTCTTGCTTTTCCGGTCGGTTGAGGGCAGGGTCGGTGCCCCGCTCCGATCCCTGCGGAGCACCCTGTTTCCTTCGGCCGGGCCGTGCTGCCCGGTCCTTCACGAGTACACGGACGACGCGCATGAAAGCGACCCTCGAGCGGACCGACCTCCTCAAGTCCCTGACGCACGTGCACCGGGTTGTCGAGCGCCGCAACACGATCCCGATCCTGTCGAACGTGCTGCTGCGCGCCGAGCATGGAGCGCTGAAGCTGAAGGCGACCGACCTCGACCTGGAAGTTCTGGAGACCGTACCCGCCATGATCGAGGCGCCCGGCGGCACCACGGTACCCGCGCACATGATCTACGACATCGTGCGCAAGCTGCCGGAAGGCTCGCAGGTGGTACTGGAGACCACTGGCGACAACGCCACGCTGGAAATCCGCGCCGGGCGCTCGCGCTTCGCCCTGCAGATGCTGCCCGAAGCCGATTTCCCCGACTTGACCGCGGGCACGTTCAGCCACCAGTTCACTCTGTCGGCAGGCGCGATCCGCAAGCTGATCGACACCACCCAGTTCGCCATCTCCACCGAGGAGACGCGCTACTACCTGAACGGCATCTATCTGCACACGGTCGACACGCCCCAGGGCCAGAAGTTCCGCGCCGTGGCGACCGACGGTCACCGCCTGGCCCAGGCCGAGGTGCCGGCGCCGGCTGGCGCCGCCGGCATGCCGGGAATCATCGTGCCGCGTAAGACCGTCGGCGAGATCCAGAAGCTGCTGGAGGATCGCGAGGCGGAAGTGCAGGTCGAGATCTCCGACACCAAGATCCGCGTTACCACCGGGCCGGTGGTGCTGACCTCCAAGCTGATCGACGGCACCTTCCCGGACTACGGCCGGGTCATCCCGCAGCACAACGACAAGGAACTGCGCGTCGACCGCGACGAGTTCCGCGAGGCGGTCGACCGTGTCTCGACGATCTCCTCCGAGCGCGGCCGCGCCGTGAAGCTGGCGCTGTCGGAAGGACGCCTGGTGCTGGCGGTCAACAACCCGGACTCGGGCAGCGCCACCGAAGAACTGGCGGTCGAGTACGACAGCGACCCGCTGGAGATTGGCTTCAACTCGCGCTACCTGCTCGACATTGCGGCCCAGCTCACCGGCGACACGGCGCTGTTCCGTCTCGCGGACCCCGGCTCGCCGACGCTGGTGCAGGACAACGCGGCCGAAGATTGCCTGTTCGTCCTGATGCCGATGCGCGTCTGACGCGCCCATGCGGCGGAGCGGGGTCCCCAGTGGCGCCCCGCCACTGCCCGCCGCTGGAGGCGACCGGAAGGGGTTCCATGTCCAGCCGAGTGTCGGTGGCGATCGAGCGCCTGACCCTGACGGACTTCCGCAACTATTCGCTCCTGGTGCTGGAGCCGTCCGCGCCGCTGGTCGCCCTAGTCGGCGACAACGGCGCCGGCAAGACCAACATCCTGGAGGCGATCTCCCTGCTTACCGCCGGACGCGGGCTGCGGCGGGCCGCCCTGGCCGACATCGCGCGCCTCGACGGACCAGGCGGCTGGGCGATTTCGGCGCTGCTGCGAACACAGGCCGGAGAGACGGTAATCGGCACCGGCTATACACCGGGCGAGGCTGGCCGCCGGGTGCGCATCGACGGCACCGAGGCGCGCTCCTCAGAGGCCCTGCTCGACCATCTGCGTGTGCTCTGGCTGGTGCCGTCGATGGACGGGCTGTTCACCGGACCGGGCTCGGAGCGCCGCCGCTTTCTCGACCGGCTGACCCTGTCGCTCGACCCGACCCACGGCCGCCGGGTCAACGACTACGAGCGCGCCCTGCGCCAGCGCAACCGCCTGCTCGAAGAGGGCGGCAGCGCGGCCTATCTGGACTCGATCGAACGCCAGGTCGCCGAACTCGGCGCGGCGGTGGCGCTGGCGCGCGGCGAAACGGTCAGCCTGCTGCAGGGATGCATTGACGCCCAGGCGGCGACCGGGCTGCCGTTTCCGCGCGCCCTGCTCGCGGTCGACGGCGAGTTCGAGGTCGAAACGCAAGGTCTCGGCGCCTCCGACCGGGAGGATCGGCTGCGCCGGATGCTGCGCGACGGCCGCACGCGCGACCGGGCAGCAGGACGGACACTTTGCGGGCCGCACCGCAGCGACCTGGTCGTCCAGCACGCAGCCAAGGGCATTCCGGCAGCGCAGTCCTCGACCGGCGAGCAGAAGGCGCTTCTGGTCGGGCTGATCCTTGCCCATGCCGACCTGACGGCGGCCGTCGCGGGCATGACGCCGGTGCTTCTCCTCGACGAGATCGCCGCTCATCTGGACCCGGGCCGACGTGCCGCGCTGTTCTCTCGCCTGGAGGCGCTGGCCTGCCAGGTGGTCATGACCGGAACCGATGCCGGCCTGTTCGAGGCCATGCCGGCGGGCTCGGAGATCCTCGCGGTGGCGGGCAATCGGGCAACGCGTTTGTCCTGAGCCGGCGAAGGCCCTTAAAATGGCCGGAATTTCGTGGTTTTCCACGACAATGGACGCCCGCCGGCCGGCGACGGATCGGTGCTGTTGAACCCCCCGGCCAACCCCGTATAACGGATACTTGAACCCCTGACCGAACGGTGACTGATTCGGATGACCGACACTTCGCTTCCCGACAACACTCCGCCCGCCGGCGCGGCCGATCCCCAGGACTACGGCGCCGACTCGATCAAGGTCCTCAAGGGCCTGGATGCGGTGCGCAAGCGGCCGGGCATGTACATCGGCGACACCGACGACGGCTCCGGCCTGCACCACATGGTCTACGAGGTGGTCGACAACGCCATCGACGAGGCTCTGGCCGGCCATGCCGACCGTGTCACCGTGACGCTTAACGCCGACGGTTCGGTGACCGTGACCGACAACGGCCGCGGCATCCCGACCGACGTGCATGCGACGGAGGGCGTGTCGGCGGCCGAGGTCATCATGACCCAGCTGCATGCCGGCGGCAAGTTCGACCAGAACTCCTACAAGGTCTCCGGCGGCCTGCACGGCGTTGGCGTATCGGTGGTCAACGCGCTTTCAACCTGGCTGGAACTGCGCATCTGGCGCGCCGGCAAGGAGCATTTCATCCGCTTCCGCCATGGCGACGCGGAAGCCCCCCTGGTCGAGGTCGGCCCCTCGAACGGGCGCAAGGGAACCGAGGTCACCTTCCTGCCCTCGCCGGAGACCTTCACCCGCATCGAGTTCGACTTCGCCACCCTGGAACACCGCCTGCGCGAGCTGGCCTTCCTCAATTCCGGCGTGCGTATCCTGCTGACCGACAGGCGCGGGGTGGAGGAAAAGGCCGTCGAGCTGTTCTACGAAGGTGGTCTCGAGGCCTTCGTGCGCTATCTCGACCGGGCCAAGCACCCGCTGGTCGAGGCGCCCATCACCGTCGGCGCCGAACGTGACGGCATCACCGTCGAGGCGGCGCTGTGGTGGAATGACAGCTACCACGAGCAGGTGCTGTGCTTCACCAACAACATCCCGCAGCGCGACGGCGGTACCCATCTGGCCGGCTTCCGCGCCGCCCTGACCCGCCAGGTGACCGGCTATGCCGACAGCTCCGGCCTGCTGAAGAAGGAAAAGGTGTCGCTGACCGGCGACGACTGCCGCGAGGGCCTGACCTGCGTCCTGTCGGTGAAGGTGCCCGACCCGAAATTCTCGTCGCAGACCAAGGACAAGCTGGTGTCCTCGGAAGTGCGCCCGGTGGTCGAGAACGTCATCAACCAGGCGCTCGCCGAGTGGCTGGAAGAGAACCCGGCGCGCGCCAGGGCTGTCGTGTCCAAGGTGGTCGAGGCGGCGTCCGCCCGCGAGGCGGCGCGCAAGGCGCGCGAACTGACCCGCCGCAAGGGCGCGCTCGACATCGCCTCCCTGCCCGGCAAGCTGGCCGACTGCCAGGAGCGCGACCCGGCCAAGGCCGAGCTGTTCCTGGTCGAGGGCGACTCGGCCGGCGGCTCCGCCAAGCAGGGCCGCCACCGCGAGAACCAGGCCGTCCTTCCGCTGCGCGGCAAGATCCTCAACGTCGAACGCGCACGCTTCGACAAGATGCTGTCTTCCAACGAGATCGGTACGCTGATCACCGCGCTCGGCACAGGCATCGGCAAGGAGGAGTTCAACCTCGACAAGCTGCGCTACCACAAGATCATCATCATGACGGACGCGGACGTCGACGGAGCGCATATCCGCACGCTGCTGTTGACCTTCTTCTTCCGCCAGATGCCCGAGTTGATCGAGCGCGGCCACATCTACATTGCCCAGCCGCCACTCTACAAGGTCAAGCGTGGCCAGTCCGAACAGTACCTGAAGGACCAGACGGCGCTGGAGGACTATCTCATCGGCCAGGGTCTGGAGGATACCTCGCTCACCCTCGCCAGCGGCGAGGTGCGGATGGGCGCGGACCTGCGCAGCGTGGTCGAGACGGCGCGCAGCATCAACGCCATCTTCGACGGTCTGCATTCGCGCTACGACCGGGCGGTCGTCGAACAGGCGGCGATCGCCGGGGCGCTCAATCCCGAGACGCTGCATGATGCCGCCAAGGCGGCGGAAGCGGCCGCCTACATCGCCCGCCGCCTCGACATCCTGGCCGACGAGTTCGAGCGCGGCTGGACCGGCGAGGCGCGCGACGACGGCAGCCTGGTCTTCCGGCGCACCGTGCGCGGCGTCGAGGAAGTGGCGACCATCGATGCCGCCCTACTCGCGTCCGCCGACGCGCGCCGGCTCGACGCCCAAGCTAAGCATCTGCAGGAGATCTATGGCAAGGCCGCGAGCCTGCGTCGAAAGGACAGCGAAACCGCCATCCGCGGCCCGCAGGCCCTGCTCGCCACGGTGTTCGCCTTTGGTCGCAAAGGCATCAGCCTGCAGCGCTACAAGGGCCTCGGCGAGATGAACCCCGAGCAGCTGTGGGAGACCACCCTGGATCCGAACGTCCGCTCGCTGCTGCAGGTGAAGGTCAAGGAGGCAGACGACGCCGACGACATCTTCACCAAGCTGATGGGCGACGAGGTCGAGCCGCGGCGCGAATTCATCCAGGACAACGCGCTCAGCGTCGCCAACCTCGACGTGTGATTGCCGGCTCCCGGCGGGCATCGGTCCCCGGCTCCTTTTCGAGCCCGGACCGGACCGCCGGCGCGGTGTGGCAGACGTTCGCCGCCGTCACAGCGCACGCCACGGCGCCGGCTCGCCGAAAAGGAAGCCCTGGCCCATCGCCACACCCAGGTCCTGCAGCATGTCGGCGGTATCGGGATCCTCGACATGTTCGGCGATTAGATCGATGCCGAGCTCCCGCGCCACGCAGACGATGCCTTTGACAACGGCATGCTGGACCGGGTCGGAGGCGATCGTGCGCACGATCGACCCGTCGATCTTGAGCCAGTCGAGCTGCAGCTGGCGCAGGTGCGCGGAGGTCGACCAGCCGCCGCCGAAGTCGTCCATGGCGACCCGGCAGCCGTGGTCCTTGAGCGTTGCCACAAGCGTCGCCGCCGCAACGGTGTCGCGGGCGACCGCCGTCTCGGCCAGTTCGAAGCACAGTCTTGCGGCCAGCCGCGGATTAAGTGCCAGCCGCGCCTGCAGCGTTTCCAGGAACAGCGGATCGCCGATGGTCTGCGCCGACAGGTTGACTGACACCGGGCCGAGCCCGGGCTCTCCGGTGAGTCGGTCGAGCACGCCGTCGATCACCCAGTGATCGATACGGCGCATCAGGCCGTGTCGTTCGGCCGAGGCGATCATGCCGCCCGGCCGCAGGATGCGCTCCCCCTCGCCGCGCACCCGCAGCAGGATTTCGTCCATCACCGGCGTGCCTGTGGCGAGGTCGACGACCGGCATGGCGAACAGCGTCAGCCGGTCGTCGGCAAGCGCCTGTTCGACCGTGGCGACATTGGCGAGATCGTCGCGCCGCGCCGCCAGCAGCGGATCGCCGACCTGGAACTGGCGCACCTGGCCACCCCCGGTGGCCTTGCCGGTCAAGCAGGCCTGGTCGGCCCAGTGCAGCACGTCCTTGGCGGTGGCGTTCATCGTACGCACGAACTGTCGGTCCAGCACCGCGACGCCGATCGAGCAGCCTACGCGAAACAGAGCCCCGTCCCATTCGAGACGGATCGCTTCCAGCGCCTCGACGATGGAACGGGCGAGGCGATTGGCCTCGTCCTGATCGGCGCCGTAGCGCAGCACGGCGAATTCGTCGCCGCCGAGCCGCGCGACGCAGCCGCGCTCGGCCGCCAGCGCGCCGAGCTGGGCGGCGATCCGGCACAGCATGGCGTCTCCCGCCGCATGGCCGCCACGGTCGTTGAGCGCCTTGAAGTCGTCGAGGTCGATGGCAAGCAGGGCGAAGCCTTCGGAGATCCCCGTCCGTGCCTTGGTCAGTTCCTCTTCAAGGGATTTCTGGAAAGCGCGCCGATTGGCGAGGCCGGTGAGCGGGTCCTCCATCGCCAGCCGCTCGAGCTCGCGCGTGCGCTGGCAGGCCAGTTCGTCTGACCGCAGAACCAGCAGCGCGCCCTCGATCGCGTCATCCTCGCCGACGAACGGCCCGACATGAATCTCGGCATCGCCGGCGCCGTCGTCCCCATCGGGCACGAGCGCGTAGAGCCGGGCGGGGCGTCCGGCCAGCGCCTTGCGCAGCGGCGCCTCCAGCACGTTGTCGAACACCGCGCGGCCGACCAGATCGGCGACATGGGCGCCGGCTTCGTCCGCCTGCGACCGCTGCCGCGCCCCGCCGGCGCAGAGGCCGGCGCGGATGCGCAGGTCCGGGCCGATCAGGTAGGCCCGGCCGGACAGGGCGGCGAAGGCCTGCTCAGCGAACCGCAGGCGCGCCCGGACCTGCGCCTGTTCGGTCAGGTCGTGGGCCAGCACGACGACCGCGCCCTCGACGCCGGCCGCGCGGCCCGCCGGCCGGCAGGCCACCTCGGCGAAGCACGGTTCCGCGTGTGGCGGCGCGAGCCAGGTTTCGGTGCGCGCGGGCACGCCGGCCCGCGCCGCCTCGAGCACCGGACGCAGCCTGTGCAGGCCGGCCTCCCCCACGAGATCCGCGAGGCTGCGCCCGGCCGCGCAACCGAGGCCGAGGCCGAACAGCTCGGCAAAGCCGGCATTGGCCCGCAGCACCACGCCGGTGCCGGACACGAAGGCGAAAGGCTGCGGCAGCAGCCGCAGCAGATCGTCCAGGCGCGCATCGGCGCCGGCAGGATCCTCCGGATCGGAAGCACTTGAAGCGAGCAACGTGTTCCGGGCGCTGTCGGTCAACAGTCTTTCCTCTCGACAAGATGCCGCGTGAACGGCGGCATCGAGGCTCATACAAACGAAGTCAACGAAACAGCCAAGTGTTTACCACGAAAGAAACCCAGTAAATCGCGCTGAACCACGTATCCATCGCTTGTTTTGGCACGTCGGTAAATAAGAACTAAACATAACGAATTTCTTATTGATTTAATAAAATTCGAACTTGTTGCGCTTTCGGCCAAGGGCACGCAGGGATGATCTGGTCTGCTGGGGTCACATTATGGCCCCATTGACCGGTCAGACGACGCCCCACCGAAACTCTGCCGGGAGCGATCCATGACCCCTGCCTGCCTCCTGCGCCGCGGCCTGCCGGCCTCGCTCCACCTCATCCCACTCCTTGTCTGCGCGCTTGCAGTCGCCATTCCCGCCCGGACGGAAGCGGCGCCGGTCCAGTGCGGCCTGGCCTCGTGGTACCAGCTGACCAGCCGCACCGCGAGCGGCGAGCGCGCCGACCCCGAGACGCTGACCGCCGCCCACCGCAGCCTGCCGTTCGGATCCCTGGTGACCGTCGTCAACCGCGACAACGGCCGCTCGGTGACGTTGCGCGTCAACGACCGGGGACCCTTCGTTAAGAACCGTATCATCGACGTCAGCCGCCGCGCCGCGCGCGAGCTCGGCTTCGTCGACAAGGGCGTGACGCGGGTGCAGGTCGTCGCCGCGGGCAACGCCGCCTACCCGGCCCCGAAGGTAGACTGCCCGTGATGCAGGATAGACATTCAGGATTCTATATGTCGGAATGTTTTCATCTTCATCGAGCCTGAAAATGCGTAATGACTTGCACAGAAAGTCGGAGTAAAGTCCGCCCCCGTGGTCGATGGGGCCATGTGCACAGTAACCTTCGTCGCGCGGCCGGAAGGCTCTGCGCGACTTTTTTTGCCCTCAGCCGCGTCCTCAGCCGCGTCCGGGCGAACCGGTCACGTTCCCTGCGTTCGGCCGGCGCGGCTGCCCATCGGCAGCGATGACAAAGCCGTTGCCCCTCCGCCGGCAATCCTGTATCAGGAGCATCTATCCGTCCGGCGCCCCGCCGGCCTGCGGTCTGCACCCGTAGCTCAGCTGGATAGAGCGCTGCCCTCCGAAGGCAGAGGTCACAGGTTCGAATCCTGTCGGGTGCGCCAAAATCCCATAACCAAATTTCCACAGGATCAGGCATCGTCGGGTGCTGTCATCCCACACCCGCACCCCACATGCCGACTTGCATTGTAGCCATCGCCGCGAGCGCTGCGTGGGAGGGGGCCGACGCGCAAAATCGGTCTCGTTCTGGCGAGTTTGCCGCTGTTCGCGCCGTCAGCCTGCACAACGACCCGGAAATATCAGGTGCGAATCGACGCCGGCGTCCATTGACCTTTTCCCAGAAGGAGGAAGGCGAGCGACAAGCATCCGACCGGTTGCCTCGAAAAGGCAGGCGGCCGGGTCAGAGGGCAGCGTCGATCTCGGCAGCGATGGCGAGGGCTGCGGCGCGGGGATCGGCGGCGCGGGAGATCGGCCGGCCGACGACGAGATAATCGGAGCCGGCGCGGATCGCCTCGGCGGGAGTCATGACGCGCTTCTGGTCGCCGGCGTCGCTGCCGGCCGGGCGCACGCCGGGGGTGACGACGACGAGTTCGGCCCCGACCAGCGCCTTCATGGCGGCGGCCTCCAGCGGCGAGCAGACGATGCCGCCCATGCCGGCGGCGCGGGCGTCGGCCGCGCGCGCGGCGACCAGCTCGGCGATCGGGCCGCGATAGCCGGCGGCCTTCAAATCGTCCTCGTCGAGCGAGGTCAGCACGGTGACGCCGAGCAGGCAGAGGTCGGTGGTGCCGGTGTCGCGCAGCGCGGCGACGGCCGCGCGCATGGTCTTCGGATAGGCATGCAGGGTCACGAAGCGCACGCCCATGGTCGCGATGGTGCGGACCGCGCTCATGATGGTGTTGTCGATGTCGAGCAGCTTGACGTCGAGAAAGACGTCAACGCCCTCGGCGGCGAGCTCGCGGGCGAGCTCCAGCCCGCCGGCGAACTGCAGTTCCATGCCGATCTTGTAGACGCCGACGGCGCCCCTGGTCGCCGCGATCAGGGCGCGTGCGGCCTCGACGGTCGGCACGTCGAGCGGCAGGACGAGGCGGCCGACGGCGGAAGTCGGCGCGAAGGGGCTGGCGGACACGGCGCGGTCTCCCGGGCAAGGACTGGATTCGAGTGCTGACCGGGACTTCCTAGCACCGGCGGCGCGGCAGCGCCAGCCGCGGGGGCGGAGCGGCGGCCAGAACCTCAACCAGGGAGGCCGTCGCCATCGCTGCTGCAGGCAGACCTAGGCCGCGGCTTGTCGTGCGCGCCGGGCCATGGACCTTTCATTGACCGGACCGGCCTGCTAAAACGGCGCGGCTTCGCCGGCACCAGATCGCGGCCGGCCGACGGAAGGACGACAGATGCGTTCAGCGACGATTTCGCGCACCACCAAGGAAACCCGCATCCAGGTCGAGGTCACACTCGACGGAACGGGCGCCTATGACGTGGCGACCGGTGTCGGCTTCTTCGATCACATGCTGGAGCAGCTTGCGCGCCATTCTCTGATCGACATCACCGTGCGCGCCGAAGGCGACACCCACATCGACTTCCACCACACGGTGGAGGACACCGGCATCGCGCTCGGCCAGGCGATCCGTCAGGCGCTCGGCGACATGGCCGGCATAACCCGCTACGCCGACACGCATCTCGCCATGGACGAGGCGCTGACGCGCTGCGCGCTCGACGTTTCGGGGCGGCCGTTCCTGGTCTGGCAGGTGGAGTTCTCCCGGCCGAAGATCGGCGAGTTCGACACCGAGCTGTTCGAGGAGTTCTTCCGCGCCTTCGCCATGAACGCCGGCATCACCCTGCACATCGCCAATCTCTACGGCTCGAACTGCCACCATATCGCGGAAACCTGCTTCAAGGCGGTGGCGCGGTCCCTGCGCAAGGCGGTCGAGATCGACCCGCGCCAGGGCAGCCGTATCCCGACCACCAAGGGCCAGCTCGGCGGCTGAGGAGCGCAAGCGATGAGCGTCTACATGGTCATGGTGCCGCCCGAGGTCGGCACAGGCGAGGCAACCGCGCGAGCGGCCGATCGCCTGCTGTTCCTGCGCGAGGGATTTTCCTGGGGCGCGCTGGCGTTTTCCGGCCTGTGGCTGCTGTGGCACCGGATGTGGCTGGCGCTGCTCGCCTATCTCGCCGCGACTGTGGCGCTGGAGGCGGCCGCCCGCTTCATTGGCGGGCCGGGGCCAGGCGTCGCAGCGTTCCTGCTCGCCGTCCTGATCGGCCTGGAGGCCAATGCGCTGCGGCGCTGGTCGCTGGAGCGGAAGGGCTGGCGCCTGGCAGGCGTCGCCTCGGGCTCTGACATCGAGGAGGCGGAGAGCCGCTTCTTCCGGACCTGGAGCGCGGCCGGCGCCCGGCGCCTGGCGACCCCGCCCGCGCAGGTCGGTACGGGAGCCCAGGCCGGAACCGGCATCGTGCCGCGCATCGGCACCGAGCGGGTGGTCGGGCTGACACTGGCCCCGACCGCCCCGGAGGCGGGCCGATGAGCGTCGCCATCATCGACTACGGCTCTGGCAACCTGCGCTCGGCCGCCAAGGCGTTCGAGCGGGCCGCGCGGGCGCATGCGCGCACGCCCGACGTCATCGTCACCGCGGACCCGGATCGCGTGGCGCGCGCCGACCGGATCGTGCTGCCCGGCGTCGGCGCCTTCGCAGACTGCAAGCGCGGGCTCGCCGCCGTGCCCGGCATGATCGAGGCGCTGGAAGAGGCGGTGCGCCGGCACGGCCGGCCGTTCCTCGGCATCTGCGTCGGCATGCAGCTGATGGCGAGCCGCGGCCTGGAGTTCGAGACGGTCGAGGGGCTGGACTGGATTGCCGGCGACGTCGCCGAGATGACGCCGTCGGATCCGTCGCTGAAGATCCCGCACATGGGCTGGAACACCATTGACGTGCGCCCCGCCGGCCATCCGGTGCTGGCCGGACTGGAGACGGGGGCGGACGGGCTGCACGCCTATTTCGTGCATTCCTACCACTTCGCCACGGCGCGCGAAGAGGACCGGCTGGCGACCTTCGACTACGGCGGCAGCTTCACCGCGATGGTGGCGAAGGACACCATGGTCGGCACCCAGTTCCACCCGGAGAAGAGCCAGCGGCTCGGTCTCGGGCTGATTGCCAATTTCCTGGACTGGACGCCTTGAAAAGGAGGAGCCTCATGGCGAAAGGCTACTGGATTGCCCATGTGAAGATCCGCGACCCGCAGGCCTATCCGGCCTATGTCGCCGCGGCCAAGCCGGCGTTCGAGAAATACGGCGCGCGGTTCCTCGCCCGCGGCGGCGACCATGCGTCGATGGAGGGCGACCTCGGCGAGCGCCACGTGGTGATCGAATTCGAAACCAAGCAGCAGGCGCTCGACTGCTACAATTCGCCGGAATACCAGATCGCGGCGAAGATCCGGCAGTCGTGCGCCGACGGCCATCTCGTCATCGTCGAAGGCCTCTGACCGGCCTTCGATCCGAAACAGGGCCCGCGGGCACCGCCCGCCGGCACCCGGGAACCACAGACCGCATGACCATTCTCTTCCCCGCCATCGACCTGAAGGACGGCCAGTGCGTGCGCCTGAAGCTGGGCGACATGGCGCAGGCGACGGTGTTCAACGACGATCCGGCCGCGCAGGCGAAGGCTTTCGAGGACCAGGGCTTCGAGTGGCTGCACGTGGTCGACCTCGACGGCGCCTTCGCCGGCGAGAGCCGCAACGGCGCCGCCGTCGACGCCATCCTGACGGCGACCAAGAACCCGGTGCAGCTCGGCGGCGGCATCCGCACGCTCGCGCAGATCGAGGCCTGGCTGGCGAAGGGCATCACCCGGGTCATCCTCGGCACGGCGGCCGTGCGCGATCCGGACCTGGTCAAGGCCGCCTGCCGGCGCTTTCCGGGACGGATCGCCGTCGGCATCGACGCGCGCGGCGGCCGGGTCGCGGTCGAGGGCTGGGCGGAGACCTCGGACCTGACCGCCATCGAGCTGGCCAGGCGCTTCGAGGACGCCGGCGTCGCCGCGCTCGTCTACACCGATATCGACCGCGACGGCGTGCTCAAGGGGCTCAACATTCCGGCAACCCTGGAGCTGGCGCGTGCGGTCTTCATTCCGGTGATTGCCTCCGGCGGGCTGGCCTCGATCGAGGACGTCAGGCGGCTGCTCGAACCCGACTGCGCGATCCTGGAAGGCGCGATTTCCGGCCGGGCGCTCTACGACGGCCGGCTCGACCCGAAGGAAGCGATGGCTCTGATTCGTGGGGCCAGAAAGGCGGCGTCATGACCCTCAAGGCCCGCGTTATCCCCTGTCTCGACGTCAAGGACGGCCGCGTCGTCAAGGGCGTCAACTTCGTCGACCTGGTTGACGCCGGAGATCCGGTCGAGGCGGCCAAGGCCTATGACGCGGCCGGCGCCGACGAGCTGTGCTTCCTCGACATCACGGCCAGCCACGAGGGTCGCGACACCATCTTCGACGTGGTGCGGCGGACGGCGGAAGCCTGCTTCATGCCGGTGACCGTCGGCGGCGGCGTGCGCACCATCGAGGACATCCGCAAGCTGCTGGTCGCAGGCGCCGACAAGGTGTCGATCAACACCGCGGCGGTGAAGAACCCGGAGTTCGTGCGCGAGGCGGCAGAGAAGTTCGGCTCGCAGTGCATCGTCGTCTCCATCGACGCCAAGCAGGTCAATGCGGCGGGCGAGCCGGAGCGGTTCGAGATCTTCACCCACGGCGGCCGGACGCCGACAGGCATCGACGCGGTGGCGTTCGCGAAACAGGTCGTGGCGCTCGGCGCCGGCGAACTGCTGGTCACCTCGATGGACCGGGACGGCACCAAGGCCGGCTATAACATCGCGCTGACGCGGGCGATCGCCGACGCGGTGCCGGTGCCGGTGATTGCCTCGGGCGGCGTCGGCACGCTCGACCATCTGGTCGAGGGCATCCGCGACGGCCATGCCACGGCGGTGCTGGCGGCGTCGATCTTCCATTTCGGCACCTACACGATCCACGAGGCCAAGGCGCACATGGCCGCAGCCGGCATCCCCATGCGAATGGATATCTGACGCGCTGCCGCAATGCGGTATATGACTCCTGAGTTGCCGGGAACCGAACCAGCCATGACCGACTTTACCCTTGCCGATCTGGACGCCATCGTCGCCGCCCGTGCGGCCAGCGACGACGAGGCGTCCTACACGCGCAAGCTTGTCACCAAAGGCGTGGCGAAATGCGCCCAGAAGCTCGGCGAGGAGGCCGTGGAGGCGGCGATCGCCGCGGTTGCCGGCGACCGCGCCGGGCTGAAGGGCGAGGCGGCCGACCTGCTCTACCACCTGCTGGTGGTGCTCAGGGTGTCGGGCGTCGGCCTCGACGAGGTGATGGCCGAGCTCGCCGCCCGCACCGGGCGCACGGGCCTGGAGGAGAAGGCTTCCCGGCCGGCCGACTAGGGCCCGAGACAGGGCCCGAGACAGGGAACGGGACGCGCCTTCACGCGCGGCGCCCCGCTCCGCCAGGACGAAATCGATCCCCGGACGACGGCGCGCCGAGCCGGCCGAGCCGGATCCGGGCGATCCAGGGCAGCCAGGACTGCGACAGCACATGGACCAGAGCATCTCCCGGACCGACAGCATGGACCTGTCGCCTTACCGGGTGTTCACGGAAGCCGAATGGGCCCGCCTGCGGGCCGATACGCCGATGACCCTGACGGCGGCCGAAGTGGCGGAGCTGCAGGGCCTCAACGACCCGGTGTCGATGGCGCAGGTGGAGAGCATCTACCTGCCGCTGTCGCGGCTGCTTGCCTATTACGCCGAGGCGACGCTGCTGCTGCATCAGGCGACCAAGAAGTTCCTCGGCATCAACGACGGCAAGACGCCGTTCATCGTCGGCGTCGCCGGCTCGGTGGCGGTCGGCAAGTCGACCACTTCGCGCGTGCTGCGCGCGCTGCTGGCGCGCTGGCCCGCAAGCCCCAAGGTGGACCTTGTCACCACCGACGGCTTCCTCTACCCCAACGCCGTGCTGGAGGCTCAGGGCCTGATGCAGCGCAAGGGCTTCCCGGAAAGCTTCGACCGGCCGGCGCTGCTGAAGTTCCTCAGCGACATCAAGGCCGGCAGGCGCAGCGTGCGGGCGCCGGTCTATTCGCACTTCTACTACGACGTCATGCCCGGCCATTCGGTGACAATTGACAAGCCGGACATCCTGATTGTCGAGGGACTGAACGTGCTGCAGACGCGCGAGCTGCCCAAGGACGGGCGGGCGGTGCCGTTCGTCTCCGACTTCTTCGACTTCTCGGTCTATATTGACGCGCCGGAGGACATCCTCGAGACCTGGTACGTGGAACGCTTCATGCACCTGCGCGAGACCGCGTTCCGCGATCCGGGCTCGTATTTCCACCGCTACTCGCGCATCTCCGACGAGGAGGCGGAAAAGACCGCGCGCAGCATCTGGGCCAACATCAACCTGGAGAACCTGCGCGAGAACATCCTGCCGACGCGGCCGCGCGCCGACCTGATCCTGACCAAGGACGCCAGCCATCGCGTCGCCACGGTGGCGCTGCGCAAGATCTGAGGCGGCCCCAATCCGGAAAAGCCTCTCCGATGTCGTTCCGGCCAAGCGTGAGCTGCGAGCCGGAACCGGAGAGCCGCGGTGTCGATGATGTCAATGAAGGAGACCGAGAGGCCCCCGGCTCACCGATCCCGTATCTGCGCTTCGCTGCGCGCGGGATGACGCGTCTGGAGGTTTGGCAGCGGTCTAAAGCCCCGCCGGAGGGGTCCGGCGGGGCTCGGTCCTTTCGGGTCGCGGCGCGTGTCAGGCCGCCTGGCTGCGGACACCGGTGAGGAAGTCGGCGACCTGGGCGCGCAGCTGGGCGGCGTTTTCCTCCAACTGATGGGCCGAGGCGTCGACCGTCTCGGCGGCCGTGCGCGTCGTGCGCGCCGCGTCCGACACCGCGCCGATGTTGGAGGTCACCTCCATCGTGCCGCGCGAGGCCTCCGTCGCGTTGCGCGCGATTTCCGCCGTCGCCGCGCCCTGCTGCTCCACGGAGGCCGCGATCGAGGCCGCGATGTCGTTCATCTGGTCGATGATCTGCGTCACCGACGAGATCGCGCCCGCGGCCTGTTCCGTCTCCTGCTGGATCGCCGAGATCTGGCTGGAGATCTCCTCCGTCGCCTTGGAGGTCTGGTTGGCCAGTTCCTTCACTTCCGCCGCGACGACCGCAAAGCCGCGGCCGGCCTCGCCGGCGCGCGCCGCCTCGATGGTCGCGTTCAGCGCCAGAAGGTTGGTCTGCTCGGCGATCGCCTGGATCAACGTCACCACCTCGCCGATGCGCCCGGCCGCCTCCGACAGGCCGTGCATGCGCCTGTTGGTCGAACCCGCCTCGGTCGCCGCCTTGGAGGCGATCTGGGTCGAGGCCTGCACCTGGCGGCGGATCTCCGACACCGACGCCGACAGCTCCTCGGCCGCCGCCGCCACCGTTTCCACGTTGCGCGCCGCCTGCTCCGACGCCGAATTGACCAGGCCGCTCTGGCGCGTCGTCTGCTCCGCGCCCGCGGTCATCTCGCTGGAGGCCTCCTGCAGGCGCTTCACCGACTGCTCGATCACGCCCATCATCGCCGTGATCCGGCTGTCGAACTCCACGCTCAACCGCTGCACCTCCGCGCCCCGGCGCACCGCCTCGTCCTGGCGCGCCAGCTGCTCGGCCTCCAGCCGCTTGCGGCTCGCCTCGTTGCGAACGAACACCTCCATCGCCGCCGCCATCTGGCCGATCTCGTCGCCGCGGTCGGCACCCTCGATGACGATGTCACTGTCGCCTTCGGCAAGCGTGTTCATGTTCGCCGTCAGCCTGGCGATCGGCGCATTGATGCTGCGGATGGCCGCGAAGGCGATCAGGAATGCCAGCACCGCGCCGCCCGCGGCAATCGCCACGATCAGCAGCGCCTGGTTCCAGAACGCCGCGTCAAGGTCGTCGATGTAGACGCCCGTGCCGATCATCCAGCCCCACGGCGCAAACCCTTCCGCCCAGCTGTATTTTTCGATCGGCACGTCGCTGCCGGCGCGCGGCCACATGTAGGCGAGCGCGCCGCCGCCCTGCTTGCCGATGTCGATCAGGCCCTTGATGACCTGCACGCCATTCTTGTCGGTCATGCCGATCATGTCGGTGCCGACCAGGGTCGGGCTGGCGTGAACCAGGGTCATGCCGGTATAGTCGAAGATGAACACGTAGTTGCCGTCTTCGTAGCGCATGGCCGACACGGCGGTCTTCGCCGCCGCCTGGGCGACTTCCGTCGACAACTCGCCGCTCTTCTCGAGTTCGTGATACCTGGCGACGATGGACTGCGCCGTCCGGGTGATGTGCTCGATGCTGAGCTTGCGCTCGTCGAGCATCGCCGAGCGCAGGGCCGTCAGGCTAACGATGGCCAGCACGATGGTGAAGGCGAAAATCGTAAGCAGCGGAATGCTTATTTTCCAGACCAGCGGAAGGCGGGCAAAGGACATGGTTCGAGCCCTTGTTCGGGTTTAATCTACCCAACATTGAGGGCAGCACCTGTAAAAAAAGCCTTATATTGTAAATTATGACGAGGTTTTTAACTTAAACTTTCCGCGAATGTTCCTTCAGAACTTCTTATCGGCGCGCGCAGAAGACCCCATCGAGACCGGGTCTCGACCAGGTCGCGTTGTCGATCCGGCCGGCCAGGCTGTACCCTGCCTCTTCGTAAAGGAAGTCCGGCCCGGCCGAGCGGATCGGCAGGGTGACCGGCATGCGGCCGAATTCCGCGACCACCGCGACCTGACGGCCATGGTCGAAGGTGACCTGCAGGTCGACGCCGGCGGCGCAGAGATACTCGGCGACAACCGGTGCCGCACCGGCGACCGCCTCCGGGCCTGCGCCCCAGGCCGGCTGCGCCGGCGGCCGGACGATCACCTCCTGGGACGGACTGCGGCTGACGTAGACGCCGAGGCAGCGGCCGCCGGAGCCGGTGACCAGCCAGGCATGGGACAGGAACGTCTCCTGATCGAGGACCTGGCCGGGCTGCAGGCGGGCGTAGTGGCGCTGCATGCCGAAATAGTCGATCCAGGACACGTCGACCGGCTCGTTGCGGGCGTTGCGGAACAGGATGCGGCCGCGATAGCCGCCCTCGGGCGAGCGGATGCGGCCGACCTCGGTGCAGGCGACGTCGCCCTGGCCGCCGGCGGCGTCCAGGTCGCCGGCCGGCGCCGTCTCGACAATCTGCTGCGGCTCGGCGCAGGTAGCGACGAACAGGCGCACCGGCCTGGCGCTGCCCTTCAGCGACACCGAATAGGCGGGGCCGCCGTCGAGGGAGACCTCGAGCGCGCTCTTGCGCGCCAGCGCGTCCCAAAGCGGATCGGTCATCGCGACGGCGAATTCGGGGACAGGCTGGCCATACCGGTTGCGAGCGTCGGAGCCGGCGGCGTCGTAGCCGACATAGAAGTCGTCGGCGCGCAGGGCAACGGACACGTTCCGGCCCCGATCGACAGCCGTGTCCCGACCCGTCAACCGCACTGTCGCGAGACCGGACTGGGGCACGCAGGTGGCGGTGAAATCGACGTCGTCGGTATCCGCAAGGCCATGGACCAGCGTCGCGGCCGGCGAGCCCAGATCCGTGCCGGCAACCGACCAGACGCGCTCGGCGACCGCTTCGGCCGGAAGCTCCTGCTGCGTCGGCCGCAGGTCGCCGGCGACCGGACCGGGACTGGAAGCGGGACCGGAAGTGGAGCCGGGATCGGACGCGGGGGCGGCGGGCCGGTCCAGCGCCTCGGCGACGATCGACGACAGGTCGCGTGGCGCCGGCTCGGGCACCGGATCCGGCTGAGGCGACGGAGCGGCGGCGCGATCCTGCGGCGGGGCTGCCCGGTCGGCCGGCTGCGGCCGGGCCTCGACGGGGGAGCGGGTCTCGGCCGGCGGCGTTGCGGCGGCCTGTCCAGACGTCCGTCCGGCGGTCTGGCCCGGGGTCGATGCGGGGGCCTGTCCTGCCGTCTGGCCTGCCGTTTCACCGGCGGAACCGTCGAGCGGCACGACACGGGCGCGGCCGGGCGACCCCTGGTTGCTCTTGACGTCGATCAACAGCTTGCCGCCGGCGGCGCAGATGTCCGCCTCGGACCGCAGCACGCGGCTGTTTTCCAAGGTTACCTCCAGCTCGACCTGGCAGGTGACGGAGCCGGGTTCGACGGAGGAGGTGACCGTCTCGACCACCACGCCCTCGACGCCGCGGGAGACGATCGGCCGGTATTTACGGTTGACCAGCACGGAGCGGATCCCCGGCTCGGCGGGCACGACCGAGATGCGCAACTCCTGCGGCAACGTCTGCGCCGCCGCCGGAGCCACGAGGGAGAGGACAAGCAAAGCGGTTGCGGCACCGGCACATCCGAATGGGCCGAAGCGGCCCGGCGTCGACTGCATGGGCTCTTTACTCCAAGACCGAAACCCGTTCCGGTCACCGCCTAGGCAGCGAACGTGGCATCCGTGGGGCAGCCGGACGGGACGGCTCTCTCCGGTCAGCGCGGCGCCCGCTTGGCGAGAATGCGCTGCAGGGTACGGCGGTGCATGTTGAGCCGGCGCGCCGTCTCCGAGACGTTGCGGTCGCACAGTTCGTAGACGCGCTGGATGTGTTCCCAGCGCACCCGGTCGGCCGACATCGGGTTTTCCGGCGGCTGCGCCTTCTCGTCGCCCTGGCGGGTCAGCGCGGCGAACACGTCGTCGGCATCCGCCGGCTTGGCCAGGTAGTCGATGGCGCCGAGCTTCACCGCAGTGACCGCCGTGGCGATGTTGCCGTAGCCGGTGAGGATCACCGCCCGGGCATCCGGACGGACGCGGCGCAGGGCCTCGATCACGTCGAGGCCGCTGCCGTCCTCCAGCCGCATGTCGACCACCGCGAAGGCCGGCGGCGCCGCGCCCAGCTTGGCGACGGCCTCGCGCACGCTGTCGGCGGTGTCGGCCTCGAAGCCGCGCTTCTCCATCGCCCGGGCCAGGCGCTGCTGGAACGCCTTGTCGTCATCGACGATCAGGAGGCTGCGGTCGGCCGCCTCGATCTGTCGAGGCTCAGCATCAGACATGTCTTCGATCCTGCGTTTTCAATGCTCCGACGTGCCGTTGTTTCCGGTTCGCGGCGGCGACCGGCAACGACCCTTGGTGTTCTTATGGCGGGAAAAGTCTTACCGGTCCATATCGCCGGCGGATTCTATCGCGCCGCGCGGCCAGAAAACCCGCACGATCGCGCCGGTGTCGGGCGGCGGGCGGTTCTCCAGCGCCAGGCGCGCGCCGGTGCGCTCGAGCAGCGTCTTGGCGATGAAGAAGCCGAGGCCGAGACCGCCTCCGGTCTGGTGACGCGAGCCGCGGCCGCTGCGGGCGGAGACGTAGGGCTCGCCGAGCCGGCCGATGACGTCGGGGGAAAAGCCGGGGCCGTCGTCCATGATGACGATACGGACCGTGCCATCGTCCCAGCCGCAGACAACGGAGACGGCGGTGTCGGCGAAGTCGATGGCGTTCTCGAGCAGGTTGCTCAGGCCGTAGCGGATCGCCGGGTTGCGCGAGCCGACCGGCTCGGGCCCCTCGCCGGAGACCTGGACCCAGATGTCAAGGCCGCAGTCGCGATGGGGGGCGACCACCTCCTCGACCAGCTGCGACATGGGCATGCGCTGGAACAGCCGGTCGCGATCGCTCGACAGGGTGGCGATCTGACGCAGGATGTCGCGGCAGCGCTCGGCCTGGGAGCGAATCAGGGCGACGTCCTCGGCGCGCGGATCGCCGGCATCGAACTCGCTGGACAGTTCCTTGGCGGTCAGGAAGATGGTCGACAGCGGCGTGCCGAGTTCGTGGGCGGCTGCGGCGGCGAGGCCGTCGAGAGCGTTGAGGTGTTGTTCGCGGGCGAGCACCAGTTCGCTGGCGGCGAGCGCGTCGGCGAGCTGGCGCGCCTCCTCGGCGACGCGGAAAGCATAGACCGCCATGAAGGCGAGCGAGCAGACCAGCGCGACCCAGACGCCGACCGAATAGACCAGCGGCAGGACGAAGTCACGCGCGCCCGGCCAGGGCAGGGGGTAGTGGAACACTGCCAGCAGCGTCGCGGCGACGGTGGCGAGCGCGCCGAGCGCCAGCGTGTGGCGGCCGGACAGGCCGGTCGCCGACACCATCACCGGCGCCAGCAGCAGGAACGCGAAGGGGTTACCGAGGCCACCGGTGAGGAACAGCAGGCCGCTCATCTGCAGGATGTCGTAGGCGAGCTGCAGCGCAGCGGCGCGGTCGGACAGACGCAGCGCCGACGGCGAGCGGATCTTCAGGTAGACGTTGAGCCAGGCGGACAGGGCAACCAGAGCGAAGGCCGGCCCGACCGGCAGGGGATAGCCGAGACCGATCTGGACCACCAGCAGCGCCGTGGTCTGGCCGGCGACGGCGAGCCAGCGCAGGCGCACGAGCGTGTCGAGCTTAAGCCGCCGGTGCGGCAGGTGAAGGGCGGATTCCGGTTTCCTGTTCATCGGCTATTCCTGGGCCGGTTTCGCCGCCAAGGCAAGGCCTCACCCCTTGTCCGGGCGGGGCCAACCATGCTAGCCAGCCGGCACGGAGACGCGCGCGCTCCGGCGACTTCATGGCCCACCCTGCGGGCGTCCGGTCCCGGGCCCCGACCCAGGGTCCAGGCCCGGGGCCGCAACCGGAACCGAGAGACGGAAGAGACACGATGACCGACACCACCGATGGCGGCGCCGCAGCGCAGGCCCAGAACGCCGGCGCCGTGCCGGGCATGAGCATCCTGGCCCAGTACATCAAGGACCTGTCTTTCGAGAATCCGAACGCGCCGCGCTCGCTGCAGCAGGGCGATCAACCGAAGCTCGACATCAGCGTCAACGTCACCGCCCAGCCGATGGGCGATGGCCAGTTCGAGGTCGTGCTGGCGCTGAACGCCAAGGCCGAGCGGCCGGGCCTGCTGATGTTCAACGTCGAACTGATCTACGGCGGCTATTTCCGCATCACCGGCGTGCCGGAGGAGCACCTGCATCCGTTCGTGATGATCGAATGCCCGCGCATGCTGTTCCCGTTCGCGCGCCAGATCCTCGGCGACGCGACGCGCAACGGCGGCTTCCCGCCGCTGATGCTCGACCCGATCGACTTCGCCCAACTGTACCGCCAGAACATGACGGCGCAGGAGCCGGCCAACAAGGCGAACTGAGGCCGGACACCGGCACGGACGGACTGACGGAAGCCGCGGACTGCGCCCGCGGCTTTTTCGTTGCGCGCCCAAGGGCAACGGGCTCAGGCGGCGTCGATCAACTCGGCCCAGGTCTTGCGGGTATCGCCGGTGAGCGGGTTCTTCGGCGACCAGCGGTAGCGGATCGTGTCCATGCGGAAGCTGCGGGCGTCGAACAGGACGAGGCGGCCGACCAGGCCCTCGCCGACGCCGGCAATCTCCTTGATCGCCTCCAGCGCCTGCATGGCACCGAGAATACCGGTCAGCGCGCCGAGGATGCCGGCTTCGGCGCAGGTCGGCAGCAGGCCTTCGGGCGGCGGTGCCGGGAACAGGCAGCGATAAGTCGGATTGGGCGTGCCATCGGGCCCGGCCTCGTAGGGCTTGAGCGTCGTCAGCGAACCGTCGAAGCGGCCGACGGCGGCGGTCACCAACGG
Organism: Polymorphum gilvum SL003B-26A1; assembly: GCF_000192745.1. Taxonomy (NCBI): domain Bacteria; kingdom Pseudomonadati; phylum Pseudomonadota; class Alphaproteobacteria; order Rhodobacterales; family Paracoccaceae; genus Polymorphum; species Polymorphum gilvum. Next base: position 23,549 of record NC_015259.1, read on the forward strand.
CTTTTCGGCGAAGAAGCAGGCATCCGAGACCAGGTAGCGGGTGGCGAAATTGTCGGTGCCGTCGACGACCAGATCGTAGCCGGAAACCAGCGCCATGGCGTTGTGCGGGGCAAGGCGGGTCGGGTGCGGCTCGACCCTGACATGTGGATTGAGCCGGGCGATCGCCTCCGCAGCGCTGGCGACCTTGGGCTCGCCGAGCATGCCGGTGTCGTGGATGACCTGGCGCTGAAGGTTGGACAGGGAAACCGTATCGTCATCGACGATGCCGAGCGTGCCGATGCCGGCGGCGGCGAGATACTGCAGGACCGGCGCGCCGAGGCCGCCGGCGCCGACGACCAGCACGCGGGCGCCCTTGAGCCTGTGCTGGCCGGGGCCGCCGACCTCCTGCAGGACGATGTGGCGGGCGTAGCGTTCGAGTTCGGCGGGCGACAGCATGACGGGTTCCGGTCCGGGACGTTGCGGTCTATGTGGCATCGCAGGCCGGCGCGGGCAAGCGCCGGGGCCCGCGCGCCTAGCCGAGCACGCGGCTGACCAGGCGGGCGGTGTAGTCGACCATCGGGATGACGCGGGCGTAGTTGAGCCTGGTCGGGCCGATGACACCGAGCACACCGACGATGCGCTGGTCGCGGTCGCGGTAGGGCGAGACGACGATGGACGAGCCCGACAGCGAGAACAGCTTGTTCTCCGAACCGATGAAGATGCGCACGCCGTCGCCCTTCTCGGCCAGACCCAGAAGCTGGATCAGGTCGCGCTTGTTCTCCAGGTCGTCGAACAGCAGGCGCACGCGTTCCAGATCCTCGGCCGCGCCGACGTCGGCGAGCAGGTTGGACTGGCCGCGCACGATCAGCATGTCGCCGTCGCGGTTGTCTCCGGCCCAGACGGCGAGGCCCGCCTCGACGATCTTGCGGGTGAGCTGGTCGAGCTCGGCCTGCTCGGCGGCGCGCAAGCGCTCAAGCTCACGGCGCACGTCCGACAGGGTGCGGCCCTGGATCAAGGTGTTGAGGTAGTTGCCCGCCTCGACCAGCGCCGAGGACGGCAGGCCGGCAGGCAGGTCGATGATGCGGTTCTCGACCGAGCCGTCCTCGCCGACCAGCACGGTGAGCGCGCGCAGCGGCTCGATGCGGACGAACTCGATGTGCTTGAGGCGGATGTCCGACTTGTGGGTGAGCACGACGCCGGCGCCGCTGGACAGGCCGGAGAGCATCTGGCTGGCCTCGGTGAGCACCTGCTCGGTGGAATTCTTCATGCCGGAGGCGCGGACCTGGACGTCGATGCGCTCGCGCTCCTCGCGCGACAGGTCGCCGACCTCGAGCAGGGCGTCGATGAAGAAGCGCAGCCCGGTCTCGGTCGGCAGCCGGCCGGCGCTGGTGTGCGGCGAATAGAGCAGGCCCATGTGCTCCAGGTCGGCCATGACGTTGCGCACGGACGCCGGCGACAGCGACATGGCCAGCCCGCGCGCGACGTTGCGCGAACCGACCGGCTCGCCCGTGTCCAGGTATGCCTCCACGATCGAACGGAAAATCTCGCGTGAACGCTTGTCCAGATCGCTCAGACTCACCACGTCCGCTCCATCCTTTCGCGCTTGCCCCCGCTGTCCGCTCCGACGCCTGTCCTCAAAGATATAGGACCAAAAGTCAGGTCAAGCGCAAGCAGGCCTTTACGGCTCTCGGCCCGCAGGTCTACAAGCTGGCCGACACAGGAGCACCAACGGCCCGGCAGGGGCCGGCGCAAGGAAAAAGGAGCCGCCGATGCGTCCGTCCAAACGCGATGCCGATGAACTGAGGGCCGTGACCCTGGAACGCGGCGTTTCGAAACACGCCGAAGGCTCGTGCCTGGTCAAGTTCGGCGACACCCACGTGCTGTGCACCGCCAGCCTGGAGGAGCGCGTGCCGCCGTGGCTGCGCGGCCAGCAGCGCGGTTGGGTGACGGCCGAGTACGGCATGCTGCCGCGCGCTACCGGCGAGCGCATGCGCCGCGAGGCGTCGGTCGGCAAGCAGTCCGGCCGCACCCAGGAGATCCAGCGCCTGATCGGCCGCTCGCTGCGCGCAGTGGTCGACCTGGAAGCGCTCGGCGAATACCAGATCTCGGTCGACTGCGATGTCATCCAGGCCGATGGCGGCACGCGCACGGCGTCGATCACTGGCGCCTGGGTGGCGCTGCGCGACTGCATCGAATGGATGCGCGCGCGCGACATGGTGACCAAGCCGGTGCTGAAGGACCATGTCGCCGCGATCTCCTGCGGCATCTACAAGGGCACGCCGGTGCTCGACCTCGACTATGTCGAGGATTCGGCCGCCGAGACAGACGCCAACTTCGTCCTCACCGGGACGGGCGGCATCGTCGAGATCCAGGGCACGGCGGAAGGAGCGCCGTTCACCGAGGACGAGTTCGCCGCCCTGCTCGGCTTGGCCAAGAAGGGCATCGGCCGTCTCGTCGACCTGCAGAAAATGTCGATCCTCTGAGGGGCATCCGATGAGCCACCGCAAGCTGGAACCCGGCCGCCTGGTCGTCGCCAGCCACAATCCCGGCAAGATCCGCGAGATCCGCGAGTTGCTCTCTCCCTACGGCTTCGACGTCGTGTCGGCGGGCGAGCTCGACCTGCCGGAGCCGGAAGAAACCGGCACCACATTCGAGGCCAATGCCGAGCTGAAGGCGCTGGCGGCGGCCAGGGGCTCCGGCCTGCCGTCGCTCGCCGACGACAGCGGCTTCTGCGTCGCCGCGCTCGACGGTGCCCCGGGCGTGTATTCTGCCCGCTGGGCCGGTCCGGACAAGGACTTCGCCATGGCCATGCGCGCCATCGAGGAAAAGCTGCAGCAGGCCGGTGGCACGACGCCGGACCGGCGCCGTGGCTCCTTCGTGGCGGTGCTGTGCCTGGCCTGGCCGGACGGCCACCGCGAATTCTTCCGCGGCGAGGTCGAGGGCCAGGTGGTGTGGCCGCCGCGCGGCGAGCAGGGCTTCGGCTACGATCCGATGTTCCAGCCCGATGGCCATGCACGCACCTTCGGCGAGATGAGTTCGACGGAAAAGCACGGCTGGTCACGGACGACGCCGGCGCTATCGCACCGGGCACGCGCTTTCGTCGCCTTTTCCAAGGCCTGCCTGGAGACCGGATGACCCTTTCCACGGACGCCGGCTTCGCGATCTACGTGCACTGGCCGTTCTGCACCGCCAAGTGCCCCTATTGCGACTTCAACTCGCATGTGCGCCACGCCGGTGTCGACCAGGCGCGCTTCGTCGCCGCCTTCGAGCGCGAACTGGCGCATTTCGCCGAGTGGACGCGCGGACGGCGGGTGCAGTCGATCTTCTTCGGCGGCGGCACGCCGTCGCTGATGGCGCCGTGCACCGTCGAACGCATCCTGGAGGCGATCGCAGGCCACTGGGCGCTGGACGCGGACGTCGAGATCTCGCTGGAGGCCAATCCGTCCAGCGTAGAGGCCGAGCGGTTCCGCGGCTACCGCACCGCCGGCGTCAACCGGGTGTCGCTCGGCGTGCAGGCGCTCAACGATCCGGACCTGAAGATGCTCGGCCGGCTGCACGACGTGCAGACCGCGCTGGCCGCGATCGACACGGCGCGGGCGACGTTTCCGCGCCTGTCCTTCGACCTGATCTACGCGCGCCCCGGCCAGACCGTCGCCGGCTGGCAAGCGGAGCTGGAGCGGGCGATCGGGCTCGCCGCCGACCACCTGTCGCTCTACCAGCTGACCATCGAGGAGGGCACGCCGTTCTTCGCCCTGCGCCAGGCCGGCAAGCTGACCGTGCCGGATCCGGACCTCGGCGCGGAATTCTACGAGTTGACCCAGGCGGTCACCGAGGCGCACGGCCTGCCGGCCTACGAGGTATCGAACCACGCCAGACCGGGTGCGGAATGCCGGCATAATCTGGTCTACTGGCGCTACGGCGACTATGTCGGCGTCGGCCCGGGCGCGCACGGGCGGCTGTCGCTCGGCGCCAGCAAGCGGGCGACGGCGATCGAACGCCACCCCGAAACCTGGCTCGCCAATGTCGAGGCGCACGGCCACGGCATGGTCGAGAACCTGCCGCTGACCGAAGAGGAACAGGGCGACGAATACCTGCTGATGGGGCTCAGGCTGGTGGAGGGCGTCGACCTGAGCCGCTACGAGGCCCTGGCCGGGCGGCAGATCGACCCGCGCCGGCTGGACGCGCTGCTCCAACACGGCATGGTAGAGAAGATCGGCAACCACAAGCTGCGCGCGACGCGCGACGGCTTCTTCGTGCTCGACGCGGTGGTCGCCGACCTCGCCGCCTGAGGCGGCCGGGACGGGCAGTCTGCCGGCGTTGCCGCCGCGCAACAAAGCATACAATTATCCGGCTAAACGCTTACAGGAAAAAGACTTTATCGAGTCTTTCATGCTGCATCGCGACAACAGGCAGCGGCCAAATAGTCATCCGTCTTTGCCTTGCACAACGGACCCTTCACGAATCATCAACAGGTCGATGCAACTGTTGACCCGCTCCGGCTATTGATGCCTCGATAGGCTTCGGCCTATCCTGCTGCGATGCAACAGCCGGGAGCGGTCCTCCGGTTCCGGTTCAGCCACAAGGATTGGGACACGTGCCGTATTATCACCTCTACGAGCTCAATCATGCGGCCATGGGTCCGGTGCGCGCCGCGGCCGATGCCACGCGGCTGTATTTCCAGAACCCGTTCAACCCGCTCACCCATACCCAGTTCGGCCGTCAGATCGCCGCGGCCTGCGAGGTGCTGGAACGGACCACGCGCCGCTACGGCAAGCCCGATTTCGGGCTGCCCGAGACCAGCGTCGGCGGCATGCGGGTGCCGGTGCGCGAGCGGATCGTCTGGAGCCGACCGTTCTGCAACCTGATCCACTTCGAACGCGGGCTGGAGAAGCCGCGCCGGGATCCCAAACTCCTGATCGTCGCGCCGATGTCCGGCCACTATGCCACGCTGCTGCGCGGCACCGTCGAGGCCATGCTGCCGCGTGCCGACGTCTACATCACCGACTGGATCGACGCGCGCATGGTCCCGCTCGCCGAGGGCAAGTTCGACCTCGACGACTACATCGACTACGTCATCTCGATGATCCACTACCTCGGCACCGACACGCACGTGATCGCCGTGTGCCAGCCGTCGGTGCCGGTTCTGGCGGCCGTCGCGGTGATGGAGGAGCGCGACGACCCCTATGCGCCGTCGACCATGACGCTGATGGGCGGGCCGATCGACACCCGGGTCGCGCCGACCGCGGTCAACGACCTCGCCCAGTCCAAGGACATTGAGTGGTTCCGCCGCAACGTCATCATGAAGGTGCCGTTCCCGCATCCCGGCGTGATGCGCGACGTCTACCCAGGCTTCCTGCAGCTGTCCGGCTTCATGAGCATGAACCTCGACCGGCACCTGATCGCCCATCGCGACTTCTTCCAGCACCTGGTGAAGGGTGACGGCGACAGCGCCGAGAAGCACCGCGATTTCTACGACGAATACCTGGCGGTGATGGACCTCTCCGCAGAGTTCTACCTGCAGACGGTCGAGACCGTATTCATCGAGCACGCGCTGCCGCTCGGCACCATGATGCACGGCGATACACCGGTGAACTGCGCCGCCATCCGCAACACGGCACTGCTGACCGTGGAAGGCGAGAAGGATGACATCACCGGCCGCGGCCAGACGCGGGCCGCGCACGATCTGTGCACCAGCCTGCCCGACGACAAGAAGGCGCATTACGAGCAGCCGAACGTCGGCCACTACGGCGTGTTCAACGGCTCGCGCTTCCGCTCGGAGATCGCGCCGCGAATCATCGACTTCGTGCTGACCCATGCCGCCGGGCGCAAGCCGGCGGCGATGGCGGCCGCAGCCAGGACGCTGGCGGCCAAGGCGCCCGCCAAGGCCGACCCGCTGGCGGCGATCCTGCTGTCCGAACCGCGCGGCGTCGCCGACGACCTGAAGGCGATCACCGGCGTCGGCCCGAAGCTGGAAAAGGCGCTCAACGGCGCCGGCATCTTCCACTACTGGCAGATCGCCGCACTGACCGAGCAGCAGATCGACGCGCTCGACGCCCGACTCGACTTCCGCGGCCGCATCGCCCGCGACAACTGGATCGAGCAGGCGCGCCGGCTGACCGAAACCGTCGGCTGAGGCCCTCCCACGCCGCCGTGCACGGAGCCGCCCCCGGGCGGCTCCAGCCGTTTGCGGCTGTCGTTTGCGGCCGAATTCCGCCGAAGCGCCCGCGTCGCGGTCTTGACATGGACCTGGGCCGCTCCCACCTGCATCGGGTGGATGACAACTCTGGGACGACGGTGGGACGATGACCTCGACTTGTGCAATCAAACCGGCCTGGACCCCGGTCACCATCGGTCTGATGGTGCTCGGCTTCGTCGTGTTCTGGCCGCTCGGACTGGCGATGCTCGCCTATATCCTGTGGGGCGACCGCTTCCATGCCATGGCCCGCGACGCGCGCGGCCAATGGGACGCCCGGCCGTTCCGCAACGCCATGCACTCGATGGGCGGCGGCTACGGACACACCGGCAACGTCGCTTTCGACGAATACCGCGAGCGCGAGCTGAAGCGGCTGGAGGAAGAACGGGCTCGACTGGAGGCCATGCGGGCCGAGTTCGACGACTTCCTGCGCGAGCTGCGCCGGGCCAAGGACCAGGACGAGTTCGACCGGTTCATGGCCAACCGTGGACGCGGACCGGCGACGGCTTCCGGCCAGTAAGCGGCCAGTAGCCGACAGGGCCGACCCTGACCGAAAGCGGCGCCCCTGGCGCCGCTTTCGTCGTTTCCGGCCCGTGCTAGGCTGAAGCGGCATCGCGAATCACCGGACGACCCCTATGCTTCTGCGCGCCAGGCGCCTCACCCTGCCCGACCGGCTGGTCCTCGTCATCGACGGCTGCGACGTCGCGATCCGGCTCAGGGCCGATCCGCGCGCGCGGCGTTATCTGCTGCGGCTGCCGCCGGACCGGTCCGAACCGGTGCTGACCATCCCGAAGGGTGGCAGCCTCGCCACCGCCGAGCGCTTCGCCGAACGCCATGCCGGCTGGCTGCGCGACCAGCTGCATGCCCGTCCCGATACGGTCGCCTTCGAGGCCGGTGCCCTCGTGCCGCTGCGCGGCGTGCCGCACCGCATCGCGCCGACCGGCCGGCTGCGCGGCCTGATCGAGACCGCCGAGGGAGCGGACGACCTCCCGCACATCCTGGTGCCCGGCGCGCAGGAGCACCTGCCGCGCAAGCTGACCGACTGGCTGAAGCGGGCGGCGCGCGATGACATCGCCGACGCGGTCGGTCGCCACACGCGGACACTCGGGGTGCGGGCGAGCGCAATCAGCATCCGCGACACGCGCAGCCGCTGGGGCTCCTGCGCGTCCAACGGCCGGTTGTCGTTCTCCTGGCGGCTGATTCTGGCGCCGACCGACATCCTCGACTATGTCGCCGCCCACGAGGTGGCGCATCTGAAGGAAATGAACCATTCTGACCGGTTCTGGCGGCTGTGCCACCAGCTGGCGCCGCACACGCCGCGAGCGCGGCAGTGGCTGCGCGACCATGGTCAGCGCCTGCACAGCTACGGATAGGCGGTCAGCCGCCGAACAGGCGACCGAGCAGGTCGAGCGGGCCGCCGCCGCCCGGCGCGGGCAGGATCGGCCGGCCGTCGGCGCCGGCGTCGCCGCCGACGTCGGCGGGAGGAATCGGGCCGCCCGCGGGCGCGGGATCGGCGGCCAGCAGCAGGCTGTCTGCCACGCCCGGCAGGCCGGCGACCGGCTGGCCGACATGAGCTGCCTGCATCGTCTCGCGCCAGACCTCGGCCGGCAGCGAGCCGCCGGTGGCGCGCCGGGTCGGCGAATTGTCGTCGTTGCCGAGCCAGACCGCTGTGGTCAGGTTGCCGGTGTAACCGATGAACCAGGCGTCGCGGAACTCTTGGCTGGTGCCGGTCTTGCCGCCGGCCGGCCGGTCGTCGAGCAGGGCCTTGCGGCCGGTGCCGGTGCGCAGCGTCTCCACCATCATCAGGTTCATGCGGCCGACGGTGGCGCTGTCGACCACCTTGCCCGGACCATCGCCCTGGCGGGCGTAGAGGGTGCGGCCGTCGACGGTGCGGATGCGGCGCACGACATGGGGCAGCACGCCATAGCCGCCGTTGGAGAAGGGCACGTAGGCGGCGGCGATCTCCAGCGGCGTGACTTCGGAGGTGCCTAGCGCCAGCGAGGGATTGGCGGAAAGCGGCGAGGTGATGCCGAGCCGCTTCGCCGTGCGGGCGACCGTCTTCGGTCCGACTTCCTGGGTAAGGCCTGCCGCGACCGTGTTAAGCGACAGGCTGAGCGCTTCGGTCAGCGTGACCGGTCCATGGTATTTCCGCGTATAGTTCTGCGGCGACCAGCCCTTGATGCTGATCGGCTCGTCGATGCGCACGCTCTGCGGCGTCAGCCCGCTCTCCAGCGCGGCGAGATAGACAAAGGGCTTGAAGGCCGAACCCGGCTGGCGCCGGGCGTAGACGGCGCGGTTGTACTGGCTGGCGCGGTAGTCCCGGCCGCCGACCAGCGCCTTGACCGCACCGGCGGTGTCAAGGGTGACCACCGCGCCCTGGCTGACGCCCAGCGCCGCGCCCTGCGCGTCGATCGCCTTGCGCAGCGCGGCTTCCGCCGCATCCTGCATGACGATGTCGATGGTCGTGTCAACGATGATGTCGGTGTCGAACGACCCGACGAAATGCGGCAGCAGGTCCATCACCCAGTCGGCGACGTAGTTCTCGCTCGCCGCATTGTGGTCGCCGACCACCTGCGCCGGTGCAGCGATGGCGGTCTTGGCGGCATCGGCGTCGATGAAGCCGGCCTCGTGCATGGCCGCAAGGACGAGCTGGGCGCGCGCCTCGGCGAGGTCGGGATTGCGCGTCGGCGCATAGCGCGACGGCGCCTTGAGCAGGCCGGCGAGCGTCGCCGCCTCGGACAGCGTCACCAGCCGCGCCGACTTGCCGAAATAGCGCCGCGCGGCGGCATCGACGCCATAGGCGCCGGAGCCGAGATAGACCCGGTTGAGATACATCTCCAGGATCTCGTCCTTGGAGAACTCCGTCTCCAGCCACAGGGCGAGGACGACCTCCTGCATCTTGCGCTTGAGCGTGCGGTCCGGCTCCAGGAACAGGTTCTTGGCCAGCTGCTGGGTGATCGTCGAGCCTCCCTGGACCAGGGTACCGGCAGTCAGGTTGACCGCAACGGCACGGACGAGGCCGAACGGATCGAAACCGAAGTGGGAGCGGAAGCGGCGGTCCTCAATGGCGATCACCGCTTCGGGCAGGTAGGGCGGCAGCTGCTCCAGCCGCACCGCCTCGCCGCCCGTGTCGCCACGGTTGGCCAGCAGCTGGCCCGAGGCGGAGACGATCTTGACGTTCGGCGGGCGCGCCGGCACCTGCCATTCGGAGGTCGGCGGCAGGTGGGCGGCATAGTAGCCGAGGATGCCGACGGCGAGGATCACGCCCCAGATGCCGAGCACGGCGCCCCAATAGACGCCGCGACGGAGCGTGCGTGCCAGCCACGATCCCGAACGGCGTTGCGCCTTCGCGCCGCGGCGGCCCTTGCCGCGACGCCGCGGCGCCGGACGGCTGTCGGCGGCGGGCGGCTTGCCGGACGTCGCGGCCTTCTTGCGGCCGCCGCCGGGTGCGGCCACGCGGTCGCGCGTCGAGGGGCGCACGTCGACGAGCGCCCCCAGGCCGGAGCCGAAGGTCGGCTCGATCCGTTGTCCGCCCTTGCGCCGCTGCGCCATGTCCCCGTTCAATCCCGCTTGCCGGCGGCACCCCGTCCGCACGATCCCCGCGGATACAGTACCAGGCGCCGTTTAAGGCGCCGTTAAGCCACACGCACGGCGGGACGGGCGCCTATCAGGGCCGGCCCACCGGCGGAAAAGCGCTTTCCCGGCAACGCCGACTTGCTCTAGATACGGCGGACACCAATGCAGGAGTGGAGCCATGGCAAAGGGATACTGGATCGGGCGCGTCGACGTGCAGGACGCGGAAGCCTACAAGGCCTATGTCGCCGCCAACGCGACCGCCTTCGCCAAATACGGCGCGCGCTTCCTGGTGCGCGGCGGATCGTTCGAGACCATGGAAGGGGCGGCGCGGACGCGCAACGTGGTGATCGAGTTCCCGAGCTACGAGGCGGCCCTCGCCTGCTACCGCTCGCCCGAATACGCGGTCGCCAAGGCGCTGCGCGACACGGCGGCGGTGTCGGATCTGATCGTCATCGAAGGCTACGACGGGCCGCAGCCGGCCTGACCGGGATCCCGCCCCCTGGCTCAGCTGGCGTAGCGGCTGGCGTCGGCGCCGTAGTAGTTGACGTAGCGGGCGTTCAGCGCCGAGACCGGCATCACGATGAGCACGTCGGTGGTGCCGAACTGGTGATCGACGACGGCGCCATCGCCGATATAGGCGCCGAGGCGGAGATAACCCTTGATCAGCGGCGGCAGTTCACGCACCGCCGCCTTCTCGTTGATCGCGTCCTTCGGCATGCGGTTCATGTCAACGAAGCGTTCGGCGAGCGCCGGCACGCGCCATTCCTCCGGCGCGCGGGCGTGATGGTGCAGGAACGACAGCTGTCCCGCCAACCGGTCCGGATCGGTGCCCTCGATCGAGGCGCAGCCGATCATGACGTCGATCCGGTGCATCAGCACATAGGCCCAAATGCCGTGCCAAAGCAGCTCGACCGTGCGCTTGTTGCGATAGGGCTTGAGCACGCAGGAGCGGCCGAGTTCCAGGAAGCGCAGGCCGGGATTGGCGTCGATCAGTCCCTGGATGTCGTATTCGCCGGCGGTGTAGAATCCCCCGTTCATGTCGGCGACTTCCTGGCGCAGCAGGCGGTAGGTACCGACGATCTCCGGCTGCAGACGGCCGAGCTTGTTGCGCTTCATCGAGGCGTGATCGATCACCAGCATGTGGTCGCACACGGCGTCGAAGGGATCGATGTCGCGCCGGCTCGCCTGCGTCTGGGCATCGGCGATGGCCGACATCTCCTCGTAGAAGACGTGGTAGCGCAGTTCCTGCGCCTTCTTCACTTCCCTGGCGGTACGTGCCAGACGCACCTCGAGCGAGCCGATGCGGCCAAGCGAGCCGTCCGCCTTCAGGCCGGCATCGGCACCGGCACTGGCGGCCGGCACCGGACGCACGAAGCCGGGAAGCCAGCGTCCCGTGGCGCCCGGCTGAAACCGCAGCGGCGTGAACTTCCGGACCAGAGTCCTCGGAGAAAACATGCCCGACCGCACCATGTATGTTCGGTCCCTTTTTCTGTCGTTTACCTGCATCCCGACTGCCTGCATCCCGGCCGGTGTCCGGGATCCCGGTGGTCCCGCACATTGCCTTGTCCGGCGCCTTGTCCAGCCGATCCGCCTGCCTGCCTCGGCCGGCGCACGCCGGCCCGACGCAACTTCCCATCGCGATAGACCATAATTTTCCGACAATTCCATGACAATTGCCACAAGCGAAATTATTCGCAGGGCATGCGTGGGCCGCCCAAAGGCGCGACCGGAAAGGTTCAGGCGAGAGCGGACAGGGCGGCGCGGACCGCGTCCTGCGACAGCGGCTTGGTCAGGTAGCCGGCGACGCCCAGGCTGCGGGCCTTTTCGCGCGCTTCGGGCATGACGTCAGCGGTGACGACCAGGATCGGCACGGGCGCAACGCCCCGGGCCGTTTCCTGCGCGCGGATGCGGGCGATCGCCGACAGGCCGTCGAGGCCGGGCATGTGCAGGTCCATCAGGATGGCGTCGAATCGCTCTGCGGACGCCGCCTGCAGGGCCTCCAGGCCGTCCGTGACCACGACCGGCTCATGGCCGAGCTTGCGCAGCAGCGCCTCGCCGAGCAGGCGGTTGATATCGTTGTCCTCCGCGACCAGCAGCCGCAGGGGCCGGGCGGGGGCGAGGCGCCGGTCCGGCTCCGCCGGCGGCGCGGACCGCGCCGCGCCGTCGTCCCAGTCCGGGACCGAACCGGCCATGCCGAGCAGGCCGGCGACGACCCGGGTCAGCGTCTCGGTGCGCACCGGGCGAATCAGATAGGCGGCGAAGCCGGCCTGGCGCAGCCGCTCGAGCCGGTCGCGTTCGGCCGGCGCGACCAGCACGATGGCAGGAGCGATGCAGCCGGCCAGGCGCGCCGCGGCCAGCCAGGCGGCGCCGTCGACGACCGAGGCGTGGTCGAGCAGGACGAGATCGGCTTGCGCCAGGCGATCGACCAGCGACGGCTCGCCGGGCGCGGCCAGGCCGGCGTCGGCGCCATCCTGCGCCAGCCGGTCGCACAGGAGGCGGCCCTCGACGACGCCGGCCGAGACGACGACGACACGCGGCCGCGCGGCGCCGGTGCGCAGGCCCGCGACCTCCACCCCGCGTATCGGCTCGGGCACGGGCAGGACGACGCGGAACACAGCGCCAGCGCCTTCCGCCGACGTGGCCGCAATGGTGCCTCCCATCAGCGTGACCAGCCGCTGGGCTATGGCGAGGCCGAGGCCGGTGCCGCCATAACGGCGGGCGGGACCATGATCGACCTGCTCGAACTCGCCGAACAGGCGCTCGGCATCCTCGGGGCGGAAGCCGATGCCGGTGTCGCGCACGGCGATGTCGAGCAGCGTGCCGCCGTCCGGCGCCGGGCGACCGTCGACCTCGACGGCGACGCCGCCTCGGTCGGTGAACTTGATGCCGTTGCCGGCGAGGTTGAACAGGATCTGGCGCAGCCGGCTGGCATCGACGGTGACCGTCTGCGGCAGGTGCGGATGCAGCCGCACGGCGATTTCCAGGCCCTTGGCATGGGCGCGCGGGGCGAGCAGCTCGGCGACGTTCTCGACCAGCGGCGCGAGCGCGGCCGGCGCCGGCTGGACGACCAGCCGGCCGGCCTCGGCGCGGGAAAAGTCGAGCAGCTCGTCGATCAGCATCAGCAGGGTCTCGCCGGAGCTTTCCAACGCCTTGATGTAGGCGGCCTGTTCGGGCGTCAGGCGGGTGTCGGAGAGCAGTGCCGCCATGCCGAGGATGCCGTTGAGCGGCGTGCGGATCTCGTGGCTGACCGTGGCGAGGAAGCGCGACTTGGCCTCGTTCGCCGATTCGGCGTTCTGGCGGGCCGCCAGCAGATCCTCCTCGATCAGCCGCCGGTCGGTGACGTCGCGCAGCACGGTCTGCACAACCGGCGTCTCGGTTGCGTCGTCGCGCACCGTAACGTCGAGGCGGGAGAACCAGCGCGGGCCATGTACGGTGTCCAGGCGCAGGTCGCCGAAGGCGAAGTCGTCGCGCGGCGCGTCGGCGCCGGCCTCGCGCGGCGCGGCACGCGGCAGCATCAGCGGCCGGCCGATTTCCGGCATATGCGCCGGCGGGAAGGTCTCAAGCGCGGCGGCGTTGGCGTAGATCACGAGGCCGGCGGCGTCGCGACGGATGACGATGTCGCCCAGCGCCTGCAGAATGCTCGCCTGGCGCTCGTCGGATTCCTTCAGTTCCCAGGCGGTGTCCTCCAGGGCCTCCAACCGGCGGCGCAGGCCGGCGATCTCGGCCGCGCGCCCGGCGGCCGCCGAGAGAAGGCGTGAGCGATCATCGGCCGTCAGACGCCAGACGGCAAGGCCGCCGGCCAGGAAGGCCAGCACGACGGCCGCAAGCCGGGCCGGCGGCGGACCGCCGACCAGCACGAGTGCGGCGAGCGGCCCGATCGCCGCGCCGACAACCGCGGCATGGAGCAGGACCCACCCGGGACCGGCCCCATCGGCCTGGTCGGCACCGGCATGCTGCGGGCTCCGAAGGTCGCCCTCCTCGACGTCGCCGGCCGTGCCGCCAGCGTCACGCAGAGGCGCGTCCGCATCCCCTTGTCCTGCCTTGCGAATGATGTCCATACCTCCGCCTGCCCGTCCGGTCGATCGATCGTGGCTCGAGTGTCGGCGAAACCCTTTGAGAAACCCTTTCCGAAACGAACCGAACTGACCCGTCACATCCCGGACGAAGCGTGCGGCCGCTTTCGCGGACCCTGGGCCCAACCGGTGCGGCCGACGCGGCTGCGCCCGCCGACCGGCGGTCAGGCCGCCTGCCGGTGCACGTCCTGGCCGCGGTAGCTCAAGGCCTCGGCGAGATGCAGTCGGCCGACGATGTCGAGGCCGTCGAGATCGGCCAGCGTGCGCGCCAGCTTGAGCACGCGATGGTAGCCGCGTGCGCTGAGCGCCAGGGTTTCGGCTGCCTCGCGCAGGAACTGGCGCCCGGCGGCGTCGGGCGCAGCGATCTGCTCGACCAGCGCGGCCGGCATCTGGGCGTTCGTGCGGGCCGCAACGCCGAGGGCGCGGAAGCGGGCGCGCTGGATGTCGCGCGCCAGAGCCACCCGCTCGGCAACCGCGGCGGAGGATTCGGACCGACCGGGCTGGAGCAGGTCCGCGGCGGTCACCGCCGGCACCTCGATGCGCAGGTCGATGCGGTCGAGGAACGGGCCGGAGACGCGCGCCTGGTATTCGGCCGCGCAGCGCGGGCCGCGCCGACAGTGATGACCGGGCTCGCCGGCATGGCCGCAGCGGCAGGGGTTCATGGCGGCGATAAGCTGGATGCGGGACGGGTAGGTGACGCGGTGGTTGGCGCGGGCGATGACGGTCTCGCCGGTCTCCAGCGGTTGGCGCAGGCTGTCGAGCACCTGGGGCTGGAACTCGGGCAACTCGTCCAGGAACAGCACGCCGTTGTGGGCGAGCGAGACCTCACCCGGCCGTGCCCGCAGGCCGCCGCCGACCAGCGCCGCCATGGAGGCGGAATGATGCGGCGCGCGGAACGGCCGGCGGTCGGTGAGCCGGCCGTCTGCCAGTTCGCCGGCCAGCGAGGCGAGCATCGACACCTCGAGCAGTTCCTTCGGCGCCAACGGCGGCAGGATCGAGGCGAGCCGGCTGGCGAGCATCGACTTGCCGGCGCCCGGCGGACCGACCATCAGCATGTTGTGGCCGCCGGCGGCGGCGATCTCGAGCGCACGCTTGGCGGTTTCCTGCCCCTTGACGTCGGCGAGGTCGGGCAGGTCGGCAGGCGTCCCCCTGAGCCTCGGCGCCGGGCGCGACAGCACCTGGGTGCCCTTGAAATGGTTGGCCAGCTGGATCAGCGAGCGTGGCGCGAGGATGTCCATCTCGGCGTCGGCCCAGGCGGCCTCGGCGCCGCTGTCGGCCGGGCAGATCAGGCCCTTGCCGAGGCCGTTGGCACCGATCGCCGCCGGCAGCACGCCGGCGACGGGGGCGAGCGTGCCGTCGAGGCCGAGTTCTCCGAGGACGACGTAGCCGGCCAGCATGTCGGCGGGCAGCGCGCCGATCGCCGCCATGACGCCGAGCGCGATCGGCAGATCGTAGTGCGAGCCCTCCTTGGGCAGGTCGGCCGGGGCGAGGTTGACCGTGACGCGCTTGGCCGGCAGGGCGAGGCCGGAGGCATGAAGCGCGGCGCGCACCCGCTCACGGCTTTCGGCGACAGCCTTGTCGGGCAGGCCGACGACCGTGAAGGCGACCATGCCGGGCCCAACCTGGACCTGCACGTCGACGGGCAGGGCCTCGATGCCCTGGAAGGCCACTGTCGTCACCCGGCTGACCATCGTCGTCTCCCGCCGCCGTCTCCCCGCAAAGTCGCAGCAGACGATACGTCAACTTTTGAGGGAACGCAAGAACGGACAGGGAACACGCAGGCTCTTGCGAAGCGCCCAGTTCGGGATCATGCTGTCAAAAAAGACAGGTTGGCCTTCCAGATACGGGGATCCTTGCCATGTGCGACGTCTGCGTGATGACTGCGGTGAAATCGAGGATGCTGTCCCGCCGCGACCTGTTCCGGGCCGCGGCGGCCGGAACGGCGGCGGTGGCGGCGACGACAGGGACGTTTCCGGCGATGGCGCAGGCGCCGCGCACGGTGACCGACATGACGCACGAGCTGTCGCAGGCGTTCCCGACCTATTTCGGCGCCGAGCAGTTCTTCGTCGACAAGCAGTTCGACTTCGCCAAGGACGGCTTCAACCTCTACGAACTCAGGGTCAACGAGCACACCGGCACCCATGTCGACGCGCCGCTGCATTTCTCCGCCGACGGCCAGTCGGTGGCGGAAATCCCGGTCGCCAACCTGGTGGCGCCGCTGTGCATCGTCGACATCCGCGCGAAGGCGGCCGAGAGCGCCGACACGCAGGTGACACCGGACGACCTGAAGGCCTGGATCGCCGCCCATGGCGCAATCCCCGAAGGCGCCTGCGTGGCGATGAACTCGGGCTGGGACAGGCATGTCGCGACGGAAAAATTCCGCAACGCCGACGGCGACGGGACGATGCACTTCCCCGGCTTCCACGTCGAGGCGGTGCAGATGCTGATGGAGGAGGCCGGCGTGATCGGCATCGCGGTCGACACGCTGTCGCTCGACTACGGCATGTCGAAGGATTTCGCCGTCCATTACGCCTGGCTGCCGTCCAACCGCTGGGGCATCGAGTGCATCGCCAACCTCGACGCCCTACCGGCCAGCGGCGCGACGCTGATCGTCGGCGCGCCGAAGCACAGGGGCGGCACCGGCGGACCGGCGCGGGTGCTGGCGCTGACATAGGCCGAAGCGGACCGTGAGCGGACCAGCAGAGCGGCGGGACCGTCAGTCGCTCCCCGCCGGACCCGCGACCGAGGGAACCGCAACGGCCGCATCGCGTTGACCGGCAGAAACCGGCAGGACCGACGACGCGAACCGCGGGAGGGTTTCCATGACCAACGGCCATCACGTGCGGGTCGACAACCGGGGCTCGGCGATCGAGGACTACTGGCCGCTGCTGTGCCTGGTCATCGTCACGGCGCTCGGGGCGCTGGCGCTGTCGGCGGGCTTCGGCGACCTCACCCTGCGCGGCCTGATGCACGGCTACATGGGCTTGTTTCTGCTGATTTTTTCGCTGCTGAAGCTGTTCGACCTGGAGGGGTTCAAGGACGGCTTCGCCATGTACGACCTGCTGGCGCGCCGGGTGCCCTTCTACGGCTACGTCTACCCGTTCCTGGAACTGGCGCTGGCGCTCGCCTATCTCGCCTTCGCGGTGCCGACGGCCACCTATGCTGCGACGATCGCGCTGTTCGGCTTCGGCGCGCTCGGCGTCGTGTCGGCGCTGCGGCGCGGACTGGACATCGACTGTCCGTGCATGGGCAACGTGCTCGCCGTGCCACTGTCGACCGTCACCCTGACCGAGGACGCCGCCATGGTCGCCATGGCGCTCGTCCTGCTGGCGATGGCCTAGCCGCGGCGTTTCGCCTCGATCACCTCCCAGACCCGGGCGGCGATGTCCGGGCCGCCGAGGCGCCTGACCGCGCGTATGCCGGTCGGTGCGGTGACGTTGATCTCCGTCAGATAGCCGTCGATGACGTCAATCCCAACGAGAATAAGGCCTTTTTCACGCAGGGCTGGGCCGAGGCGCGCGCAGATCGCGCGCTCGCGGTCGCTCAGCTCGGACTCCGCCGGCGAGCCGCCACGAACCATGTTGGAGCGCAGGTCGCCGGGGGCGGGGACGCGGTTGACGGCACCGGCGAACTCGCCGTCGACCAGCAGGATGCGCTTGTCGCCGTGCCGGACATTGGGCAGGAAACGCTGGATGACCCACGGTTCGCGGAACGTTGCGGCGAAGAAATCGTAGAGAGAGCCGTAGTTTAGGTCGTCCTCGGTAATGCGGAAGACGGCGGCGCCGCCGTGGCCGAACAGCGGCTTCATGACGATGTCGCGGTGCTCGGCGCGGAAGGCGTCGATCTCGGCGCGGTCGCGGGTGATCAGCGTCGGCGGCATCAGGTCAGCGAATTCGGTGACGAACAGCTTCTCCGGCGCGTTGCGCACGTGCAGCGGATCGTTGACCACCAGGGTCGCCGGATGGATCTTTTCCAACAGGTGGGTGGCCGCGACATAGGCCATGTCGAAGGGCGGATCCTGGCGCATGAGGATCACGTCGATCTCGGCCAGATCGGTCCTGCGCGCCTCTCCAAGACTGAAATGATTGCCTTTTTCGTCGCGGACCTGGACCGGCTCAAGGCGCGCGAAGACGCTGCCGCCGACCAGGGCGAGGCGGTCTGGCGTGTAGTGGAACAGCGCGTGTCCGCGCGCCTGCGCCTCCAGCATGAGCGCGAAGGCGCTGTCGCCGGCGATGTTGATGGACGAGATATGGTCCATCTGGACCGCGACCTTGAGCGTCATGGAAGCACCTCCCGGCGGGGCGCGCGAACGCGCTGGGGTGATCGAAGAGCGCATCATATGCGGCGCCGGACCGGCTTTGTCCAGAACCGCAGACCGTCCTGATTCCGTCCTGCTTTGCTCCTACTTCTCTCCGGACCGGCGCGCGCTCCGACTCAGTCGGTGTCGGGAAAGGCATCCTCGATGTGCTCGGGCCAGCGTCCCGGTACGACGAGCACGACATCGAAGCGCAGGGTGTGGAAGACGGCTTTCGGGTGGCGGGCGACGAAGACCTTTGCCGCGCGCACGATGCGCCGGCGGCTTGCCGGGGTGATCGCTTCCAGCGCCGCATCGCGGCTGCGGCGGGCCTTGACCTCGACGAAGGCGACGATGTTGCCCTTGCGGGCGACCAGATCGATCTCGCCGGGGCCGGCCTTGAAGCGGCGGGCGAGAATGCGCCAGCCCTTCAGGCGCAGCGCCCAGGCGGCCAGGGTCTCGGCGCCGAGGCCGAGCCGGTAGGCACGACGGCGGTCCAGATCGGGGCCGGCGGGCGGCTGGCTCACGGCTCCTCCTCTCCGCCGCCGCCCTTGATGGCGAGGGCCATCTGGTAGAGGTCCTTGCGATCGAGGCCGGTGCGGCGGGCGACATCCTTGGCTGCCGCAGCGACCGGCATGTCGGCCAGGGCGACGCGCAGCAGGGCCTCGGCGTCTTCCTCCGACGCCTCGTGCGCCGCCTCGGCGGCCGGGGCGACCAGAACGACGATCTCGCCCTTCGGCGGATGTTCGGCGAAATGGGCTGCGAGCTCGGCGAGCGTCCCGCGACGGAACTCCTCGAAGCGCTTGGTCAGCTCGCGGGCGACGACGGCCTCGCGGGCGCCGAGGGCACCCGCCATGGCTGCCAGCGAGGCGGCAAGGCGGTGGGGCGATTCGAACAGCACCAGCGTCGCCGGCACCGCGGCCAGTTCGGCCAGGCGGCGGGCGCGCGGGCCGCCCTTCTGGGGCAGGAAGCCGGCGAACAGCACAGTGTCGGACGGCAGTCCCGAGGCGACCAGCGCCGCCAGCGGCGCGGAAGCGCCCGGCACCGGCACGACGCGGTGGCCGGCCTCGAGCACCGCGCGCACCAGCCGGTAGCCGGGATCGGAGACAAGCGGCGTGCCGGCGTCGCTGACCAGCGCGACGGTGCGCCCCTCGGCCAGGGCGGCGAGGATCTTCGGCCGCTGCCGCTCGGCATTGTGCTCGTGATAGGCCATCAGCGGCGCCGCCAGACCGAAGCGCAGGGTTAGCGTCGCGGTGACGCGGGTGTCCTCGCAGCAGATCAGGTCGGCAGCGGCGAGGGTCTCCAGCGCGCGCACGGTGATGTCGCCGAGATTGCCGATCGGCGTCGACACGACATAGAGCGCCGGCTCGAGCGGCGGCGCGGCGCAGGCGTGCCCGGCCAGGATGTAGCGGCGCGCGGGAGCGCCGTCGGCGAGGGTCATGCGTCTTCTCCAACTGGCCGACCGCAACCAGCGGCCGGCATGAGCGGCCGCCGCACCGTCGCGCCCGGCGATCCGGCCTCCCTGCGTCCGGCCCTCGTGAAACTGGACAGGGAAGCCATGACTTCGTAATGGTTTTCGAACGTGGATGCGAGGAGGCCGAATTGCATCATATCACCGTTGCCGCTCGTTCGACCTGGGCCGGCAAGGCGAAACGCCTGGCGGTCGCCCTCCTGGGCGCCGGTCTTGTCGCCGGCTGCATGGGCTCCAACCTCGGCACCCTGCCGGGCGGGGCCATCGGGCCGGCAGACACCACGCCGGCCGTGACCGGCGAGACGATCGGCACCGGCTCGGTGCGGGTCGGCCTGCTGCTGCCGCTGAGCGCAGGCGGCAGCGCGACGTCGATCGCCACCGTGTTCCGCAATTCGGCACAACTGGCACTGAACGATTTCCAGGGCGCCGACATCCAGATCCTGATCAAGGACACCGCCGGCACCGCCGACGGCGGCCGGGCCGCGGCCCAGGCGGCGATCGCCGAGGGAGCCGAACTCTTGCTCGGGCCGGTGTTCGCGCCGGCGGTATCGGGCGCCGCCTCCGTCGCCCGCTCGTCGGGCGTGCCGATCGTCGCCTTCTCGACCGACACCTCGGTCGCTTCGCGCGGGGTGTACCTGCTGAGCTTCCTGCCGGCCGGCGACGTCAAGCGCATCGTCAGCCATGCGGCACGGCAGAACCGTCGGTCCTTCGCAGCCCTCTTGCCCGACGACGCCTACGGCGCGGTCGCGGAGGCGGCGTTCCGCCAGGAGGTCGGTCGCGCGGGCGGGCGGATCGTGTCGATCCAGCGCTACAAGCTCTCCGGCACCGACACCGCCGACCTGCAGGCCAAGACCGCCAGCCTGGCGAGCGCGATGAGCCAGGTCGACGCCCTGTTTATCCCCGCCGGCGGCGGCGTGCCGGCCTTCGTGGCGCAGGCGCTGACCGCGCAGGGGGCGAACCTCGGCACCGTCAAGCTGCTGGGCAGCGGCCAGTGGGAATCGCAGCAGGTGCTGACCAGCCCGATGCTGACCGGCAGCTGGTTCCCCGGCCCGGACAAGGCCGGCTTCGAGCAGCTGGCCGCGCGCTACCAGGCCGCCTACGGCAGCCCGCCGCCGCGCAACTCCTCCCTCGCCTACGACGGCACGATCCTGGCCGCCGGCCTGGTCCGCTCGGCCGGCGCGCAGCGGTTCTCCGACCCGGTGCTGACCAACCGCGACGGCTTCCTCGGCATCGACGGCGTGTTCCGCTTCCTGCCCAACGGCGAGAGCGAGCGCGGGCTTGCCGTCTACGAGGTGACCGGATCGGGCGCGCAGATGGTCAATCCGGCGCCGCGCGATTTCAGGGCCGGAAGCTGACCGCCCCCACCGGAGCCGAGCCGATGCTGGTCGACAAACGCATCCTCCTGATCATCGGCGGCGGCATCGCGGCCTACAAGGCGCTCGACCTGATCCGCCGGCTGCGCGAGCGCGGCGCGCGGGTGCGGGTGGTGATGACGGCGGCGGCGCAGCAGTTCGTGACGCCGCTCGCCGCCGGCGCGCTGAGCGCGGATCGGGTGTTCACCGACCTGTTCGACCGCGAGGACGAGCACGACGTCGGCCATATTCGGCTGGCGCGCGAGGCCAACCTGATCGTGGTGGCGCCGGCGACCGCCGACCTGATGGCCAAGATGGCGCACGGACTGGCCAACGACCTGGCCAGCACGGTGCTGCTGGCCACCGACCGTCCGGTGCTGCTGGCACCGGCGATGAACCCGGCCATGTGGCGCCACCCGGCGACCCGGCGCAACGCGGCGACGCTGGCGGCCGACGGCATCGCCTTCATCGGCCCGAATGCCGGCGAGATGGCCGAAAGCGGCGAGGCCGGCGTCGGCCGGATGGCCGAGCCGACGGAGATCGCCGACCGTGCGGCGGCACTGCTCGCGCCGGCGGCGAAACCGCTGGCCGGGCGCCATATCCTGATCACCTCGGGGCCGACGCACGAGCCGATCGACCCGGTGCGCTACATCGCCAACCGCTCGTCGGGCAAGCAGGGCCACGCCATCGCGGCCGCCGCGGCCGCCGCCGGCGCCCGCGTGACACTGGTCAGCGGTCCGGTCACGCTGGCCGATCCGGCCGGGGTGACCACGATCCATGTCGAGACGGCGAGTGCCATGCTGGCCGCCGTCGAGCGCGCGCTGCCGGCAGATGCGGCGATCATGGCCGCCGCCGTCGCCGACTGGCGTGTCGCCCGAGAAGGCACGGAGAAGATCAAGAAGGACGGCTCGGGCCTTCCCCCCGCTCTCGCCCTGGTCGAGAACCCCGACATCCTGGCAACCGTCGGCCAGCTGGGCCCGGCGCGGCCGAAGCTGGTGGTCGGCTTCGCCGCCGAGACCGAGAACCTGATCGCCAATGCGCAGGCGAAGCTCGCCCGCAAGGGCGCCGACTGGATCGTCGCCAACGACGTCAGCCCGGAGACCGGCGTCATGGGCGGCAACGCCAACACGGTGCGCATCGTATCGAAGGACGGCGTCGAGGACTGGCCGCTGATGGACAAGGCTGAGGTCGCCCGCCGCCTGATCGAGCGGATCGCAGCGCATTTCGCCCCCTAGAGCGGCGCAGCGTTTCCAGAAAACGGCGAACGGCCTGCGCATCTTGTCTTGTCCGTTTCCGAACCGGAAAAAGCGGCACAGCCTGATGGCAAGGGTGACCTTGCTACGATCTCATGCCTCGCCAGGCGCGAGACATGAGCCGAAGCCTGCCCGGAGCCGATCCGGGCAGCGGAGCGCTCCAAGCCCATCCATGTCAACCAGACGATAACGGCGACGCCCCGGCGCACCGATCCCGCATCTCCGCTTCGCTGCGTGCGGGATGACGAAAAAGAGGTTGGCCAGTAGCCTTCGGTATCCCTTTCCTGGAACCGCTCGGAGCCGGTCAGGGGACGCGGAACGCGGCCTCGGCCAGAAGGCCCGGATCGGCGCGATTGCCCTCCAGCCCACCCAGGATATGGCTGAGGCGGCCACGCAGGCCGAAACCGGCCGCCGCGTCGAGGACAGCGCGCGAACGTGCGCCGACGCCGCAGACGAGAACCAGTCGACGGGCGGGGTTGCCGGCCGCCAGGGCACGCAGGCGGGCGAAGAAGGCCGGCCTTGCGATCTCCCGCTCGTGCATCGAATCGCCCGTCGGCCACGGCACCTGCTCGGCGGCGACGGCGCCAAGATCGGGCAGCGCCGGACGCTCGCCGGCGAGGCGGATGTCGACCACCAGCGCCGTAGCAGGCGTGGCGAGGCGGAAGAAGTCGGCCGCCGCAACTTCCTCCGGCCAGGGATCAGGCCCGACATCCTGGGCAAGGACCGGCGCCGCCGCGAGGGCCGCAGCAACGGCAACGGCGAGCGCCCAGGCGCCCGGGATGCGCATCGCTCAGCCGAGCCTGGACCAACGCTGCCAGACCGGTGCGCCCTGGTCGGGGCGGGTCTTCTTGCGATAGGCCGGACTGGCGGGGTTGTTGCAGGTGCCGGTACCGGAGGCCTCGACCCACTTGCGGTCGGCGGAGACAGTCCGGCTGCCGCCCCAGAACTCGCAGGTCGCGCATTTGCGCTGCGCGGTGGCCGAGATCCGCGTCGCCGCCGCGGCGGCCGGTCCGCCGAGGGCGGCGAGAGCGAGGCCGGACCCGGCAGCAATCACGATCTCGCGACGCGTCAACCCGGCCTTGTTTCCCGTATTCGAATCCATGGCGCTGTTCTCCCTCAGCACACAAATCGAAACGGAATAATAATCGGCGAAAAGAGGTCATCTTTCCACCGCGAAATTGCAGGATGAATTCTGATTTCTACGCTCAGGAAAGGGTCAGGACACGGTTTCGGGGACGACAAAACGATAATAGGTCATGCTGAGCGTACCGCGGTCGTAGCTGCGGTGCAGCAGCTCGCCGGCCGCGTCCGCGCCGGCGGCCCCGAGCGGGAAGAACACAGGCAGCAGGTGCTCCTCGGTCGGATGGGCGAGGCGGAAGTGCGGCGCGTCGTCGAGCCGCGCCAGACGGTCGACGTCGCCGGCGGCAATACCCTCCTCCAGCCAGCGGTCGAAGTCCTGCGCCCAGCCGGCCGTGGGCGTTCCCGACGGCTGCAGGGTGCGCAGGTTGTGGGTGGTGCTGCCCGAGCCGACGACGAGGACGCCGCGGCGCGTCAGCGGTTCGAGCGCCCGGCCCAGCGCCAGGACATCGCGCGGGCCGGCCTGCAGCGGCAGGGACACGGCGACGACGGGGACGTCGGCATCGGGATAGAGCAGCGAGAGCGGCACCCAGGCGCCGTGATCGAGGCCCCAACCGTCGTCGAGGCGCGGGTTCAGACCGGCCTGGTCGAACAAGCCGACGACCTCTGCCACCAGGTCGCGCGGGGCGCTGGCCGGATACTGGATCTCGAACAGGGCGCGCGGAAAGTTGCCGAAGTCGTGGATGGTGCGCAGCGGGCCGGGCGCGGAGACGCGCAGGCCGTCGGTCTCCCAGTGCGGCGACAGGATGACGATGCCGCGCGGCCGCGGCAGGCTGCGCCCGAGGTCGCCGAGGAAGCGGCGAGCGGGCATGTCGGTTATGGCCAGCATGGGCGAACCGTGGGCGAGGAAGAGCGGCGGAACGAGCCGGTCGGGGTCGGCGGTCATGGCAGTCTCCCTGCGGACGGACGGGCCGCGCCCTGTGGCGCGGTCGACGGACGGACGGTGCGATCAACCTGAAGATATGGTTCGACGCGGGCAAAGAAAACCGCGGGCTGCGGGACGGTTCGTTCAGCGTCGCGAAACAGTGCGGCTTCGAGCGCCAAAACCGGTTTCCCCTTCCGGCCGATTCATTCTATGCACGGGGCCGGTACGGGGCGCCCGCAGCGTGGGGCCGCCCCCTCACGCCGTTCGACGGAGGATCCATGCGCGTGCCCGTGACCCTGATGCGCCTGCCCCACGGCGCCGACCTGCCGCTGCCGGCCTACCAGAGCGCGGACGCGGCCGGCTTCGACCTGATGGCGGCGGTCGAGGCGCCGCTGGTTTTGGCCCCAGGCGCGCGCGCGCTGGTGCCAACGGGCCTGGCGATGGCGCTGCCCGGCGGCCACGAGGGCCAGGTGCGGCCGCGCTCGGGCCTGGCCGCCCGCCACGGCGTCACCGTGCTCAACACGCCGGGCACGGTCGACGCCGACTACCGCGGCGAGGTGAAGGTCATCCTGATCAACCTCGGCGACGATCCGTTCACGATCGAGCGCGGCATGCGCATCGCCCAGATGGTGATCGCGCCGGTGACCCGGGCGACGCTCGCCGAGGCCGACAGCCTCGACGACACGGCGCGCGGGACCGGCGGCTTCGGCTCGACCGGCACGCGCTGAAGCGCAATTCCTTTGCGCCTACAGCGCCCCGAAGCGGGGCGGGTTTTCCTGCCGGGGCCGATTCCCGCGCAACGCGGCCTCGCCTCGCGGCGCGTTTGACCCTAGGCTGCGAACACCAGAAACGGCGGCGGCGGCGCCGCACAGATCCCAAGGGAGACCGACATGAGCGACAAGACGCCCGGCCGGGGCCGGATCTATGGCTCGATCACGGACACCATCGGCGACACGCCGCTGGTGCGGCTGGACCGGCTCGCCGAACGCCACGGCGTGACGGCGACGATCCTGGCCAAGCTCGAATTCTTCAACCCGCTCGCCAGCGTCAAGGACCGCATCGGCGTCGCCATGATCGAGGCGATGGAGCGCGACGGCATGATCGCGCCGGGCCGCTCGACGCTGGTCGAGCCGACATCGGGCAACACCGGCATCGCGCTCGCCTTCGTCGCCGCCGCCAAGGGCTACCGACTGATCCTGGTGATGCCGGAGACCATGTCGGTGGAGCGGCGCAAGATGTTCAAGATCCTCGGCGCCGAGCTGGAGCTGACCGACGGCGCCAAGGGCATGAAGGGCGCGATCGCGCGGGCGCAGGACCTGGTGGCGGAGATCCCCGGCGCGGTGATGCCGCAGCAGTTCGAGAACCCGGCCAACCCGGAGATCCACCGCCGCACCACGGCCGAGGAAATCTGGACCGACACCGGCGGCGCGGTCGACGCGTTCGTCGCCGGAATCGGCACGGGTGGCACCATCACCGGCGTCAGCCAGGTGCTGAAGACCCGCAAGCCGGGCCTGCACGTGGTCGCGGTCGAGCCGACCGACAGCCCGGTGCTGTCCGGCGGCGCGCCGGGACCGCACAAGATCCAGGGCATCGGCGCCGGCTTCGTGCCCGGCGTGCTGGACACCGCAGCCTACGACGAGGTGGCGACGGTGAGCAACGACGAGGCCTTCGCCATGGCGCGCGAGATGGCGCGGCTGGAGGGCATCCCGGTCGGCATCTCGTCGGGCGCGGCGATGACGGCGGCGGTCCGCCTCGGCCAGCGGCCGGAGATGGCCGGCAAGACCATCGTGGTGATCATCCCGTCCTTCGCCGAGCGCTACCTGTCGACGGCGCTGTTCGAGGGGCTTGACTGACGCCGCCACGGCGACCGGGTCCGCTCGCGTATCGGGTGGTGCGGGCGGACGGACGCGACTAGGGTCGACGGAGCTTCGAGCGCCCATTCCAGCACGAGCGGACCGAGCCATGACCCTCAGCGTTGATCCCGCCCAGACCAACCAGACCGCCCAGGCCCGGCCCGCCCTCGACACGGGGACGGCCGCGGCGGAGGACTATGCCGTCGTGCGCCGGACGCTGGAGCGCATCACGCTGACCTGGCGCGAGCAGCCGAGCCTGGAGACGCTGGCACGCGAGACCGGCGTGCAGCCGATCCAGCTGCAGCGGGTGTTCTCGCGCTGGGCCGGGCTGACGCCGAAGCAGTTCCTGCAGGCGATCACGCTCGACCACGCCCGTGCGCTGCTGCGCGAGGCGGCGAGCGTGCTCGACACCTCCTACGAGGTCGGCCTGTCCGGACCGGGGCGGCTGCACGATCTGTTCGTCACCCACGAGGCGATGACGCCGGGCGCCTACCGCACGCGCGGGGCCGGGCTGACCATCCGCTACGGCTTCCATCCCTCGCCGTTCGGCACGGCGCTGCTGATGGCCACCGACCGCGGCCTCGCCGGGCTCGCCTTCGCCGATTCGGGCGAGGAGGCGGTGGCGCTGGAGGACATGAGCGCGCGCTGGCCGGCGGCCGACTATGTCGAGGATGCGGAGGCGACAGCGCCGCTGGCGGCGCGCATCTTCGACCCGCAAGCCTGGCAACCGGACACGCCGCTCAAGGTCGTGCTGATCGGCACCGACTTCGAGATCCGGGTCTGGCAGACGCTGCTGGCGATCCCGCTCGGGCGGGCGACGACCTATTCCGACATCGCCCGGCGCCTCGGCCGGCCCAGCGCGGCGCGGGCGGTCGGCACGGCGGTCGGCCGCAACCCGATCTCCTTCGTGGTTCCCTGCCACCGGGTGCTCGGACGCGGCGGCGCGCTGTGCGGCTATCACTGGGGCCTGACGCGCAAGCGGGCCATCCTCGGCTGGGAGGCCGGCGTCGGCGGATCGGCACCGCGATGAGGCTCACGTGAGGCTCAGTCGACCGGAGACCCGTCCGGCAGCGGCGTTCCCGGCTGCAACCGCCAGCCGTTGGCAGCGAGCCGCTCGGCGGCGAGCGGCGTGATCTCGCCGCTGACGACGAAGGCGATGTCCTTGCCCGGAATGCCGATCGCGGCGAGACCCTCGTTGAGCGCCTGCAGGGCGCGGGCCGAGGACGCCGTCCAGGCAACCATGTCGAGCGGAAACACCAGCGCAGCGCCGCCGTCCGCCGCCAGGCCGACCGGAAAGCCGGCAATGTGGCGGATTTCGGCGAGCGGCCGAGCCTCGTGGTCCTGCGCCAGCATGACGGCGCGGCGAAGCTGGAACCAGGCCTCCTCGCGCGTTTCCACCCCGGCCATATGTTCGGCGAGCAGCGTCAGGCCGTCGACGCCGGCGAGCGCCTGCAAGCGATCCGCGAGGACGGCGCGCTCCATCGGTGTGTAGTGTCGGTTGGCGGCCAGCGCCGCGACGACCGGGCCCGGAATCCCGAGGCCGGCGAGATCGGCCGCCGTGCGGCGCTCCAGCTCGTCGCGGCTGCTGTCGAGAATGCGCTCGGTCAGCGGCGTCAGCGCAGCCTCGGGCCGCGGCGCGGCCAGACCGGCCGGGATCAGCGCCAAAAGCGCGGTCACCGTCAGGCTGCCGGCGGCGGAGACGGCGGAGGCCTCGTCCAGCCGGGCCGATAGCGGCGCAAAATCGGTATAGGGATCGACGCCGAGCTCGACGGCGAGCTGCCGGCGCGCCCGCGCCTGGCCGGTCAGGCCGCGGGCGATTTCGCCCGGCGAGCCGACGTCGCCGGTGACCGCCCTGCCGACGCCCGAGGAAATGCGGTCGAACAGCCGGCCGACGCCGGAGACGGTGCCGCGCGCGGCGGCGAGAGGGTCGATCACCGTGCCGTAGACGAATTCGGCCGGCCGCAGCGCTGCCTGACGCAGCCCCTCGACGAAACGCTCCTGGCGGCCGAGCTGGTCGAGCGCGGCCAGCGCGGCAAGTTCCTTCAGCCGGTTGCGCAGCAGGCCGTCGCCGGCAACGCGCATGAGGCCGAACCCGGTCTCGACGTCGTAGAGGCGCAGGAAGCCGTCGCCGCGCACCGGCGCCAGAACGCGGTAGGTGGCGCCGCTCGCCTGCGGGCCGAGCACGGCGACGGGATCCTGTTCCGGCGGCGTCTCGAAGCTGTCGGTGAAGCCGACGAGGAAAGCCGCGACCGCCAGCAGCGACGCAGCGACGCAGATGCGTCCCGGATGCCATGTCCCGACGGCCTGTCCCTGTGCGGACATGTGCGTTCCTTCTTGCGAGCGGGCGGGCCCGAGATCCGGACCAGCCGGGCCTGGATACTCTAGCGCGGCGCCATGCCGTTGGCGGAAAGCGTGTCGCCGACCAGGTAGAGCGAGCCGCAGATCAGGATGCGCGGAGGCACGCCGTCGCGCGCGGCGCAGGCGCGGATGTCGGCGAGCGCGGCGTCGAGGCCGTCGAAGGGCGTCGCCTCCAGCCCGGCGATGCGGGCGAAGTCAGCCAGTTCGAAGGGATCGCGGGCGGCGTTGGTCGACTGGATCGGCACCGTCGCAACATGACGGGCGAGACCGTGGAAGGCACGGAAGAAGCCGACCGGATCCTTGGTGGTCAACATGCCGGTGACCAGATAGAGCCGGCGCGGACTGCGCTCTTCCAGATCGCCCATGTAGGCGGCGACGGTGAGCGCGGCGCCCGGATTGTGGCCGCCGTCGAGCCAGACCTCGGCACCCGGCGGACATTTGTCGACCACAGGGCCGTGGGTGAGGGCCTGCAGCCGTCCGGGCCAGTAAACCGCCTTCAGGCCCCTGGCCGCGTCGGCCTCGCCCGGCCACAGGCCGGCCGCCTTGAGCGCGGCGACGGCAACCCCGGCGTTGACGACCTGGTGGGCGCCGGGCAGCACCGGCAGCGGCAGGTCGGACAGGCCGTCGTCGTCCTCGAACACCAGCCGGCCGCGGTCGGCATAGGCGACGAACTCCTGGCCGAAGCGGGCGAGCGGCGAGCGGGTGCGGACGGCGGCGCGCTCGATGACGGCCATCGCCTCGTCCTCCTGCGGCGCCACCACGACCGGGCAGCCGGGCTTGAGGATCGCCGCCTTCTCGGCGGCGATCTCGGCGAGGGTGTTGCCGAGGAACTTCTCGTGGTCGAGCGAAATGGCAGTCAGCACCGAGCACAGCGGCGCATCGACGACATTGGTGGCGTCAAGCCGGCCACCGAGGCCAACCTCCAGCAGCAGCACATCGGCCGGCTCCTCGGCGAACAGCAGCAGGGCGGCGGCCGTGGTGATCTCGAAGAAGGTGATCTCGTTGCCGGCGTTGGCCTCCTCGCAGACATCGAGGGCGGCGATCAGGCGCGGATCGGAAACCAGGCGACCGCCGTCGCCGAGACGGATGCGCTCGTTGAAGGCGACCAGGTGCGGCGAGGTGTAGACGTGGCAACGCCGGCCGGATGCCTCCAGGATGGCGCGCATGGTGGCGGTCACCGAGCCCTTGCCGTTGGTGCCGGCGACGTGGATCGTCGGCGGCAGTCGGCGTTCCGGGTGTCCGAGGGCGGCGAGCAGGCGGTGCATGCGCTCCAGCGACAGGTCGATCTGGCGCGGATGCAGGGCCAGCAGGCGGTCGAGAATGGCGGTGATCTGGTCCATGTCACCCCGAAGGTCGTCAACGGCCGGTCGGCCGCCGCCTTGCGTCGTCCGGCCGCTTCGAAGACCCGATAGGATGCCGGCGGCGCCTTGGCAAGCACGCCGGCAGGGTCGTCGACGGCCGTGTCGGTTTCGCGACAGGCTGAGGCCGGTTTCGAAAATCAGCCCGTGGCCGCTTCCTCGACCGGAGCCTCGAGGGCCGGCAGTTCGACCGGGCGCTTCATCAGCACGTCGACCAGCCGGGAGATGGTCGCCTTCAGGTCGTGGCGCCTAACCACCATGTCGACCATGCCGTGGGCGAGCAGGTATTCGGCGCTCTGGAAGTCGTCGGGCAGCTTCTCGCGGATGGTCTGCTCGATCACGCGCCGGCCGGCGAAGCCGATCACCGCACCCGGTTCGGCGATGTGCACGTCGCCGAGCATGGCGTAGGAGGCGGAGACGCCGCCGGTGGTCGGATTGGTCAGCACGACGATGTAGGGCAGGCGCGCCTCGCGCAGCATCTGCACGCCGACGGTGGTGCGCGGCATCTGCATCAGCGACAGGATGCCTTCCTGCATGCGCGCACCGCCCGAGGCGACGAACAGCACGAAGGGGGTCTGGTGGGTGACGGCGGTCTGCATGCCGGCTAGGATCGCCTCGCCGGCGGCCATGCCGAGCGAGCCGCCCATGAAGTCGAAGTCCTGCACGGCCGCGGTGCAGGCCGCGCCGTTGACCAGGCCGCGGGCGACATAGACGGCATCGTCCTCGCCGGTGCGGGTGCGGTATTCCTTGAGCCGGTCGACGTATTTCTTAGTGTCGCGGAACCTGAGCGGATCGGCTGCAACCTGCGGCGTCTCGACGCGCTGGTAGTCGCCGCCGTCGAAGAACATCTCCAGCCGCTTCTTCGCCGGCATGCGCATGTGGAAGCCGGAGTTCGGGACGACCCAGTGATTGGCCTCCAGATCGCGGTGGAAGACCATTTCCCCGGTCTCGGGGCACTTGATCCAGAGGTTTTCCGGCATCTCGCGCTTCGACAGGAAGCTGCGGATCTTCGGCCGGACGACAGTGTTGATCCAGTTCACGTGAAAGACCGTCCGTTGGTTAGGGTCAAAACAATGAACGCGCCGCCGCGCTCAGGACGCGGCGCGGGCGCGGGCAACGCCGCCGGCCAGCGCGGACACGAGATCGACCACGGCCGACACCGTCTTATCCGTTGCCTTTCCGGCATCATCAAGGCTGGCGCGGATCGCCTCGACCAGCACCGAGCCGACCACCACGCCATCGGCGTTGCGGCCGATCTCGGCCGCCTGGTCGGCGGTCCTGACGCCGAAGCCGACCGCCACGGGAAGATCCGTATGACCCTTGATGCGTCCGACCGCCGCCGCCACCTTGCCGGCGTCCGGCGCGGCCGCGCCGGTGATGCCGGTGATGGAGACATAATAGACGAAACCGGAGGTGTTGGCCAAAACCGTCGGCAGGCGCTTGTCGTCGGTGGTCGGCGTCGCCAGGCGGATGAAGTTGAGGCCCGCCTCCAGCGCGGGAAGGCAGAGCTCGTCGTCCGCCTCGGGCGGGATGTCGACGACGATCAGGCCGTCGACGCCGGCGTCCCTGGCCTCGGCGACGAAGCGGACCGGATCGCGCACGTAGATAGGATTGTAGTAGCCCATCAGCACGATCGGCGTGTCCTGGTCCTTCCGCCGGAAGGCGCGGACCATCTGCAGCGTCTTGTTCATGGTCTGGCCGGCGGCCAGGGCGCGCTGGTTGGCGCGCTGGATCGGGATGCCTTCGGCCATGGGGTCGGAGAAGGGCATGCCGAGCTCGATGACATCGGCGCCGGCCGCGGGCAGCGCGTCGAGAACCGCCTGGGAGGTTTCGAGGTCCGGATCGCCGGCGGTGATGAAGGTCACCAGGGCCGGCCGGCCCTTGTCGGCACAGGCCTTGAATCGGCGGTCGATACGCGTTTCGGTCATGCGGCGGCACCCTTCACCCTACAAACCCGGCGGAGGCGGCGCTCCCCCAGGCTACTCTGGGGCTTGGATGTAGGGGGCATGCGACCCGTCTGTCAACGACAGGGACGGACGGGCCGCGAAATTCCGGATCCGGACGCCGGTCCGGACCGCGATCAGTGCTTGCCGTCGAGACGGGCGGCGATCGTGCGGGTGACGTCGTCGCGGCTCAGGCCGAGGCGTGCCAGTTCCTCGTCGGACAGAAGCGCGAACTTCTCGTAGAGGGCGGCGGCGGCGCGGGCGCGGCCGAAGGCTTCGAGCGTCTCGAACAGGCCGCGGCCGAAGGCGCGCAGCGCGGCCGCGAGGGTGCCGGAGGCGGGGAGGGTGATCTGGGTGGCCATCTTGCGATCCTTTCAGCAATGGCAAAGCGTCGATCTCTCCTCCCTCGAGATCGTTCATGTCATTAGATAGCGTGGCCTTGCTGCATTGCAACATCGCCTGCCGCGGGTCAGGTCCGCAAATTCGGCATGGCTTGTTAACCCGGCCTTCACCCTGTCGGCAGATCTGCGCCCGGGACGGCGCCGATCCGCGGGGCCGTCAGAGATCGAAGCCGAGGATCTTGCCGACGGTGAAGACGTCCTTGTCGCCGCGACCGCACAGGTTCATGACGATGATCTTGTCCCTGTCCATGGTCGGCGCCAGCTTGATGACCTGGGCGAGCGCATGGGCCGGCTCCAGCGCCGGGATGATGCCCTCGACGCGGGTCAGCATCTGGAAGGCGGCGAGCGCCTCGTCGTCGGTCGCCGGCACGTAGGTGACGCGGCCGGTGTCCTTCAGCCAGGCATGCTCCGGGCCGATGCCGGGATAGTCGAGGCCGGCTGAGATCGAGTGGCCCTCGAGGATCTGGCCGTCGCCGTCCTGCAGCAGGTAGGTGCGGTTGCCGTGCAGCACGCCGGGCCGGCCGGCGTTGAGCGAGGCGCAGTGCTCGTGGCCGTCGAGACCCTTGCCGCCGGCCTCGACGCCGTAGATCGCCACCGAGGCGTCGTCGAGGAAGGGATGGAACAGGCCGATGGCGTTGGAGCCGCCGCCGACGGCGGCGACCAGCGCATCCGGCAGGCGGCCCTCGGCCGCCAGCATCTGCTCGCGCACCTCCTGGCCGATGACCGACTGGAAGTCGCGCACCAGTTCCGGATAGGGGTGCGGGCCGGCGGCGGTGCCGATGAGATAATAGGTGCTGTCGACGTTGGTGACCCAGTCGCGCAGGGCCTCGTTCATGGCATCCTTGAGCGTGCCGGCGCCGGCGGTGACCGGCACGATCTCGGCGCCGAGCAGTTTCATGCGGAACACGTTGGGCTTTTGCCGCTCGACGTCGGTGGCGCCCATGTAGACCACGCAGGGCAGGCCGAAGCGGGCGCAGACGGTGGCGGTGGCGACGCCGTGCTGTCCGGCGCCGGTCTCGGCGATGATGCGCGTCTTGCCCATGCGCTTGGCCAGGAGGATCTGGCCGAGGCAGTTGTTGATCTTGTGGCTGCCGGTGTGGTTGAGTTCGTCGCGCTTGAAGTAGATCTTCGCGCCGCCCCCGAGGCCGGAGGCCTCAGAAACCTCACGAAGATGCTCCGTCAGCCGCTCGGCGAAATAGAGCGGCGAGGGCCGGCCGGTGTAATGGGTGTTGAGGTCGTCCAGCTCGGCGCGGAACGCCGGATCGGCCTTGGCGTCGGCATAGGCCTGCTCGAGGTCGAGGATCAGCGGCATCAGGGTCTCGGCCACGTAGCGGCCGCCATAGATGCCGAAATGGCCGCGTGCGTCGGGACCCGACCGCAGGGTGTTCGCGATGGTCGTCAACTCGATTGCTCCTTTACCGCTTCGGCTCGTTTCCCGGCACCGCGGACCGCGGCAACGAAGGCGCGGATCAGCCCGCTGTCCTTGACGCCCTTCTCGCGCTCGACTCCCGAGGAGACGTCGACCGCCGTCGCGCCGCTCTTCTCGATCGCCTCGCGGACGTTGCCCGCATCCAGTCCACCGGAAAGCATGAAGGGCCTCGGCAGGTCAAGGTCCTTGAGGATCGTCCAGTCGAACGGCACGCCGTGACCGCCCGGTACGTCGGAGCCCTGCGGCGGCTTGGCGTCGAACAGGATGCGGTCGGCGACCTGAAGATAGGGCAACGCCTTCGCCAGGTCAGCCCGCTCGCTGACGCCGATCGCCTTCATGACGCGGGTGCGCAGCATGACCTTGGCGGCGGCGCAGGCCTCCGGGGGTTCGGAGCCGTGGAACTGGACCATGTCCGGCCTTACCAGCTCGGCGATGCGCTGCAGGCCGGCGAGGTCCATGTCGACGGTCAGGGCGACGATCTCGGCCTGGCCGCGGGCGATGTCGGCCAGCCGGCAGGCGTCGGTCAGCGACACGTGGCGCGGGCTTTTGGGGAAGAACACCAGGCCGACCATGTCGGCGCCGGCGTCGACGGCCGCCTGCATGGTCTCGTCGGTGCTGAGACCGCAGATCTTGACGAGGATGCGGGACATAAGGGCTTCCTATTCAGCTCCCGTCCCCCTTGCCGGGAAGCGCGAGGGGGACCGAACGCAGCGGCCGACGGTCACGTCACGTTGTAAGCCGCGATCGCGGCCATGTTGACGATGTCGCTGTCCTTGGCGCCCATGGGCACGATCTGCACCGGCTTGTCGAAGCCGACCAGCAGCGGGCCGATGACGGTCGAGCCGCCGAGTTCCTGCAGCATCTTGGTCGAGATCGAGGCGGAGTGGAACGCCGGCATGATCAGCACGTTGGCCGGGCCGGTCAGGCGGCAGAACGGATAGGCGGCCATCTTGTCCATGTTGAGCGCGACGTCGGCGGCCATCTCGCCGTCGTATTCGAAGTCGACGCGGCGACGGTCGAGGATCTTGACCGCCTCCTGCACCCGCTCGGCGCGCTCGCCCTTGGGATGGCCGAAGGTCGAATAGGCCAACATGGCAACGCGCGGCTCGTAGCCGAGCCGGCGGGCGACATGGGCGGCCTCCTCGGCGATGTCGGCCAGTTCCTCGGAATTGGGCATGTCGTGGACGGTGGTATCGGCGATCAGCACCGTGCGCCCGCGCGCCAGCACCACCGACACACCGATGACCCGGTGGCCGGGCTTGGTGTCGATGCACTGGCGCATGGTGTCGAGGGCGACGGAGTAGTTGCGGGTGATGCCGGTGACCATGGCGTCGGCGTCGCCGCGGGCGACCATGATGGCGCCCCAGTAGTTGCGGTCGTTGTTGACCATGCGCTGGCAGTCGCGCAGCAGGTAGCCCTTCCGCTGCAGCCGGCCGTAGAGATACTGGGCATAGTCGGCGTTGCGGGTCGACAGGCGGGCGTTCTGGATGCGGATGCCGGGGCGGTCGAGATCGACGCCGGCGGCCTGGGCGCTGGCGCGTACCTCGTCCTCGCGGCCGATCAGGATCGCCTCGCCGAGGCCCTGGTTGGCGAAGCTGACCGCGGCGCGGATGACCGGCTCCTCCTCGCCCTCGGCGAAGACGACGCGCTTGGGCATCTGGCGCACCCTGCTGAAGATGCGCTGCAGCGTGCCGGCGACCGGGTCGCGGCGGGCGGACAGCTGCTGGCGGTAGTGGTCCATGTCGACGATCGGCCGGCGGGCGACGCCCGAATCCATCGCCGCCTGGGCCACCGCCGGCGGGATCGCGGAGATCAGGCGCGGATCGAAGGGCACCGGGATGATGTATTCGGGGCCGAACTTCGGCCGGTTGCCGCGATAGGCGGCAGCGACCTCGTCGGGCACCTCCTCGCGGGCGAGATCGGCCAGCGCATGGGCACAGGCGACCTTCATGGCGTCGTTGATGGTCGTCGCCTGGACGTCGAGCGCGCCGCGGAAGATGTAGGGGAAGCCGAGGACGTTGTTGACCTGGTTGGGGTAGTCGGAACGGCCGGTGGCCATGATGGCGTCGTCGCGGATGGCGGCGACCTCCTCCGGGGTGATCTCCGGATCCGGGTTGGCCATGGCGAAGATGATCGGATTGGGCGCCATGACGCGGACCATGTCCGGGGTCAGCGCGCCCTTGACCGAAACGCCGAAGAAGACGTCAGCGCCCTTGAGCGCGTCATAGAGCGAGCGGGCGTCGGTCTTCACCGCATGGGCCGACTTCCACTGGTTCATGCCCTCCTCGCGGCCCTGGTAGATGACGCCCTTGGTGTCGCACAGGATGACGTTGTCATGCGGGATGCCCATCGCCTTGACCAGCTCGATGCAGGCGATGCCGGCCGAGCCGGCGCCATTGCAGACGATTCTGGTCGTCTTCATGTCGCGGCCGGTCAGGTGCAGGGCGTTGATCAGGCCGGCGGCGGCGATGATCGCGGTACCGTGCTGGTCGTCGTGGAAAACCGGGATGTCCATCAGTTCGCGCAGGCGCTGCTCGATGATGAAGCAGTCGGGCGCCTTGATGTCCTCCAGGTTGATGCCGCCGAAGGACGGCCCGAGGTAGCGCACCGCGTTGATGAATTCGTCCACATTCTCCGTATCGACCTCGAGGTCGATGGAATCGACGTCGGCGAAACGCTTGAACAGCACCGCCTTGCCCTCCATCACCGGTTTGGAGGCGAGAGCGCCGAGGTTGCCGAGGCCGAGGA
This sequence comes from Polymorphum gilvum SL003B-26A1, assembly GCF_000192745.1. Taxonomy (NCBI): domain Bacteria; kingdom Pseudomonadati; phylum Pseudomonadota; class Alphaproteobacteria; order Rhodobacterales; family Paracoccaceae; genus Polymorphum; species Polymorphum gilvum. The sequence continues at coordinate 59,832 of NC_015259.1, forward strand.
TCGCCGTGCCGTTGGAGATCACCGCCACCAGGTTGCCGCGCGTGGTGTAGTCGAAGGCGCGGCTCGGGTCCTCCGCGATGGCGCGCACCGGCACGGCCACGCCGGGCGAATAGGCCAGCGACAGGTCGCGCTGGGTGGCCATCGGCTTGGTCGGCGTGATCTCCAGTTTGCCGGGCCGTCCCTCCTGGTGGAACTGCAGGGCTTCCTGTTCGGTGAAGCTGACCCCGGTCTTGGTCGATTTGTCGGTGACGGGCATGATCGGTGCGTTTCCTCGAGGCGATTTGTGGGCCGTGCGCGGCGGCGAAGGGACATGGACATTATCCCCTGAAAATTACCGGCTCAAGGCACCATGGAACAAAGCGTCTGTGAAAGCGCGGAACGAGTTTGCTAGGGTCCGCCCATGTCGCCCGATCCGAGACCAGATGCCGCTGCGCCCGATGCCCGCGTGACGCCGATGATGGCGCAGTACATCGAAATCAAGGCTGCCAATCCGGATAGCCTGCTGTTCTACCGCATGGGCGATTTCTACGAACTGTTCTTCGAAGACGCGGAGGTTGCCTCGCGCGCGCTCGGCATCACCCTGACCAAGCGCGGCAAGCACCTGGGGGAGGACATCCCCATGTGCGGCGTGCCGGTGCATGCCGCCGACGACTACCTGCAGAAACTGATCGCGCTCGGCCATAGGGTCGCCGTGTGCGAGCAGACCGAGGACCCGGCCGAGGCGCGAAAGCGCGGCTCCAAGTCGGTGGTGCGGCGCGATGTCATCCGCCTAGTAACGCCCGGCACGCTGACCGAGGAGCGGCTGCTGCAGGCCGGCAGCAACAATTTCCTGGCGGCCGTGACGCGGCTGCGCGGCGGATCGAGCCTCGGCGACGGCGTGTTCGGCCTGGCCTGGATCGACATGTCGACCGGCGCGTTCCACGTCGCCGAGACCGATGCCGGCCGGCTCGCCGCGGACCTCGCCCAGATCGACCCGCGCGAGACGATCCTGCCGGATTCTCTGCTGCAGGAGAGCGCGATTCGGCAGCTGTTCGACAGCTTCAGCACGGCGCTGTCGCCGGTGCCGCGCGCCTTTTTCGACGGCTCGACCGCCGCCGACCGGCTGGCCTCCTATTTCGGCGTCTCCACCCTCGACGGCTTCGGCAGCTTCTCGCGCGCAGAGCTTGCCGCCGCGGCCGGCATCCTCGCCTATATCGAGAAGACCCAGCTCGGCGAACGCCCGCCGCTCGACCCGCCGAGCCGGGAAGCGGCGCGCGGGACGATGCTGATCGACCCGGCGACGCGGGCCAACCTGGAGCTGACGCGCACGCTGTCGGGCGAGCGCCAGGGCAGCCTGCTCGCCGCGATCGACCGCACGGTGACCGGCGCCGGCGCCCGGCTGCTGGCCAGTCGGCTGGCCGGGCCGCTGACCGATCCGCAGGCGATCGCCCGCCGGCACGATGCCGTCGGCTTCTTCCTCGACGAGGAGATGATGCGCGAACGTCTGCGCGGCGAGCTCAAGGCGGCGCCGGACATTGCCCGCGCGCTGGCGCGCATCGCCCTGCAGCGCGGCGGGCCGCGCGACCTGCTCGCGGTGGCCCAAGGCCTGCAGGCCGCCCGGCGCATCCTCGACCTGACCGAGACGGGACGCGACATCCCGGCGGAGATCGCCGCCGCGCGGGCAAGCCTCGCCGCCGCACCGCACGAGCTCGGGACGGAGCTCGCGCAGGCGCTGGCCGCCGAGCCGCCGCTGCTGAAGCGCGACGGCGGCTTCGTCGCCGGCGGCTACAACGCCGACCTCGACGAACTGCGCCTGCTGCGCGACGAATCGCGCCGGGTGATCGCCCGGCTGCAGGCCGACTACGCCGAGGAACTCGGCCTGAGGTCGCTGAAGATCAAGCACAACAATGTGCTCGGCTGGTTCATCGAGGCGCCCGGCGCGCAGGCCGAGAAGCTGACCGCCGATCCGGCGCGCTTCATTCACCGCCAGACCATGGCCGGCGCGATGCGCTTCACCACCACGGCCCTGGCGGACCTGGAATCGAAGATCGCCAGCGCCGGCGAGCGGGCACTGGCGATCGAACTGGAGATCTTCGAGACGCTGGCGCGCGCCGTGGTCGAGGCGGGCGAGGCGATCAAGGCGGCGGCCAGGGGGTTGGCGGTGCTCGACGTGTCGGCCGCGCTCGCCCGGCTTGCCCAGGACGACGGCTACACGCGGCCGCATGTCGACGACAGCCGCGCCTTCCGCATCGAGGCTGGCCGGCATCCGGTGGTGGAGCAGGCGCTGCGGCGTGCCGGGGGCGAAAGCTTCGTCGCCAACGATGCCGACCTCGGCCCGCAGGGCGGTTCCGATACCGGCCGGATCTGGCTGATCACCGGCCCGAACATGGCCGGCAAGTCGACATTCCTGCGCCAGAACGCGCTGATCGCCGTGCTGGCGCAGACGGGATCCTACGTGCCGGCGGCGCACGCCCACATCGGCGTCGTCGACCGGCTGTTCTCGCGCGTGGGCGCAGCCGACGACCTCGCCCGCGGGCGCTCGACCTTCATGGTCGAGATGGTCGAGACAGCGGCGATCCTCAACCAGGCGGGCGACCGCTCGCTCGTCATCCTCGATGAGATCGGTCGCGGCACAGCGACCTTCGACGGCCTGTCGATCGCCTGGGCGGCGATCGAACACCTGCACGAGGTCAACCGGTCGCGCGCCCTGTTCGCCACCCACTATCACGAGCTGACCGCGCTGGCGCAGCGGCTCGAACGGCTGTCCAACGCCACGGTGTCGGTGAAGGAATGGAACGGCGAGGTGGTCTTCCTGCACGAGATCGTGCCGGGCGCGGCGGACCGCTCCTACGGCATCCAGGTGGCCAAGCTCGCCGGCCTGCCGGCGGTCGTCGTCGAACGGGCCAGGGCTGTGCTGTCGCAACTGGAGGAGAAGGACCGACGGGCACCGGCAGAGACGCTGATCGACGACCTGCCGCTGTTCGCCGCCGCCCCGCAGCCGGCGCGACACCCCACGGACGCGCCGGCGACGGGGGCAGCCGATCCGCTGGCCGAGGCGCTGGATGCGCTCGACCCGGACGACATGACGCCGCGCGCGGCGCTCAACGCCCTCTATGCGCTGAAAAAATTGCGCAGCTGAGACCTGCCGCACGCCAGATCGTGATGCCGCCGACAACGGCAGCGCCAGGCTCAGGCTACGCTGCCATCGTGCGAAGCGGATCGGAAACAGGAGCGGGCGATGTCCCTGGCGGATGCCGAATGGATCTTCCATCACGTGCTGACCGGCACGGCCTATGCCTTGGGCGCCGTGACGGTGCTGCTCGTGCTGTGGCCCTTCGGCGCCCGCCCGCCGCTCGCTGCCGCCCTGTTCGGCTTCGCCGCGGTGCCTCTGCTATGCGTCCTGATCGCGGAAGCGGCAACCCGCCACTGGTACGACACGCCCGGCACGCTCGGCACCGGCAGTCTGTTCATTGTGCTGCCGGCGGCAACGGCCGGAGCGGCAGCCGCGCTGGTCCTGTCGCTGGCCGGCGTCTTTGGCCTGCCGGCAGCGAACTGGCGGGCGCAGCCTGGGATCTGGTTGGGGTTGACCGCATCCCTGTCGGCCGTTGCGCTCCTTTTGTGGCGGGTTTGGCCAACACCCCGCCCGCGGCTGTTCTAGGCCTTTCCTGCGGCAGAGACCTGGGCCGCCGCGCGGTGATAGGCCTTGATCTCGTCGATCTCCGCCAGCATCGCCTTCAAGGCCTCGATGGCCCGGCGCTCGTCGTCGCTCAGCGGTCGCTCGGGGCGGAAATGCGCCAGCAGCACGGCCATGGCGTCACCGATGCGGCCGAGCTGGCGGCCGTAGCTGCCGACCTCGGCGAGGATGTCCTGTTCCACTTCCGGCGCGCTGGAGCGGCCGAGGTTGATGTTGACGAAGCCGAACTGTCCGCCAAAGGAGCGGAACACGGCGGTCCAGGGATTGATCGCCTGGGTGACGTCGCCGGACAGCGGCAGCTTGAAGGACGGCATGGGCACCTCCTGAAACACGGGGAGACGCCGATTGAACGCCGACGCTGCGGCAGGACGCAAGCCCCGCGTGCAGCGACGGCCGGCTTCACCCGGCCGACCGCGGCGCCGGCGGTGCTGCCTATTGCCCGCCGTAGCCGGGTATCAGGACCGACGCCTCGGCATGCACGGCGGCTTCCGTCGCCTGGTATTCGGCCTGTTTCTGCAGCAGGGACCAGCGGGCGTCCTGCAGCTGGAAGCGGGAATCCTGGATGGCGTTGCGCAGGTCCTGCGCCTTGTTGCGGCAGTCCTGCTGGGCCTCGGGCTTGGCCCGGGCGCAGTCGACCTGGCGCAGCTTTGCCTCGTCGGAGGCAATCCGCGACTCCAGCGAGCGGATTCGGGTTTCGACCTGCTCGACGGCGCTGCGCGCGGACCACAGCCGATAGCCGAGGCGATAGCTCTGTTCGAAGCTCCCGGCGAGGGCCGGCGGGCAGATGCCGGAATGGCTCGAGCCCTGGCGGCCGACGTTGAAGCCGTTCGCCGGCGTGCAGTAGATCTGGACGCCCTCGTTCCAGCCGGCGAGATAGGCCTGCGGATCGGGCGTCACGCCGTGGCGGCCACAATCCTTGACGATGTCCTCGATCCGGTTCGACGATCGACCGACTGCCCCGTCGGCGCGGCCGAGAGACACCCAGTCGCCGGCAAGACACTGGTCCTTCGAAACGCTCTCGCAGCCGCCGAGCGTCAATGCCAGGCCCATGCCGGCCGCAATCCCCATCCAAAGCTTCATGTGTGCAATCACCCCAACAGGCCACCAGCAAATACGCGCTGAATAGCCATGCAGGACGCACCATGCCAGAGGCCAGAGGCCGGTCACGGCGCCAGTGGCGATTTTTCGGAGGACAAGATTAACAGAGATGGTCGGACGCCCAGGCTGTCAGCGCGGCACGGTGCCGGCCTTGGCCGTGGCGACGGCCGCGGCGAGCGCACCGGCGAAGCTGGTGCGATCGTCCGGATTGAGGAAGGCGCCGATGTCGACGCTCTGGTCGCGGATCGACAGCGCGATCCTGGTCACGCCCTCGTCCTCCAGCCGGGCGACCGACAGGCGTACCCAGAACGGGTTGAAACGGAATTCCTGGCGCCGCTTGCCGGGGCCGACCTTGCGGATGACGATCTCGTGCGCCGAGACGCAGACCTCCTCATAGGCATTGGCCGAGGCGTAGTTCATGCGGAAGGCGACCCAGACGAGAAGCACGTCGAGCCCGAAGAAGCCAAACACCGGCCAGGCGCCGATCGACAGGAACAGGGTGCCGGCGGCGAAGCAGATGGCCCCGGTGCACAACATGAGCACCAGGAAGCCGTTCGGCCCGAGCGAGCGGTGCGGCGTCAGGATAGCGCTGAAGAAGGGCTCGTCGCCCGAAGGGGGCTGCTGCCCGGCCCGTCCGCCGGGTTTCGGATTGTCGGGGTTCATGGACTGCCTTTATAGAGGAGACATGAGCGAAAAGAAGATCACGAAGTCGCGCCGATCCGCAACCGGCGCGAAAAAGATGGCCGAAGACGGGGCGAGACCGGCAAAAAGACGTCCGTCGCGGCCCCGCTACACGCGCCAGGAGGCGTATGCGCTGTTCGAGCGCTTCCATGCCGACAACCCCGAACCGAAGGGCGAACTCGACCACGTCAATGCCTTCACCCTGCTGGTCGCGGTCGTGCTGTCGGCGCAGGCGACGGACGTCGGCGTCAACCGGGCGACGCGCACCCTGTTCCGGATCGCGGACACGCCGGAAAAGATGGTCGCCCTCGGCGAGGACCGGGTGCGCGAGGAAATCCGTACCATCGGCCTCTACAAGACCAAGGCGAAGAACGTCATCCTGCTGTCGCAGCAGCTGATCCGCGACCACGGCGGTCGGGTGCCCGAAAACCGCGAGGCGCTGGAGACGCTGCCGGGCGTCGGCCGCAAGACCGCCAACGTGGTGCTCAACATCGCCTTCGGCCATCCGACCATCGCCGTCGACACCCACCTGTTCCGGCTCGGCAACCGGATCGGCATCGCGCCAGGCAGGACTCCGCTGGAGGTCGAACTGGCGCTGGAGAAGATCGTGCCGGACGTCTTCCGCCGGCATGCGCACCACTGGCTGATCCTGCACGGGCGCTACATCTGCAAGGCGCGCAAGCCGGAGTGCGCGCGCTGCGTCATCTACGACCTGTGCAAGAGCACCGAGAAGGTACCGCTCGACGCGGTGCCCGACATCGCGCTGCGCACAGCACGCCTGATCGAAGCGGCAAAGACCAGCAACCCTGAAGCGATCAGGGAACCGGCCGGGTAAGGATCGAGAAAATCAGCTCTAAATCAGCTCTTCGGGCGGACGCGGACGACCACATCGACGCGCACGATCTCCATGCCTTCCGGCGCTTTCGGGACGCGGCCGAGGCCGACGCCGTCGTGCGGAATGTCGATCACCCGGTTTTCGCCCTCGATGAAGAAGTGATGGTGATCGTGGACGTTGGTGTCGAAATAGGTCTTGGTGCCGTCGATGGCGACCTCACGCAGCAGGCCGGCCTCGGTGAACTGGTGCAGCGTGTTGTAGACCGTGGCGAGCGACACGGGAACTTCCGCCTTCACCGCCTCCTCGTGCAGATGCTCAGCCGAGATGTGCCGGTTGCCCTTCGAATACAGCAACTCGGCGAGGGCGACGCGCTGGCGGGTCGGCCTCAATCCGGCGTCGCGGAGCATTTCCGTGACGTTGCAGGAATGGGTGTGCTCGACGTGATCGACTTCGCTCATGGTCGGCTGCGGTTCTCTGTCGCGATGCGTTTCGGGCACGCCTGTCCGAGCGGACGCGCCGGTTCCAGTTACCCTGTTTGCCATTTCTTGGGCCATGGATGCAAGTTTTTTGCTGACGAAAGTCCATCTCGCGACTGATTCCGACAAATCCTACAATGATTGTCAGACTGCGGCAAAGCCGCGCGCAGCCGCGCCGCCCGCCCGGCCGCCGCTTTGCGGACAGCGATCTTCCGAAGCGGATGGGCCTGTGTTAGGAAGGCGCCGAACCATTTGAGAAAAGACTTTCCGAATGCGCGGTTCCGACCCATTCGACGGAGCGCCTTTCGGAACAGACCATGCGGGAACGGAATGACCGAGCGGCGCTCAAGCTACGACTATGAAGACCTGCTCGCCTGCGGACGCGGCGAGCTGTTTGGCCAGGGGAACGCGCAGCTGCCGCTGCCGCCGATGCTGATGTTCGACCGGATCACCGAGATCTCGGAGACCGGCGGCGAGTTTGACAAGGGCTTCGTGCGGGCCGAATTCGACATCAAGCCGGACCTGTGGTTCTTCCCCTGCCACTTCCAGGGCAATCCGGTGATGCCGGGCTGTCTCGGCCTCGACGCCCTGTGGCAGCTGACCGGCTTCTTCCTTGGCTGGCTCGGCCTGCCGGGCCGGGGCATGGCGCTGTCGACCGGCGAGGTGAAGTTCAAGGGCATGGTCACGCCGAAGGTGAAGCTGGTCGAATACGGCGTCGACTTCAAGCGCGTGATGCGCGGACGCCTGGTGCTCGGCATCGCCGACGGCTGGCTGAAGGCCGACGGCGAACCCATCTACAAGGCGACCGACCTCAAAGTCGGGCTGGCACAGGGCTGACGGAAGGGCGCGCGCGGATCGCCGTGCGCAATGCCCCTGCAGCATCTCGAGATCAATCCAGAAAGGCCGCGCGGGGGGGTGCACACCGCAGCGGTGCAGACAGACAGGAGACCGCGATGAGGCGGGTAGTGGTTACCGGCATGGGAATTGTGTCTTCGATCGGAGACACGACCCAGGAGGTCCTGGCGAGCCTGCGCGAGGGCCGCTCCGGCATCGTGCGAGCGCAGGAATATGCCGACATCGGCTTCAGGTGCCAGGTTCACGGCGCGCCGAAGCTCGACCCGAGCGAGGTGCTCGACCGGCGGACCACGCGCTTCATGGGCGACGGCGCAGCCTGGAACTACATCGCCATGCAGCAGGCGATCCAGGACTCGGGCCTGGAAGACGGCGACGTGACCAACGAGCGCACCGGAATCATCATGGGCTCGGGCGGACCGTCGACGCGTGCGATCGTGCAGGCGGCCGACATCGCCCGCGAGAAGGGGCCGAAGCGCATCGGCCCAACCGCGGTGCCGAAGGCCATGTCATCGACCAATTCCGCAACCCTGGCGACGCCGTTCAAGATCCACGGCGTCAACTATTCGATTTCGGCGGCCTGTGCGACCACCAACATCTGCATCGGCAACGCTGCCGAGCTGATCCAGTGGGGCAAGCAGGACATCGTCTTCGCGGGCGGCGGCGAGGAATTGGACTGGACCCTTTCGGTGCTGTTCGACGCCATGGGCGCCATGTCGTCAAAATACAATGACACGCCGGCGACCGCGTCTCGACCCTATGACGCCAACCGCGACGGCTTCGTCATCGCCGGCGGCGCGGGCGTTCTGGTCCTCGAGGAACTGGAGCACGCCAAGGCGCGCGGCGCCAGAATCTACGCCGAGATCGTCGGCTATGGCGCGACCTCGGACGGCTACGACATGGTCGCGCCGTCGGGCGAAGGCGCCCAGCGCTGCATGAAGCTCGCGCTGTCGACGGTGGATTGCCCCGTCGACTACATCAACCCGCACGCAACGTCGACACCGGTCGGCGATGCCAAGGAGATCGAAGCGATCCGCGCCGTGTTCGGCGACAAGATCCCGCCGATCTCGGCGACCAAGGCGCTGACCGGGCACTCGCTCGGCGCGGCCGGCGTGCAGGAGGCGATCTATTCGATCCTGATGATGCAGAACCGCTTCATTGCCCCTTCGGCCCATATCGAGACGCTGGACCCCGAGTTCGCCGACGTGCCGATCGTGCGCGAGCGCGTCGACAACGTCGAGCTCAACTGCGTGCTGTCCAACGGCTTCGGTTTCGGCGGCACCAACGCCACGGTCGTGTTCAAGAAATTCGACGCATAGCGGATTGCCGGCGGCCTTGCTGGCCGTGGGGTCCCCGACACTCTGACAGGAGTTCCGTATGGACGGGCTGATGAAGGGCAAGCGCGGGCTTGTCATGGGCGTTGCGAACGATCACTCGATCGCATGGGGCATCGCCAAGGCGCTGGCCGAGCAGGGCGCCGAACTGGCGTTCACCTACCAGGGCGAGGCCTTCGGCAAGCGGACCAAGCCGCTGGCCGACTCGGTCGGCTCGACTATCCTGCTGCCCTGCGACGTCGAGGACATCGCATCGGTCGATGCCGTGTTCGACGCCCTGAAACGCGAATGGGGCAGCATCGACTTCCTGGTTCATGCGATCGCCTTCTCCGACAAGTCCGAGCTGCGCGGGCGCTATGCGGATACGACCCGCGATAACTTCACCCGCACCATGCTGATCTCGTGCTTCTCGTTCACGGAGATCGTCAAGCGAGCCGCAGAGCTTATGCCCGACGGCGGCTCGATCGTGACGCTGACCTACGGCGGTTCGACACGGGTGATGCCCAATTACAACGTGATGGGCGTCGCCAAGGCGGCGCTGGAATCGTCGGTGCGCTATCTGGCCGTCGACTACGGGGCGCAGAATATCCGCATCAACGCGATTTCCGCAGGCCCCGTGCGCACGCTCGCCGGTTCCGGCGTCTCGGACGCGCGGCTGATGTTCAACTTCCAGAAGCGCCACTCGCCGCTGCGGCGGACCGTGACGCTGGAGGAGATCGGCGGAACCGGCGTCTACCTGCTGTCCGACCTGTCGGGCGGCGTCACCGGCGAGATCCATTTCGTCGATTCCGGCTACAACATCATGTCGATGCCGCGCCTCGACGAACTGAAGAAGCAGGAAGGCAACGACGACTGACCGTCGCCGCCGGGGCCGATGTGGCGGCCCTTATTTCCAGCTACTCCGGCCGCGGGATCAGTCGATGGTCTCGTCGGGGTAGACGCCAAACAGCCGGGTCTGGTCGATCCAGCCCCGGTAGCCGGCCCCCTCGACACGGCACCAGCCGCCGCGGCATTGCCTTACCTCCGCCAGCACCTTCGACTGCAGATAGGCGACAATCGGCGCATCGGAGCGGGCGCTGGCGCGCAGCGGCGTGGCGGTATCGGCCGATTCCCACGGCGTCACCAGCCCGGTCCTTCGTCCGGACAACAGGGAATGGAACAACCAGCCCTCCTTGCCCTCCCAGTCACGGACGCGGCGCCAATTCTCGAATTCCTGCACGATCTCCACCGGCAGGCCGGCCTGGACATAGGTCCAGGCGACCTCGTGGTCGCGCGAGGGACCCATGCGCACGTTGACGCGGTCAGATTTCAGGCTCACGAAGCGAGGCACGGGCAAGCCGCTGGCCGTGCCCGTCCTCGTCGCCTGCGCCAGCGCCGGCTGGGCAAGGGTCAGGACCGCGAGGGCCACGGTCAGGAAGCGAAGGAGCATCTGGGGAGTCGATCGGGATCGCGCCATGGGTCGTGTCGGTTCACGCTGTGAGTCGATGGATGGTGGCTGTCCAGAAGCTGTAGCGAAGTCGCTCCAGACTGGCCAGAGGCTCGGCGCAAGAGCGCGGCCATTGGTCCTGCTCGTACGCCCATCCCCTTGTTTCTGCCAGACCATCTGGTAAGGAGAACGGGGACAAGCTGCAGTCGCGCGCTCCGCCGGCTGCTATAATGGGACCGTTAGGGTTAAGGGGCCCTCAACGCTACGCAGAAGGCAAGAGGCATGGCGAAAAAGAAGCCTGTGGTTGTCGTCACGCGCAAGCTTCCGGACGTTGTCGAGACGCGGATGCGCGAGCTGTTCGAAACGCGCCTGAACGAGAGCGACCGCCCTTTCAGCCAGGCCGAACTGGTCGAGGCCGTCAAGACGGCCGACGTCCTGGTGCCGACGGTGACCGACCGCATCGACGCCGCCGTGCTGTCGCAGGCAAGCCCGAACCTCAGGCTGATCGCCAACTTCGGCAACGGTGTCGACAACATCGACGTCATCACCGCCAACAACCGCGGCATTAACGTCACCAACACGCCGGGCGTGCTGACCGAGGATACTGCCGACATGACCATGGCGATGATCCTGGCGGTGCCGCGCCGGATCGCCGAAGGCATCAAGGTGATGGAAGGCGGCGAGTGGAGCGGCTGGTCTCCGACCTGGATGCTCGGCCGGAGGATCTGGGGCAAACGGCTCGGCATCATCGGCATGGGCCGGATCGGCCAGGCCGTGGCACGCCGGGCCAAGGCCTTCGGCATGTCGATCCACTACCACAACCGCCGGCGCCTGCCGACCGACATCGAGGATGCGTTGGAGGCGACCTATTGGGACAGCCTCGACCAGATGCTGGCGCGCATGGACGTGGTATCACTGCACTGCCCGCACACGCCGGCAACCTTCCACCTGCTGTCGGCGCGCCGGCTGAAGCTGATGAAGAAGGACGCCTATCTGGTCAACACCGCCCGTGGCGAGGTGATCGACGAGACCGCTCTGATCCGCCAGCTCGAGGCCGGAGAGCTGGCCGGAGCCGGGCTCGACGTGTTCGAACACGAACCGGCGGTCAATCCGAAGCTTGCGCAGATGAGCCAGGTGCTGCTGCTGCCGCACATGGGCTCGGCGACCATCGAGGGCCGCATTGAGATGGGCGAGAAGGTCATCATTAACATCAAGACCTTCATGGACGGCCACCGTCCGCCCGACCGCGTCCTGCCATCGATGCTGTAAGCGGCGGCGGGCCGAGGAACCGGTCGAGACGGTCGCTCGTTTCAGTTGCCGGAATATTTCGACCAGATCGCCGTCTCGCCCATGCCGGCGACGAAGGTTGCGTGAGCAGCCTTTTCCTCCTCAGTAAGCCAGGAAGCGAGCGGAACCGGCCGCGGCGGCGCAGACCGCACTTGTGCGGGACCGGATCCCTCGCTCTGGCCTCCGTACGACCGGCCCGATACTTCCTCCTGAAGCACCAGGCCCAGCGCCGTCTGCCGGCCGCCGATCAGTTCGAGATAGACCTCGGCCAGAAGCTCGGAGTCAAGCAGAGCGCCGTGACGCGTACGGCGGGAATTGTCGATGCCGTAGCGACCGCACAGCGCATCGAGGGAATTCGGCCCCATCGGATGCTTGCGGCGGGCGAGTTCCAGCGTGTCGAGCACCTGGGTGCGCGGGATCGGCAAGCGGCCGGCGCGCGACAGCTCCATGTTGATGAAGCCCATGTCGAAGGCCGCGTTGTGGATGACCAGGCGCGCGTCGCCGACGAAGGCGAGGAACTCGTCGACGATCTCGGCGAACACCGGCTTGTCGGCCAGGAACTCGGCCGACAGGCCGTGGACGTTGAACGCCGCCTCGGGCATGTCCCTCTCGGGATTTATGTAGACGTGATAGGTGTTGCCGGTCGGCACGTGATTGAACAGCTCGACGCCGCCGATCTCGACCAGCCGATCGCCGTTGCGCGGATCGAGGCCGGTGGTTTCCGTGTCGAAGGCGATTTCCCGCATGTTCGGTACCACTCCCTTTGCGCGTTGCCTGCCCAGTTTGCCCGTGCCCGGCGCCGGGGCAACCGGCAGCGGCGGCTTATCCCCCGCGCAAGAGGCCGTCAGGCCATGGCGGCGACCGCGCGCAGGATGGCGGCGACCGAGCGCTCGGCGGCGGCAAGCCCGAGGCCGGTGTCGATGAGGAAATGGGCGCGGCGGCGCTTGTCCGCATCCGGCATCTGGCGCGCGAGGATCGCGGCCAGCCGCTCCTCGGTCATGCCCGGCCGGGCGAGCGCTCGGGCCTTCTGCACGCCCGGGTCCGCGGTAACCACGACGCTGGCGGCGACCCGGCGCTCGCCGCCGGTCTCGAACAGCAGCGGAATGTCGAGCACCACGACGCGCCGGCGCTCCTGAAGCGCCCGGTCGAGGAAGGCCTGTTCCTCCGCGCGCACCAGCGGATGGACGATGGCCTCGAGGCGGCGGATTTCGTCGGGCTTGCCGAGGACGGCTTCGCCGAGACGCGTGCGGTCGACCCGGCCGTCGACGACGGTGCCGGGGAAGGCCGCCTCGATCAGCGGCGCGGCGCGACCTGTGTAGAGCGCATGGACCGCGGCATCCGCGTCGTGGACAGGCACGCCGGCAGCGGCGAACATCTTCGCCGTCGTCGACTTGCCCATGGCGATCGAACCGGTAAGGCCGAGCCGGATCACGTGGTCGCCCCGAGGTCGGCAAGGACGATCCGGCGCAGCTCGTCGTCGACTTCCGGCCGCACGCCAAACCAGCGCTCGAAGCCCGGCGCTGCCTGATGCAGCAGCATGCCGAGGCCGTCGACGGTGCGGTTGCCGCGCGCAGCTGCCTGCCGGAGCAGGTCGGTTTCCAGCGGCGTGTAGATGATGTCGGTGACCAGGGCGTCCTTCGGCAGGCCGTCGAGGTCGATCTGGAGCGGCGGCTTGCCGGTCATGCCGGCGGCCGTCGTGTTGACCAGCAGTGCCGCCTGTCCGAGATGTTCGCACAGCTTGTCCCAAGGATAGGCCTCGACGCCGAAACCGAAATGATCGGCCAATTGGCTGGCCTTTTCGGTAGTCCGGTTGAAAATCTTCACAGGCGCGAAGCCGCGTGCGCGCAGCGCCCACACGACGGCGCGAGCCGCGCCGCCGGCGCCGAGCACGACCGCCGGCCCGGGGCGGGCATCCCAGCCCGGCGCCCTCTGGTCGAGATTGCCGAGGAAGCCGATGCCGTCCGTATTGGCGCCGCACAGGCGGCCGTCGCCATCCAACCAGAGCGTATTGACCGCGCCCATCGCGCGCGCGGCCTCGTCGAGTTCGTCGCAGGCGGCGGCGGCCGTCTCCTTGTGCGGGACCGTGACGTTGCAGCCGACGAGACCCGACTCGCCGAAATGGCGGTAGAACCGCTCCGCATCCTCCGGCGCGACCGGCAGGCGGATGTAATCGCCGGCAAGGCCGTATTTCTTCAGCCAGTGACCATGGACCAGAGGCGAGCGGGAATGGGCGACCGGCCAGCCGGTGATCGCGGCGCGAGGACGGCGGATCATGCGTCGATTTCTCCGCTGTCGCGCAGGAAAGCCAGCAACGGCAACATCGGCAGGCCGAGGATGGTGAAATAATCGCCGTCGACCGTCTCGAAAAGCTGCACGCCGAGGCCCTCGAGCTGGTAGCAGCCGACGCTCGACAGGGCGGCATCGCCGGCGGCGGCCAGATAGCGGCCGACATAGGCCGGCGACAGGTCGCGCATGGTCAGGCGCGCGGTGGAGACATGACTCCAGACCGTCTCGCCGCCGCGCGCAACCGCCACGGCCGAATGCAGCTCGTGGGTCCGCCCGGACAGGGTGAGCAGCTGGCGGCGGGCCGCTGCCATGTCGGCAGGCTTGGTGAACCGCTCATCGCCGAGCCCGAGGACCTGATCGGCCCCGATGACCAGATCGTCCGGCCGGCGGGCGGAGACCTCCTGCGCCTTGGCCTCGGCCAGCACGCGCGCGATATCCTCCGGCGCGACGCCGGCCGCCAGCAGAGGGGCCTCGACGGCGCGTTCGTCGATCCGGGCAGGATCGACCGCCACCGTCAGGCCAGCGTTTTCCAGAAGCTCAGCGCGGATGCGGCTGCCGCTCGCCAGTATCAGGGCCATTCCAGTCCTCTTTCTCGTCAGCGACCGGTCACGGCCGTGCCGCCGAGCCTGTGTTCGCGGAACAGTTCCATGATTTCGGCCGCAGTCTCCTCGATGGAACGGCGGGTAACGTCGATCAGCGGCCAGCCCTGCTCGACGCACAGCCGGCGGGTCGCGGCAATCTCGCGGGCGATTTCCTTCCGGTCGACATAGGTGTCACCGTAGCCGCTGGCGTTCAAGGACAGAACCCGGTTCTGGCGGATCTGCTGGATCCGTTCAGCCGAGGCGATCAGGCCGACCACCAGCGGCTTCTTCAGGCGAAGGAGCTGGGGCGGCAGAGGGATGTCGGGAACGATCGGCACATTGGCCGACTTGATGCCCCGGTTAGCGAGATAGATGCAGGTCGGCGTCTTGGATGTCCGGCTGATGCCGACGAGGACGATGTCGGCGTGTTCCAGATCTTCGGAGATCTGCCCATCGTCATGCATCATCGTATAGTTGAGTGCATCGATGCGCTTGAAATATTCCGCGTCGAGTGCGTGCTGGCCGCCGATGCGGCGGGTCAGTGGCACGTTCAGGTAGGACTGGAACACGGCGAAGACCGGATCGAGGATATTGACGAAGGGAATACCGATCTCGCGGCAGATGCGTTCGAGACGCTCGGCGATTTCCTTGTCGACCAGCGTGTAGAGCACGATGCCCGGTGCCGCCTCGATCTGACCGATGACCCTGTCAAGCTGCTTGTGGGTGCGCACTAGCGGATAGACGTGCTCGATCGACTGGACCGTCTCGTACTGAACGGTCGCCGCGCGGGCGACGGTCATCAGCGTTTCTCCGGTCGAATCGGACACCAGATGGAGATGAAAGTAGTGTCTCGATTTACCCACGATGTCATCCCCAGGGCTGTTGACAGGCTGGCACAACCTGGCAGTCCGGCCATTTCGACCTTCCGGTTATGCCCGCTCGCCGGATTTCATTAACAGATGGTAAAGTTCGAACTAATGGCCCCGAAACGGAAGCGGCGGCTTGTGGATCCACACCAGGCAGCAAAGCAGCAACAGGTTATCCACTTGCGCCCAAATTGTTAACCGATCCTTAATATCACATCAAATCATTGATAATAAATACTTTTTCACTCCACGCCAAATCCGTCCCAGAGTCCTGTCCCCTCAGCGCGACGATTCATCCCGGACGGAAAATCGCAAGGACCGATTGTGGACAACGAATGATCCCGGTAATCCACTCACCAGAATAAAAATCAAATCCAAATCAACAAGAATCCCTTTTTTAGGTGAGCACGGGAAAAGGAACAGAATCGATGGAATCCAGGGACCGGGCAGTCATGCGAGTGCTCTCGGGAGAACGCCTCTGGCCACCCCCGATCTGGATGATGCGCCAGGCCGGACGCTATCTGCCGGAATATCGGGAAGCGCGGGCGAAGGCTCCGAACTTCCTCGACTTCTGCTACAATCCCGATCTGGCTACGGAAGTAACCCTGCAGCCGATCCGTCGGTACGGCTTCGACGCCTCGATCCTGTTTTCGGACATCTTCGTCGTTCCAGATGCCATCGGATATCCCGTTCGCTTTGAAGAAGGACGCGGTCCCGTGCTGGAGCCGCTGTCCGCAAAGCTGGTCGACGGATTGGAGCAGGGGCGTGCCGAGGCGCACCTGGAACCGGTCATCGAGACGGTTCGACGATTGCGGGCGCAGCTGCCCGGGGAAACGACGTTGCTCGGCTTCTGCGGTGCGCCCTGGACCGTCGCCTGCTATTCGGTCGCCGGCCACACCACACAGGATCAGACGGCGGCGCGGATCGGCTCCTATCGGGATCCCGCGTTGCTCGGTCGGTTCATCGATCAGCTGGTGACCGCTTCGATCCAGTATCTGGTTCGCCAGCTCGAGGCGGGTGCAGACGCCGTGCAAATCTTCGATACATGGGCGGGGGTGCTCGACGAAGACGGTTTCCGGCGCTGGTGCATCGAGCCGACACGGGCGATCGTCGCCGGCGTCAAGGCGCAGCGGCCAGAAGCCAAGGTCATCGGTTTCCCGAAAGCTTCGGCGGCCCGACTCGAAAGCTACATCGATGGCACGGGGATCGATGCGGTCGGACTTGACTGGACCGTGCCGGACACGTTGGCAAGGACGGTGCAGAGGCGCGTGCCGGTGCAGGGCAACCTCGATCCGATGCGGCTCGTGGCAGGCGGGAAGGCACTGGACGACGGCATCGACCGTGTGCTGTCCGCTCTGGGCGAGGGTCCGTTGATCTTCAACCTCGGGCACGGCGTGACGCCCGAAACCGATCCGGACAACGTCGCGCGCATGGTCGAGCGGGTGCGGCGCGGCTGAGGAGAAACGGACATGGATCTCTATTCTTGGATCAAGTCGATCCACGTCATTTCGATCATTGCCTGGATGGCGGGCATGCTCTACCTGCCGCGGCTGTTCGTCTATCACGTCGACGCCGAACCGGGGTCGAAGCAGTCCGAGACCTTCAAGGTGATGGAGCGGCGCCTGCTGAAGGCGATCATCAATCCGTCGATGATCGCAGCCTGGATCTTCGGCCTGTGGGCAGCTTATGAGATCGGCGCGTTCAGTCATGGCTGGTTCCACGCCAAGCTGACGCTGGCACTGCTGTTGTCGGCCGCGCACGGCTATCTCGCCCGCTGCGTGAAAACCTTCGCGCGCGACGCCAACACGCGACCGGCCCGCTTCTACCGGATGCTCAACGAGGTACCGACCGTGCTGATGATCGGTATCGTCATCTTGGTGATCGGCAAGCCGTTCTGATACTCGAGGCGAGCTGTCCGAGGTATCCGGACAGGTGACAATGTTCTTGCAGCGGCTTCGCGAAGCGGTTATTGTCCCTGCCAACTTCACGTAAGGTGCGCGGGGGGACCATCCTCCCGATCCAGGCCCGCTGCCGAAGCAAGCGGTTTCTCTGCGGCCGGCATCTCCTCCGCTTCCAGTCTGACTTCTGTTACCTCCTGCGTTTCACGGTTCCAGAAGCGCCCTTCCGCTTACCCCACCCCCAACAGAGAACGATCCCAGTTGATGCGGGAAATGAAACTCAAAGACCTGAAAGAAAAGACGCCCACCGAACTGCTGGCTTTTGCCGAAGAGCTCGAGGTGGAAAACGCCAGCACGATGCGTAAGCAGGAGCTGATGTTCGCGATCCTGAAGCGGCTGGCCGCGCAGGACGTCGACATCATCGGCGAAGGCGTCGTCGAAGTCCTCCAGGACGGCTTCGGCTTCCTGCGTTCACCTGACGCAAACTATCTGCCGGGACCGGACGACATCTATGTGTCGCCATCCCAGATCCGGCGCTTCTCGCTGCGCACCGGCGATACGGTGGAAGGGCAGATCCGCAGCCCGAAGGAAGGCGAACGCTATTTCGCGCTGCTCAAGGTCAATACGATCAATTTCGAGGATCCGGAAAAGACCCGGCACAAGGTCCATTTCGATAACCTGACGCCGCTCTATCCGGATGAGCGGTTCAAGATGGAGATCGAGGATCCGACCTCCAAGGACCTGTCGTCACGGATCATCGACCTCGTTGCGCCGCTCGGCAAGGGCCAGCGCGCGCTGATCACGGCGCCGCCGCGTACCGGCAAGACGGTGTTCCTGCAAAACATCGCCAAGTCGATCACGACCAACCATCCGGAATGCTATCTGATCGTTCTGCTGATCGACGAGCGCCCGGAAGAGGTGACCGACATGCAACGCACGGTCAAGGGCGAGGTCGTGTCGTCGACCTTCGACGAACCGGCGGCCCGACATGTGCAGGTCGCTGAGATGGTCATCGAGAAGGCCAAGCGCCTGGTCGAGCACGGTCGTGACGTGGTCATCCTGCTCGATTCGATCACCCGTCTCGGCCGCGCCTACAACACTGTGGTGCCTTCGTCGGGCAAGGTTCTGACGGGCGGCGTCGACGCCAATGCCCTGCAGCGGCCCAAACGCTTCTTCGGCGCGGCGCGCAACATCGAGGAGGGCGGCTCTTTGACCATCATCGCGACCGCACTGATCGATACCGGCAGCCGCATGGACGAGGTGATCTTCGAAGAGTTCAAGGGCACAGGCAACTCGGAAATCATCCTCGACCGCAAGATCTCCGACAAGCGCGTGTTCCCGGCGATCGACATCCAGCGTTCCGGCACGCGTAAGGAAGAACTGCTGGTGGCGCCGGACAAGCTCAAGAAGACCTTCGTGCTGCGCCGAATCCTCAACCCGATGGGTACGGTTGACGCGATCGAGTTCCTGCTCGACAAGCTGCGCCAGACCAAGTCGAACGACGATTTCTTCGACAGCATGAATGCGTAGCAACTGATTCGGGTTCGATCCGTTCACAAGGCGCGTCCGGAGGCTTCCGAGGCGCGCCTTTTCGTTTGCGTCCCGACCATCGATTCGGATCCGTGCCAACCGTTAAGAGAACCTTAACTGTCCAGCGGGCCGCCGGAGCGGCCGCCTGGGCGCATCGGCGATATGGCTATACGGCGAAGCCGAGCGTACGCTGAAGCTCCGTGGTCGTGGCGGCGGGCAGCGAGCAGGCGCCCTCGCGGCAGACATAGGCAGCTGGCCTGCCGTCCAGTGCTGGCTTCCCGTGCGCCGGATGGTCCTTCGGCAAGCCATCGGTCGATTCGGTGACTAGACGGGTCAGTGCCGGATCGACGGCACGGTCGAGGCTGTCGACAAGGTTGGAGGGATCGCTTCCGTTCGGGGCGACGACGACGGCAAGGCGGCCGTTGATGCGGGTGTCGAAGGCGCACAGAAGCGAAGCAGTGGCGAACAGGTTCTTCGGTACGTCGCCTGCAAAGGCATGAAACACTGCGTCGGCAACGTCGCGGTGGCGCCGGTCTCCGGTAAGCAGATAGAGCCGGGCGAAGGCATCGGCGGCGACGGAATTGGCGTTTGGGACCGCCTCGTCGGCGCTCGACAGCGGGCGCAGGATGAGATCAGTGGCATCATCCGCAGTCATGTAAAAGCCGCCGCCGGGCGCGGCGTAATGGCGGACAAGGGCGTCGGCGAAGCCTTCAGCGATGCGGAGGTAGTGCTGGGCATCCCAGGGACGCGCCTCGGCAAGGGCGATGGCGGCCTGCATCATTGCGGCGTGGTCGGAGGCGAAGCCCGGGAATACCAGACGCCCGGCGCGCCAGGCGTGACCGAGGCGTCCGCCCCCGGTCATCGATTCGGCAATGAAACGAAACGCCTGCTCGGCTGCCGCGATCCATGATTCACGTGAAACAATACGCCCGGCGCGGGCGAGGGCGGCGATGAGGAGGCCATTCCAGTCGGCGAGCACCTTGTCGTCGAGTGCCGGACGGACACGGGACGCCCGGCGGGAAAGCAGCTTGGCCCGCAAGGCGGCAAGACGGTTTTCCTCTTCCGGGCTTGCGGCTGTCCCCGTCAGGCGGTTCAGGATCGTGACGCCCTCCCAGTTGCCGGCGGCGGATATGTCGTAGAAGCGGGCGAAGAAGGCGGCGTCGGCACCGAGCACTTCGGCAACTTCGGCGGCGGTCCAGACGTAGAACCGACCTTCCTCGCCTTCCGAATCGGCGTCGAGGCTGGAGGCGAAGCCGCCTTCCGGCAGGCGCATCTCGTCGAGCAGCCAGCCGACCGTCTCGTCGATTCGGCAGCGGAACAGATCCTCGCCGGTGGCGAGCCAGGCGGTCAGCAGATGCTGCAGGTACTGGGCGTTGTCGTAGAGCATCTTCTCGAAATGGGGCACCAGCCAGCGCTCGTCGACGGAATAGCGCGCGATACCGCCCTTCAGATGGTCGTAGATGCCGCCGTTGGAAATCTGCCTCAGGGTGTGCAGAAAGGTCTCGCGGGCCGCGGGATTGCCGGTTCTCAGTCCGGCGCGCCAGACGAGGTCCAGGATCGAGGCCTGCGGAAACTTCGGCGCGCCGCGGATGCCGCCGTGCTCGGGGTCGAACAGGGATAGCAAGCGGTCGCCGGCAAGCACCAGAATCGCGCTGTCGAGCGGCGCGGCGGGCTGGGCGCGCTGCTTGAGGACCTGCATCAGTCCGGTGCGGTTGCGATCGATTCGGCTGCGTTCCGAGCGGTAGGTGGCGGCGACCGCCTCCAGGATGTCGACGAAGGCCGGCCGTCCCCATCGGGCCTCCTTCGGGAAGTAGGTGCCGCCCCAGAAGGGTTCTCCGTCGGGGGTGAGGAACATGGTCAGCGGCCAGCCGCCCTGTTCTCCGAGGGCATGCAGGGCGTTCATGTAGATCTGGTCGATGTCCGGGCGTTCCTCGCGGTCGACCTTGATGTTGACGAACAGGCGGTTCATCACCTCGGCTGTGGCCGGGTCCTCGAAGCTCTCGTGGGCCATCACATGGCACCAGTGGCAGGCCGCATAGCCGACCGAGAGCAGGATCGGCTTGTCCAGGCTCCGGGCCTCGGCCAGGGCTTTCTCGCCCCAGGGATGCCAGTGGACCGGGTTGTCCTTGTGCTGGAGAAGGTAGGGACTGGTGGCATCGGCGAGACGGTTGGCGCTCATGACGGCGACACGGGCTCCGGATCTGGCTATCGGGACTTCTACACTGCTTGCGGATAGGGTAGGCCATCGGACGCGCCACACAAGGTGGGCGTGGTGGATAAAGGCTGAAGGCCAACGACGGATGGACGATGACGGACACGATTTATGCTTTGTCGAGTGGCCCGGTCCCGGCCGGCGTCGCGGTCATCCGGGTCTCCGGTCCTTTGACTGTTGAGATTGTCCGGAAACTGTCCGGAAAGGCTCCTACACCCCGGCGGATCGCGCTTGGCCTGCTGCGGCGACCGGATACCGGCGAGGCGATCGACCAGGCGGTCGTGCTGTTCTTCAAGGGACCGTCCAGCTTCACCGGCGAGGACGTCGCCGAGTTCCAGTGCCACGGCGGCAGGGCGGTGGTGGCGGCGGTGCTGGAGTGCCTTGCAGCCTTTCCCGGCACGCGACCGGCGGAGGCGGGCGAGTTCACCCGGCGGGCCTTCGACAACGGCCGGATGGACCTGACAGAGGTCGAGGGCCTCGCCGACCTGATCGCGGCGGAGACTGAGGCACAGCGGCGCCAGGCCTTCCGGCAGATGGAGGGTTGGCTTGGCCGGCTCTACGACGGCTGGCGGGGGCGCCTCGTCCAGATGCGGGCGATGATCGAGGCGGATTTCGATTTCGCCGACGAGGAGGACGTGCCGGGTTCTGTTGCGGATGGCGTGTGGGACGCGGCGGCGGGGCTGCTTCGGGACATCGACGCCCATCTGGAGCAGTCGGGGCGCGGCGAACGGTTGCGTCAGGGCCTGCAGGTGGTCCTGATGGGTGCGCCTAACGCCGGCAAGTCCAGCCTGCTCAACGCGCTCGCCGGACGGGATGTCGCCATCGTCACCGAGGAGGCGGGCACGACGCGGGACGTGATCGAGGTGCATCTCGACCTCGACGGCTATCCGGTGACGCTCGCCGACACGGCGGGCCTGCGCGCGGAGGCGGGCCGTGTCGAGCGGGAGGGTATTCGGCGGGCGACGGAGCGGGGCCGGGGCGCCGACCTGATCCTGTGGGCCGCAGAGCCGGGCGGACCATTGCCCGAAGATCCGCTGGAGGGGCTCCCGGAGGCCGTGCGCGCGGCAGGGGTTCCCGTATGGATGTTGCGGACCAAGACCGATCTCGTGACTCCTCCGGAACGAGACTCTTCCGAAATGAGCCTTGTAATTCCTGTTTCGACCCAAACGGGGATGGGCATTAAGAGCCTTCTAGACCGGCTTTCCTGTTTCGCGACTGAAACGCTTTCACTCGGGGAGGCGCCCCTGGCGACGCGACAGCGGCACCGCTTTCACCTGGCTGCCTGTCGGGATGCGCTTGCGGCGGCGGTGGCGAGTCGGGGCCTGCCGGCGGAGTTGAGAGCCGAGGACCTGCGCCGGGCGGCCGACGCGCTCGGCCGGATCACCGGCCGCATCGACGTCGAGGATCTGCTCGACGTCATCTTCCGCGAGTTCTGCATCGGAAAGTAGGTGTTTCACGTGAATCCGATTCGGCGCCGGAAGGATTGGCCCGGCGTGCCGAGCAGCGCGAAGAGGTCCGGGTTTTCTTTCACCTTCCCCTGAGTGCCCTGTGAGTGGGGGTGTTGAAGCGCGGGTGCCTTGACCGGAACCTGCCCCGCATGGTCCGAGACGACGCTGCGCGTCTCGTCACCATGGGGGCGATGGGGAGAGGTGTGGTCGGACTCGATTCGGATGCGGATTGTTTCACGTGAATCAGCGGTGCCCGGAGTGGGGGTGTTTCACGTGAATCATGTGGGATGGGGTGGGGTGATTCACGTGAAATAGCTTTGACCCCGGCGGACGGTTTTCCCTATAAGGCGGCGGGATATCGGGCGGCGGGTTTTCGGCCGATGCGCCTCGGCGGGCGGAGGGTGCCCGCGACAGAGAAGATCGACAGGACCGGACGAGAATGGATCGGATCGACAGGATCGACGTCGCCGTAATCGGCGGCGGGCATGCCGGCTGCGAGGCCGCGGCGGCGGCGGCGCGTATGGGCGCGCGCACGGTGCTGATCACGCACCGGTTCGACACGATCGGGGTGATGTCCTGCAATCCGGCGATCGGTGGGCTGGGCAAGGGTCACCTGGTGCGCGAGATCGATGCGCTGGACGGGCTGATGGGCCGGGTCGCGGACCGGGCCGGCATCCAGTTCCGACTGCTGAACCGACGCAAGGGGCCGGCGGTGCGAGGCCCGCGCGCCCAGGCCGACCGCAGGCTCTATCGCGAGGCGATGCAGGCCGAGATCGCGGAGACCGCCAACCTGACGGTGGTCGGGGGCGAGGCCGAGCGGCTGGAGATCCACGACGGAAGGGTCGCTGGCGTGACGCTGACCGACGGCCGGCGCATCGCCTGCGGCGCGGTGGTGCTGACCACGGGCACGTTCCTGCGCGGGCTGATCCACATCGGCGACCGCAAGATCCCGGCTGGCCGGGTCGGTGAGGGGCCGGCCATGGGCTTGTCCGTCTCTCTGGAAGAGATCGGCTTCGCGCTCGGCCGGCTGAAGACCGGCACGCCGGCGCGGCTCGACGGCCGGAGCATCGACTGGGCGCGGCTGGAGGAACAGCCGGGCGACGACGACCCGGTGCCGTTTTCGACCCTGACGGTGGCGATCACCACGCCGCAGGTGCCGTGCCACATCACCCGCACGACGGAGGCGACGCATCGGATCATCCGGGAGAACCTGTCGCGCTCGGCCATGTATTCGGGGGAGATCAAGGGGCGGGGGCCGCGCTACTGTCCGTCGATCGAGGACAAGATCGTCCGCTTCGGCGACCGGGACGGGCACCAGATCTTTCTGGAGCCGGAGGGACTGGACGACCATACCGTCTATCCGAACGGTATCTCGACCTCGCTGCCGGAAGACGCCCAGCACGCCTTCCTGCGTACCATCCCGGGGCTGGAAAAGGTCACTGTGCTGCAGCCGGGCTATGCGATCGAGTACGATCATGTCGATCCGCGCGAGCTGAAGGCAACGCTCGAGGCCAGGCGCTGCAGGGGTCTGTTCCTGGCTGGGCAGATCAATGGTACCACCGGCTACGAGGAAGCTGGGGCGCAGGGGTTGCTGGCGGGCCTGAATGCGGCGCTTGCCGCGGGTGGCGGCGGCTGCTTCACCGTCGATCGGGCGCAGGGCTATATCGGCGTAATGATCGACGACCTGGTAACGCGTGGCATCACCGAGCCGTACCGCATGTTCACCTCGCGCGCCGAATACCGGCTTTCGCTGCGCGCCGACAATGCTGACCAGAGGCTGACGCCGCTCGGCATTGCGCTTGGCTGCGTGTCGGCAACGCGGCGCATCGCCTTCGAAACGAAGCTCGAAAAGCTTGAGGAAACGCGCCGGCTGCTGGAGGCGCTGACGGTGACCCCGGCGCAGGCGCGCCGGCAGGGGTTGCCGGTCAACCAGGATGGCATCCGCCGTTCGGCCTTCGACCTGCTGTCCTATCCGGACATGAGTTTCGAACGGCTGAAGGACGTGTGGCCGGATCTGGCGGGCATCGAGGCCAGCATTGCGGAGCAGGTCGCCACCGACGCGCTCTATTCGGTCTATCTCGACCGGCAGGCGGCGGACATCGCCGCGCTGCGCCGCGACGAGGCGCTGGCGATCCCCGAGGATTTCGACTTCGCGGCGCTGGCCGGCCTGTCCAACGAGATCCGTCAGAAGCTGGAGACCGTGCGGCCGGCGACGCTGGGCCAGGCGTCGCGCATGGACGGCATGACCCCGGCGGCGCTGACGCTGCTTTTGTCGCACGTGAAGCGGCAGGACCGGCGCGGCGCGGCGTGAGTGGGGGAACGGCATGACCCGGCAAGACGTGACCCAGCATGGCAGGCCGCGGGGCGGGGGGCGAGGCCCCGTTGACGGACCCGAAGCGCTTGCCGGCGTCGCGTCTGTTTCACGTGAAACTGCGGAGCGGCTGAGGATCTATGTCGATCTGCTGCTGCGCTGGCAGCCGGCGCAGAACCTGATCGCGCCATCGACTATTCCGGAGATCTGGCGCCGCCACGTCGCCGACAGCCTGCAGCCGCACCTGTGCCTGCCCGAGGCGAGGCGCTGGGTGGACCTGGGCAGCGGTGCCGGCTTTCCCGGCGTCGTCACGGCGATCCTGCTCGCCGACAAGCCGGGGGCGCATGTCTATCTGGTGGAAAGCAACCAGCGCAAGGCGGCGTTCCTGCGCACGGCGCTGCGCGAGACCGGTGCGCCGGGGACGGTGCTGGCGCAGCGGATCGAATCGGTTGCGGAACGCTGGTCGCACGGACCGGTCGATGCGGTGTCGGCGCGCGCTCTTGCCCCGCTCGTTGACCTGTGTCGCTACAGCCGGGCTTTCCTGGCTCAGGGGGCTGTTGCCGTTTTCCACAAAGGCCGAGAATTTCGGCGCGAGATCGATGAAGCGTCTCACACCTGGAGCTTCGATCTGGTAGAAAAGGTCAGTCTCATCGATCCCGATAGCCGCATGTTGATCCTCTCGAATCTTGCGGTCCGGTCCACCGAGGAAGGGTTCCCCGAATGAGCATGCTTCCCGAGTCGCCGCGTGTGCTCGCCCTGGCCAACCAGAAGGGCGGTGTCGGCAAGACCACCACGGCCATCAACCTCGGCACCGCGCTTGCGGCGATCGGCGAGCGCGTGCTGGTGATCGACCTCGATCCGCAGGGCAACGCCTCGACCGGCCTCGGCATCGAGCGGCGCGACCGCGGGCTGTCGACCTATGACGTGCTGTGCGGCGATTGCAGCCTGGACGAGGCGATCAAGAGCACGGCCGTGCCTCGGCTCTGGGTGGCGCCGTCGACCATGGACCTGCTCGGCCTGGAGCTGGAGATCGCTGCCAGCAGCGACCGGGCATTCCGATTGCGCAAGGCGATCGAACGCTTTGTCCATTCGCGGCTGCAGGAGGAGGTCGGCTTCACCTACGTGCTGGTCGACTGCCCGCCGTCGCTCAACCTGCTGACCATCAACGCCCTGTCGGCGTCGCATTCGATCCTGGTGCCGTTGCAGTGCGAGTTCTTCGCGCTGGAAGGTCTCAGCCAGCTGCTGTCGACCGTCGAACAGGTGCGTACCGCGCTCAACCCGGAACTGACCATCCACGGCATCGTGCTGACCATGTACGACAGCCGCAACAACCTTTCCAGCCAGGTGGTCGCCGACGTGCGGGAGACCATGGGTGATGCGGTCTACGAAACCATCATCCCGCGGAACGTGCGCATCTCCGAGGCGCCGTCCTACGGTAAGCCGGCGCTGCTCTATGACCTCAAGTGCGCCGGCAGCCAGGCCTATCTGCGGCTGGCCTCGGAAATCATCCAGCGCGAGCGCGAGTTGCGCAGGATCGCAGCCTGACGCGGCGGCGATCGATTCGCAGCCGAACCGGTTGTCGGGCCGACGTCCGAAGGCGTTCATTTTTACCCTAACCTATTGATAACAAGATAAAAGAACAAAGCGTGAAAGCGGAGAGCAGGACATGGCGGAAGACGGCGGACGCAACAAGAGGCTGGGACGCGGACTGGCGGCGCTGATCGGCGACGCCGGCATCGGCACCAGCGCGGAACCGGCGTCGGGCGAGCGCACGCCGCCGCGCGACAGCCGCAAGGTGCCGATCGAATTCCTCGAGCCGAACCCGCGCAATCCGCGCAAGAGCTTCAACGAGAAGGACCTCGGCGACCTGACCGAGTCGATCCGCGAGAAAGGTATCATCCAGCCGATCCTGGTGCGGCCAGCGGCCGGCAAGGCGGGCCGGTTCGAGATCATCGCCGGCGAGCGGCGCTGGCGGGCGGCGCAAAAGGCGGGCCTGCACGAGGCGCCGGTGATCGTGCGCGACATCACCGATCAGGAAGCGCTTGAACTGGCGATCATCGAGAACGTCCAGCGCGCCGACCTCAACCCGATCGAGGAGGCGCTCGGCTATGAGCAGCTGACCGCCGAGTTCAACTACAGCCAGGGCGAGCTGGCCAAGGTGATCGGCAAGAGCCGCAGCCACGTCGCCAACACGCTGCGACTGCTGAAACTGCCCAACGCGGTCAAGGATTATCTGGCCGAGGGCCTGATCACCGCCGGCCACGCGCGCGCCTTGATCACGCTGGAGGATCCCTCGGCGCTGGCCGAGCTGATCGTCGAGAAGGGGCTGTCGGTGCGCGAGGCGGAAAAGCTGGCGCAGGATCCGGAGATCCTGTCCAAGCTGTCGTCGCCGAAGAAGACCGCCGCGGCGCTGGAGAAGGATGCCGACACGCGGGCGCTGGAAAAGCGTCTGGCCGACACGCTCGGACTCAAGGTGGCGGTCGGCCACAAGGCTGGCAAGGAGTCCGGCGAGCTGAAGATCCGCTACGGCTCGCTGGAGCAGCTCGACGATCTGTGCCGCAGACTCGGCGTCGAGCCGCGCTAGGGCTGCCGTGCGGCTAGCGCCGGGCCGAGCCGCGTGCGCGGGCGACGCGGGCGAGGGTGAGCAGGGCTTCCGACAGCACCGGCATGCCGATGCGGTCGTTGAGGCGCGCGGTGCGCATGGCCTCGGCGAGCCGCTCCATCGCCTTGTCGAGGTCGGCGGCGGACCACAGCTGGATCTGGCGCGCGAGCGCCGCCTTGCGCTTGAAGAACACCGGCGGGCGGGCGGCGTCGACGATCTGGGCGGCGGGCGTGCCGGCGTCGAATTCGGCGCGCATGCGGTGCAGGCCCTGGAAATGGACCAGCGCCTGACCCGCGATGACCGAGGCATTGCCGCCTTCCGCCTCCAGCCGCTCCAGGCCGTGATCGAGGGCGGCGAGATCGCCGCCGGCGGCCGCGTCGATCAGTTCCGACATCTCGAAGGCCGAGGCGTCGCCGATGATCGCGGCGATGTCGTCGGTGTCGATGCGCTGCCGGCCGTGGGCATAGAGGCACAGCTTGCGCAGCTCGCCGCGGCTGGCCATGCGGTCGGCGCCGAGCAGGCCGTGCAGGGCAGCGCGCGCCTCGCGGCTGATGGTCAGCCCGGCGAGCCGTGTCTCCTCGTCGATCAGGTAGTCGATGTCGCGGCCGGTGTCGGCATAGCAGGGCAGGGCGACGGCGCGCCGGTCGGCCTCGAACAGCTTGCGCAGCCCGGTGCCCTTCTTCAGGTCGCCGGCCTCGATGACGACGAAGGCCGGACAGTCGGCCAGCTTGAGCAGCGGCGCGACCGCGGGGACCAGATTGCGACCGCCGGCGTCCCTGACCCAGATGACGCGCCGGCCGCCGAACAGCGGCACGGTGAGCGCCTCGTCGATGAGGCGGTCCGGATCGGACGCGAGGTCGGCGGCGTCGAGGCGGGCGAGGCTGAAGGGATCGTCGCTGCCGTCCGAGGCGGACTCGACCAGAGCCTGGGCGCGCTCGGAGACGAGGCCGGTGTCGGGCCCGTAGACGAGGATGATCGCCGCGGCCGCCGGCGGCCTGGCGACGAAGCGCTCGATCTCCGTGGCCTTCAGCGCGACCAAGGCGGCTCTCCCTACTTGCGGCCGGCGAAATAGCCCGCGATGCGCGCCTGGATGTCCTGGGCGACCGCCTTGGCGACGCGCTGCTCGGCGTCGCGGCGGGCACGCAGGTTGGAGAACCGCTGGCTGGAGAAGTCGTAGGAGGCGGTGGCGAAGGACTTGCCGGTCATCAGCGTGCGGTCGTCGGCCATGTCGCTGAGCACGAACGAGGCGTTCATGGTCGTGGTGTAGGCGGCGGGCACGTCGGCCAATTCCTCCAGGGCCACTTCGGCGACGCGCACGTCCATGACGATCTTCAGACGGTATTTCCTGTCGGCGCGTGGGGCGCCGCGTTCGAAGCCGAAGATCAGTTCGTTGAGCAGCGCGCGGCGGGCGTCGCCGGCCGAGGTGGCGGTGTCGATCGGCTCGATCTCGATCGCGGCCAGCTCGTCCTGGACCGGCACCATGTCAGGCGCCCCGAGCGATCCGTAGAGCGGGCGCACCTGGCAGCCAGCGAGCGCCAGCCCGCCGACAAGGACGAGCGTCAGGACGAGGACGGCGCGCCGGGCGGGGCGAAGGGTGTCAGGCGACGACATTCACGATCCTTTGCGGCACCACGATGATCTTGCGGGGCGGGCGCCCCTCCAGGGCCTTCTGGACGAAGTCCTGCGCCAGAGTAGCCGCTTCGACCGCCTCGTTGGAAGCGTCGCGTGCGACGGCGATCTCGCCCTTCTTCTTGCCGTTGACCTGGATCGGCAGGACGATGGTGTCCTCGACCAGCAGGGTCTCGTCGGCGACCGGCCAGGCAGCCCTTGCGACGAGGCCGTCGCCGCCGAGTGCGGTCCAGCATTCCTCGGCCAGATGCGGCATCATCGGCGCGATCAGCAGGACCAGGCATTCGCAGGCCTCGCGCGCGGCATAGGCGGCGTCGGCGTCGTCGAGGCCGGCATGGACGACCTTGCCGATCTGGTTGACGAGCTCGTAGATGCGGGCGACGGCGCGGTTGAAGCCGAGGCCTTCGATGTCCCTGGACACCGCCGCGATGGTCTTGTGGGTGGCGCGGCGCAACTCGAGCGCGGCGGCGCCCATATCGGGCACGGCAGCGGCGCGCGGGTCGGTCTTCTCGGCGACCTCGGCGACCAGGCGCCAGGCGCGCTGGACGAAGCGCCAGGAGCCCTGAACGCCTTCCTCGGTCCAGATCACGTCGCGCTCGGGCGGCGAATCCGACAGCATGAACCAGCGCGCGGTGTCGGCGCCGTAGGTCTCGATGATGTCGGTCGGGTCGACGGTGTTCTTCTTCGACTTGGACATCTTCTCGATCGAGCCGATGGCGGCCGGCTTGCCGGTGGCGATCTCCACGGCCGTGCGCGTGCCGTCGACATCTTCGAAACGCACCTCGACCGGGCTCAGCCACTGGCCGTCGGCGCTCCGGTAGGTCTCGTGGGTGACCATTCCCTGCGTAAACAGGCCCTTGAACGGCTCCTTGAGGTCAAGCGCGCCGACCTTCTGCATGGCGCGGGTGAAGAAGCGCGAATAGAGCAGGTGCAGGATCGCGTGCTCAATGCCGCCGATGTACTGGTCGACCGGCAGCCAGGCGTTGGCGGCCGCCGGATCGGTCGGCCTGTCGCAGTCCGGCGCGGTGAAGCGGGCGAAATACCAGGAACTGTCGACGAAGGTGTCCATCGTGTCGGTTTCGCGCTTCGCCGCGCCACCGCATTTCGGGCAGGAGCAGTCGCGCCAGGTCGGATGGCGATCGAGCGGATTACCCGGCTTGTCGAAATTGATGTCGTCCGGCAGCTGTACCGGCAGGTTCTCGTCCTTTTCCGGGACCACGCCGCAAGCGTCGCAGTGGATGACCGGGATCGGGCAGCCCCAGTAGCGCTGGCGCGAGATGCCCCAGTCGCGCAGGCGGTAGTTGACCTGGCGGGTCGCCTGCGGCGCGCCGTCGACGGTAACGGTCTCAAGCTTCTTCGCCACCGCTTCCTTTGCGTCGGCGATCGACATGCCGTCCATGAAGGCGGAGTTGAAGATGGTGCCGTCGTCGGTATAGGCCTCGTCGCCGATCTCGAAGCTGGCCGGGTCGGCGTCCTTCGGCAGCACCACGGGCTTGACCGGCAGCCCGTACTTGCGGGCGAAGTCGAGGTCGCGCTGGTCGTGGGCGGGGCAGGCGAAGATGGCGCCGGTGCCGTAGTCCATCAGGATGAAGTTGGCGATGTACACCGGCAGCTCGATGTCGGTATCGAGCGGATGGCGTACGCGCAGGCCGGTGTCTAGGCCCTTCTTCTCGGCGGTCTCGATGGCCTCGGCCGAGGTGCCGATGCGCCGGCAGTCCTCGATGAAGTCGCGTATACGCGGATCGCTCTCGGCGAGCTTCAGTGACACCGGATGGTCCGGCGACAGGCCCATGAAGGAGGCGCCGAACAGCGTATCCGGACGGGTGGTGAAGATCTCCAGCACCGTGTCGCCGGTCGGCGCCGGCGTGGCGAACTCGAAGCGCACGCGCAGGCCTTCCGAGCGGCCGATCCAGTTCTTCTGCATCAGCCGGACCTTGTCCGGCCAGCGGTCGAGCGTGTCGAGCGCGTCCAGCAGGTCCTCCGAATAGTCGGAGATCCTGAAGAACCACTGGGTCAGCTCGCGCTGCTCGACCAGGGCACCGGAGCGCCAACCGCGGCCGTCGATGACCTGCTCGTTGGCGAGCACGGTCATGTCGACCGGGTCCCAGTTGACCTTGGACTTCTTGCGGTAGACCAGGCCAGCCTCGAGAAATCGCAGGAACAGGCGTTGTTGCTGGGTGTAGTAGTCGACGTCGCAGGTGGCGAACTCTCGGCTCCAGTCGAGCGACAGGCCCATGATCTTGAGCTGGCCGCGCATGGCGGCGATGTTCTCGTAGGTCCAGTCCTTGGGATGGACCTTGTTCTGCATGGCCGCGTTCTCGGCCGGCATGCCGAAGGCGTCCCAACCCATCGGGTGCAGCACGTTGAAGCCCCTGGCGCGCTTATAGCGGGCGACCACGTCGCCCATGGCGTAGTTGCGCACGTGGCCCATGTGGATGCGGCCGGACGGATAGGGAAACATCTCGAGGACATAGTACTTGTCGCGCGGGTCGTCGTTGGACGTCCTGAACACGTCGCCGTCTTCCCAGACCTTCTGCCAGCGCGCTTCCACTTCGCGTGCGTTGTAGCGTTCCGTTGCCATCAAACTCGCCGTTCCATCGTGCGCCCCGCGGGGCGCCTTCCAAACAAATGCCTGGCGGACTGTCACCAGAATTTCCCTTCAGGGTCAACATGAATGGCGGGGAAAAGCGCGGCATTTCGGCCCTGCGCCGGCGCGCTCTTGCCATCCGGCCCCAGCCGGTCCTATCAGACGTCGTGGACGGCGCCGGCGGCGCGCGGCGAAGACGGGAGACGGCGATGGCAGAAACGGCAACCGACAGACTGACCTGCGTGACGGCCGAGATCCGAGCCGCGGAGGCCGAATACGGCCGAGCGGCCGGGTCGGTGACGGTGATCGCCGTGTCCAAGACCTTTTCCGGCGAGGAGATCCGGCCCGTGCTCGCGGCCGGCCAGCGGGTGTTCGGCGAGAACCGCGTGCAGGAGGCGATGGCCAAGTGGCCCGGGCTGCGCGCCGATTTTCCCGGCATCGAATTGCACCTGATCGGACCGCTGCAGTCGAACAAGGCGAAGGAGGCGGTCGCCATCTTCGATGTCATCCACACGGTCGACCGGGAAAAGATCGCGCGGGCGCTGAAGTCGGAGATGGATCGCCAGGGCCGACATCTGCCGTGCTTCGTCCAGGTCAACACCGGCGAGGAGGCGCAGAAGGCCGGCATCGCGCCGGCGCAGACCGATGCCTTCGTCGCCTTCTGCCGCGACGAGGTCGGGCTCGACGTGGCCGGGCTGATGTGCATCCCGCCGGTCGAGGAGGCGCCTGGGCCGCATTTCGCCCTGCTGCAGAAGATCGCGGCGCGCAACGGCCTCGCGCAGTTGTCGATGGGCATGTCGTCGGACTTTCCGATCGCCGTCGGCTTCGGCGCGACCCACGTCAGGGTCGGTTCGGCGATCTTCGGCAGCCGCGACTATGGCTGAACGGTTCGGCATCGCCACCGGCGCGAACCGGCCGTAAGCCTCTTGATGCGCGCATAAGCTGTATCTCGATTGATATTCTTCCTGCCGTAGCGTAATTTTTACATCGTAAAAATATCGTATCAGTCCAGGGAGAACTCGAAATGTCAAACCAATGCCGAAACTGGCAAGCGTGGCTGAACACCATGCCGCCGCCGCCGGACGAACTACATGTCGTGGGCGACGTCATCGTCGGAAATCCTGGAATTTCAGCGCATCTGACCATGCGAGAGCCACAGGGCAGCAACCCGGCCGTGCTGCTGCTTGACCTTCATCTCGTCCAGCAGCCGGGCATGTGGCTGCAGGTGATGACCTGCGTGCAGGCACGGTTCGACCGGGTCCTCACCCCGGAAAGCACCCGTCCCACGTCGGTGGAAATCTTCCAGGACGGGACCCGTATTGCCCTGATCGACACCATCGACGTGGTCAGCTGACCAGGCTGACGACCGGCAAAGCGACAGGCTAGGCGACAGACGCGGTCACGGTGCCCACAGGGCCGGCTGTCGCCAGGGTTCGGGCACGGCCAGGGTGCCGCGCAGAGGCGATCCCGGCCGCCCGGTGTCGCCGAGGCCGAGCGACTGCCAAGCGTCGTGCCATTCCTCGGGCAGCGGATAGGGCGGCTGGACACCGCGCTCCGGCTCGAAGCCGAAGCGGCCGTAGTAGGCCGGATCGCCGAGCACGAAGACCCGGGTGACGCCGGCTTCGGCAAGTCGCCTCACCCCTTCGCGGACCAGGGCGCGGCCGAGGCCCTGCCTCTGCCAGGCGGGCGCTACGGCGAGCGGGGCGAGCATCGACAGCCGTTCGGCCGTTCCCGCGAGACTGCAGGGCGTGAAGGCAACATGACCGACCAGGTCGGGGGCAGGCTCCGCGGAGGCCGCCGCCGCGACCAGCGACAGAACGCCTTCCCCATGGTCCAGCAGGTCACGCACGACGGGCAACAGGTCCTCGTCGGGGAACGCCTGCGGATAGAGGGTCTCGATCGCCGCGCGGTCGGCTGGCCTGCTGGGGCGGATGTCAAAACGGTCGGCGGTCATGTCCGGGTCGGTGTCCTTGTTTGTGCGGCGCGAGAATAGGGCAAACCGGCGCCGAACCCAATCGCCGCGGTCGATCCCGACGACCTGTCGCCGGTGTCGCATTGTCCGGCTTCGACAAAGGTTTACGCCTACGAAAGTTCGAGCGATCCCTTATGGACGCTGCGAAATTGGATCCGCATAATGCCCGCGAAACGGGTGACCTCGCCGAAGGGGCGACGGCACGCGACCCGGATGTGTGGGAGGAATGGGATGTCGGACAACGTGTTCCCGGTGCCGGCCGAAGTGGCCGCGCGCGCCTATGTGGATGACGCCAAATACCAGGAGATGTACCGGCGATCCGTCGAGGATCCGGACGGGTTCTGGCGTGAGCACGGCAAGCGGGTCGACTGGATCAAGCCCTACACCAAGGTCAAGCACACATCCTACGACTACCACAACGTCTCGATCAAATGGTTCGAGGACGGCACGCTGAACGTCTCGACCAACTGCATCGACCGGCACCTCGAGAAGCGCGGCGACCAGCCGGCGATCATCTGGGAGGGCGACGACCCGTCCGAGCACAAGGTGATCACCTACCGCGAGCTGCACCACGAGGTCTGCAAGTTCGCTAACCTGCTGCATTTCAAGGGCGTCAAGAAGGGCGACCGGGTGACCATCTACCTGCCGATGATCCCGGAAGCCGCCTATGCCATGCTCGCCTGCGCGCGCATCGGCGCGATCCATTCGATCGTGTTCGGCGGCTTCTCGCCGGACAGCCTGGCGCAGCGCATCCAGGACTGCGAATCGAAGGTGATCATTACCGCCGACGAGGGCCTTCGCGGCGGGCGCTCGGTGCCGCTGAAGGCGAACGCCGACCGGGCCGCCGAAAAGGCGCCGGTCGACTGCATGATCGTGGTCAGGCGCACCGGCGGCGCCGTCACCATGGTCGAGGGCCGCGACGTCTGGTACCACGAGGAGGCCGACCGGGTGTCCGACCATTGCGCGCCGGTGGAGATGAACGCCGAGGATCCACTGTTCATCCTCTACACGTCCGGCTCGACGGGAAGCCCGAAGGGCGTGCTGCACACGACCGGCGGCTATCTGGTCTATGCCTCGATGACGCACCAGTACGTGTTCGACTACCATGACGGCGACATCTACTGGTGCACGGCCGACGTCGGCTGGGTCACCGGCCACAGCTACATCGTCTACGGTCCGCTCGCCAACGGTGCCACCACGCTGATGTTCGAGGGCGTGCCGACCTATCCGAGCGCCGGCCGGTTCTGGGACGTGGTCGACAAGCACAAGGTCACCATCTTCTACACCGCACCGACGGCAATCCGTTCGCTGATGGGGGCGGGCGACGAGCACGTCACGCGCACCTCGCGCAAGAGCCTGCGCCTGCTCGGCTCGGTCGGCGAGCCGATCAATCCGGAAGCCTGGATGTGGTACCACAAGGTGGTCGGCGAGGAGCGCTGCCCGATCGTCGACACCTGGTGGCAGACCGAGACCGGCGGCATCCTGATCACGCCGCTGCCGGGCGCGACGGCGCTCAAGCCGGGCTCCGCGACACGGCCGTTCTTCGGCGTGCAACCGGCCGTGGTCGACGCGGAGGGCAACTTCCTCGAAGGCGCGACCGAGGGTAACCTGGTCATCACTGACAGCTGGCCCGGGCAGATGCGCACGGTCTACGGCGACCACGAGCGCTTCGTGCAGACCTATTTCGCCACCTACAAGGGCATGTATTTCACTGGCGACGGCTGCCGGCGCGACGCCGACGGCTACTACTGGATCACCGGCCGCGTCGACGACGTCATCAACGTCTCCGGCCACCGCATGGGCACGGCCGAGGTGGAATCGGCGCTGGTCGCCCATCCGAAGGTGTCGGAAGCGGCCGTGGTCGGCTATCCGCACGACATCAAGGGGCAAGGCATCTATGCTTATGTCACGCTGATGGAAGGCGAGGAGCCGACCGACGCGCTGAAGAAGGAGCTGGTCGCCCATGTGCGCAAGGAAATCGGCCCGATCGCGTCGCCGGATCTGATCCAGTTCGCTCCCGGCCTGCCGAAGACCCGCTCGGGCAAGATCATGCGCCGCATCCTGCGCAAGATCGCCGAGGACAGCTTCGAGAACCTTGGTGACACGTCCACGCTGGCCGATCCGACGGTGGTCGACGACCTGATCACCAATCGCCAGAACCGCGGCTGACGAACCGCAGCCATCTGGTTGGACACAAGAGCATAGGCCCGCCACCCGGCGGGCCTCCAGCTTGTCGGCAGACTTGCAGCCTCTCCGCTGTCATTGCGGCCAAGCATGAGCTGCGAGCCACAACCGGAGAACCACGGTGGCGATGATGTCACTGAAGGAGACCGGGAGGTCCCCGGCTCACCGATCCCGCATCTGCGCTTCGCTGCGTGCGGGATGACGTGCGTGGAGGGGTGTCAGCGGTCAGCAGGCCCGCCACCTGGCGGGCCTTCTTCGTTTGCGGGGGAGTCTACTTCGACAGGTAGATGTTCTGGATCTTGTTGGCGATCTTGGCGAAGGCGGCGATCAGCTCGCTGTCGCTGGTCGCCATGAAGAAGGTTTCCTTGGTGCTGCTGGCGCAGTCCTTCATGACCTTGGCGCCGGCCGAATTGGCGTTGCTGCCGAAGTAGATCGAATAGACCTGGATGCCGGTCTGCTTGATCGCGGCGCACAGGGTCTTGGCGCGGGTCGATGAGACGTTGCTGTAGCCCGCGGCCTCGCTGTAGGCGGTCCAGACGTAGGAGCTGTCGCACACCTGCTCCCACTTGAAGGTGGACCAGTTGAATTGCCACTTGCAGTTCGATTGCGCCGTCGCCTTGTCGTAATACTCGTTGAAATCGCCGTCGGTCATGATGAGGGCGAACTTGAGGATGTCACTGTCCGTATAGGAACCGGGCACGCTGTCGTTCGGCCACAGGTTGGACCATTTGGGCGACAGGGCGTACCAGCCCCAGGCGATGCCGGTCTGGCCGGCCGTACGGCCGTTGTCCTTCAGCTTGCTGATCGCCGAGGTCAGCGTGTTGCGCTTGGAGGTCAGCGGTTCCATCTGCGGCGTCGAGGCGCAGCTGTTGGAGCCACCGCCGAAGAATTCCGAACTCGTGCCGTTATAGTTGTAGGTCGCGTCGGTGTATTTCTCGTTGCCCATGCGTTCGGTGACGCAGTTCTGCGTGCCGGCGTCGCCGTTGCTGACCTTGGGGGCGTATTCGCCGAGGTTGACGCCCTGGCTGTAGGGAACGAGCGCGATGCGGACCTTGCTGGCGCTCTTCTTGGTGCCGTCCGGTATCAGGATGTCGACCACGGACTGCGCCGCCGTGCGCAGGGAGGCCATGCTGTTCCTCATCGATCCGGTCACGTCGACGACCATCGCCAGTTCGACGTCAAAGCGCGAGTAGGTGGCGTCGGCGGAGGCGGCGATGGCGACATTCTCGGGGCCGAGGCCGCCGACATGGATGAAATAGGTCGGCACCAGCGCGGTGGCGGTCGCCGAGATGGTGCCGGCGTCGGGGTCGAGGACATAGGTGAGATCGCCCAGCGTGGCGCCGCTCAGGCCGGCGCTCGCCATGTTGGCGGCGAAGGCGTCCTTGATCGCCTTGTCGAGTTCGCTGTCGGTCATAATGCTGACGGACAGCTGGCGCGCGACCGCGAGCACGGCTGCGTCGAGGGCATGGGAAATCGACGCGCGCAGCATGATGGCGCGCCCGTAGTCGAGGCCGGCGCCGCCGATCACCACCATCAGGGCAACGAGAACGCCCACCATCGGCAGGATCGAGGCGCGCGCGTCCCGGCCGAAGGCGGCGAGCCGCGCAGGGAGGCGGCGGAGGACGAGAGGCAGCATGCGAGGACTCCGAGTGACTGATCGGCCGCGATCATGGCGGAACAGTCTTCGAAATCCCTAAAATTCGAGCCAAATACGGAAGGGTTCTGACGGCGTGGTTTATGCAGCCTTAAGCCGGTCGCAGAAACCCGGGGGCTTTGCCGTCACGGTTCCAGTTCGGTGTCCCAGTAGAGAAAGTCGAGCCAGCTGTCGTGCAGGTAGTTGGGCGGGAAGGCGCGGCCGTTGTTGTGCAGGTCCTGGATGGTGGGCTGGAACGGCATGTGCATCGGCCACATGTCGAGCTGCTCGCACGACTTGTTGGCCTTGCGCAGGTTGCACGGGGAGCAGGCGGTGATCACGTTCTGCCAGGTGGTCTGGCCGCCCCGGGAGCGGGGAATCAGGTGATCAAAGGTCAGGTCTTCCTTCGAGCCGCAGTACTGACACTGGAACTTGTCGCGGAGGAAGACGTTGAAGCGCGTGAAGGCCGGGTGGCGGGAGGGCTTGACGAAGGTCTTGAGGGAAACAACGCTGGGCAGGCGGAACTCGAAGCTCGGACTTCGGACCAGGGTGTCGTATTCGGACACGATGTTGACCCGGTCCAGGAAGACGGCCTTGACGGCGTCCTGCCAGGACCACAGGGACAGCGGATAATAGCTCAGCGGCCGGTAATCCGCATTCAGCACCAACGCCGGATGGGCGCCCGGCGAAACGGCTATCGTCACCTTCGGCTCCTCATGCCCGAACGAAGGGACCGGCATCGGTGATCCGATACCGGGATCAGCCTTCCTCTGCTGGAGATATAGTAGAGCCGAGGTGACACTCTTGTGAAGCCCGCAAAACGAACAGGAGCGAGCGGCGCGGCAGCATGCCGCGAGGGCCCGGCGGGCTCCGGCAGGTCACTGGCGGCAAAGGGAAAATCGGGGCTGTCGGCAGATCCGCGCGAGGCCTTGTGCCGGCAAACGGAAACGGGCGCCGCAAGGGCGCCCGTGCAGTGCGGCGAGAACTGGGCGAATCAGGCCTTCGGCCACTCGCGGATGTCGACGAAACGGCCGGCGATGGCGGCGGCCGCGGCCATGGCCGGCGACACCAGATGGGTGCGGCCCTTGAAGCCCTGGCGGCCCTCGAAGTTGCGGTTCGAGGTCGAGGCGCAGCGCTCGCCCGGCTTCAGCTTGTCGGCATTCATTGCCAGGCACATGGAGCAGCCCGGCTCGCGCCATTCGAAGCCGGCAGC
Organism: Polymorphum gilvum SL003B-26A1; assembly: GCF_000192745.1. NCBI lineage: Bacteria > Pseudomonadati > Pseudomonadota > Alphaproteobacteria > Rhodobacterales > Paracoccaceae > Polymorphum > Polymorphum gilvum. The sequence continues at coordinate 98,446 of NC_015259.1, forward strand.
CTTGAAGACCTTGTCCAGGCCCTCGGTCTCCGCCTGTTCCTTGACCAGGCCGGAGCCCGGCACGACCATGGCGCGGATGCCGTCCTTGACCTTGCGGTCGCCGACCACGGCGGCGGCGGCGCGCAGATCCTCGATGCGGCCGTTGGTGCACGACCCGATGAACACCACGTCGAGCGGGATGTCGGTGATCTTCGTGCCCGGTGTCAGGCCCATGTATTCCAGCGCACGCCACTTGGAGGCGCGGCGGTTCTCGTCCTCGATGTCGTCCGGGTTCGGCACCACGCCCTGGACCGAGACCACGTCCTCGGGCGACGAGCCCCAGGTGACGATCGGCGGCAGGTTGGCTGCGTCGAGTTCGACGATCTTGTCGAAGTGAGCGCCCGGATCGGAGTGCAGGGTTTTCCAGTAGGCGACGGCGCGGTCCCAGGCCTCGCCGGTCGGCGCCTTCGGACGGCCCTTGATGTAGGCGAAGGTTTTCTCGTCCGGCGCGATCAGGCCGGCGCGGGCGCCGCCTTCGATCGACATGTTGCAGACGGTCATGCGGCCTTCCATCGACAGCGACCGGATCGCCTCGCCGGCGTATTCCATGACGTAGCCGGTGCCGCCGGCGGTGCCGATCTCGCCGATGATGGCCAGAATGATGTCCTTGGCGGTGACCCCTTCGGGCAGGGTGCCGTCCACCTGGATCAGCATGTTCTTTGCCTTCTTCTGGATCAGCGTCTGGGTGGCCAGGACGTGCTCCACTTCCGAGGTGCCGATGCCGTGGGCGAGCGCGCCGAAGGCGCCGTGGGTCGAGGTGTGGCTGTCGCCACAGACGATGGTCATGCCTGGCAGGGTGAAGCCCTGCTCGGGACCGACGATGTGAACGATGCCCTGACGATGGTCGAGCTCGCTGTAGTATTCGACGCCAAAGTCGCGGGCATTGTCGGCCAGCGTCTGCACCTGCAATGCCGATTCCGGATCGTCGATGCCGTGGCTGCGGTCGGTCGTCGGCACGTTGTGGTCGACGACGGCGAGCGTCTTGCCCGGCTGGCGCACCTTGCGCCCACTCATGCGCAGGCCTTCGAAGGCCTGCGGGCTGGTCACCTCATGAACGAGATGGCGGTCGATGTAGAGCAGGCAGGTGCCGTCGTCCTGGGTGTCGACGACATGATCGTCCCAGATCTTGTCGTAGAGGGTCTTCGGTGCCGTCTTCGAGGGCTGCGTCATCGGGTGTCTCCTGAAACCGGGACAGGCCTTGGTGTCTCGTGCCGGATCGGGCCGGTGCCTGTTTCCCGTTGCCGAAACCGGTGCCCGGGGCGCGGTCTCGCATGTCCAGCCTTCAATGACTCGAAGATGACCTTACGGTCAAGCGCGTTCAAGGACGCGAACCGTTGAGCTTTGTTCAACTGCGCTTGACGGCGGCAGCGCGTGCCGCCGGTCCGCAGGCAACGAAAAAGGCGGCCCGGACAGGCCGCCTCTCCAAATCTTCCGCTGGTGCCGAATCTTATTCGGCCGAAGCCTCGGCAGCCGCTTCCTTGGCAGCTTCCTTCTCGGCGGCGGCAGCGGCCTTGGCGGCGGCGACTTCTGCACGCACCTCTTCGTTGAGGCGCTTGGCGCGGGCATTGGTCGCCTCGACGATGCGGGCGGACTTGCCGCGACGGTCGCGCAGGTAATAGAGCTTGGCGCGGCGCACCTTGCCGCGGCGGACGACCTCGACGCTCTCGATCATCGGCGAGCAGACCGGGAACACGCGCTCGACGCCCTCGCCGTAGGAGATCTTGCGGACGGTGAAGCTCTCGGTGAAGCCGCCGCCGGAGCGGGCGATGCAGACGCCCTCGTAGGCCTGGGTTCGGGTGCGACTGCCTTCGGTCACCCTGACGTTGACCTTGACGGTGTCACCCGGAGAGAATTCCGGCAGCTTGCGGACGGCTTCGATCTTCGCCTGCTCTTCGGCGTTGATCTGCTCGAGAATGTTCATGGCATCTTTCCCTTTTCAATTCCGAGACGGCCAGAGCGTCCCGTCGCGAGCTTCCTCGCGGGGACGGATTCACCGTCTGCTGGCCATGGCCGATAGCTATCGGACCTGATGTTCCTGCCGGATCTGCGTCCTGACAGCCTGTTCTCCGGCCAGGAGATTTCCACGCGCAACCAACCCGCGGACCGGCCGGATCCGAAGAATGGCGGGGTGATAGCGCAAGCGGTCGCATTTGTCATGCGGTTTTTCCGTTCTGACCATCGGACGGCGGCGGGTTTCGGGCAGGCTTACGAGCCGCCTCCTTCCCCTCGTATCGTTCCCACAGGTCGGGCCGACGGTCCTGCGTCAGCCGTTTTGCCTGCTCAAGGCGCCAGGCGGCGATCCTGGCGTGGTCGCCGGAGGTGAGCACGTCGGGGATAGCGCGGTCCTCGAACATCTGCGGCCGGGTGTAGTGGGGATGCTCGAGCAGGCCGGTCTCGAAGCTTTCGGTCTTGCCGCTCTCGATATTGCCCATGACGCCGGGGATCAGGCGGACCACCGCGTCGAGCACGACCATGGCGGCCAGCTCGCCGCCGGACAGGATGTAGTCGCCGATCGAAACTTCCTGCAGGTTTCGCGCCTCGATGACGCGCTGGTCGACGCCTTCGAAGCGGCCGCAGACGATGATTGCGCCCGGGCCGTCGGCGAGGTCGTGCGCCATCCGTTGGGTGAACGGACGGCCGCGCGGGCTCATCAGGAGCCTCGGACGCGGATCGTCCGCCGGCGCGGCGGCGTCGATGGCGGCGGCGAGGATGTCGGCGCGCAGCACCATGCCGGCGCCACCGCCGGCCGGCGTGTCGTCGACCGAGCGGTGGCGGTCGTGGGCATGGTCGCGGATCTGGCGCGCGTCGAGGGCCCACAGGCTTTTGTCGAGCGCCCGCCCTGCGAGGCTCGCGCCGAGCGGGCCGGGGAACATCTCGGGATAGAGGCTGAGTACGGTGGCGGCGAAAGTCATCAGGGCGTTTCCTCCAGTGATCCGTCGGACGGCCTGCTCTCCGGCCCGTGTCAAGCGTCTGTTAACCCTGCCGACGCATTCGGCCCGCCGGCGCGGGGCGGTTCGGCGGCCCGCAAGACCGCGTTAACCGGCCGGGGGCGAGGGTGGATACTTAATCAAGGAGGTCCCGCCGTGCCGACCCTGCGTGTTCCGTTGCCGAGCCTGCTGCGAAGCTCCGTCGAGCGGCACTATATCGACATTTCGCTGAGCCGCGTGCTGCCGCTCGGTGCGCTGATGACCTTCGGCATCCTGGTCGGCCTGGTGTTCACCAGCGGGCTCGACCACCCTTACGACAAGCTGCTGCATGTCGTCTTCTTCGCCCTGCTGACGCTGTCGGTGCACACGCTGTTCTGCTGCCGGCTGCGCATCTCGGCCGTGGTCGCCTTCGCGCTGGGCGCATTCGGCGAACTGGTCCAGGCCCTCACGCCGCATCACCATGCCTCGGTCCTCGACGCGGTGGCCAACGGCGTCGGCGTCGCGCTGGTGGTCGGGCTGATCGCCCTGTGGCGCTCGGAACGGCGCCAGGCGCTTGCATCAGCCGCAGCGAATCTAGACGACCTGCTCGGTGCTGAGACGCTTCAGCCCGCCCCGGTGCGGCTGCGGTCCTCGTCCGTACCTTCCGACAGGTAGTCGTCGGGCAGGTCGAGCACGACGCGTCCGGCGGCGAGATCGACCGTCGGCACGAAGGCCTGCGTGAACGGGACGTAGAAGCTCCGGCCCCGGTCGGGGCGGATCTCCAGCAGGTCGCCGGCGCCGAAATCTTGCACCGCCACCACGGTTCCGAACCGGCTCGCGGCCGCATCGACGGCCTCCAGGCCGATCAGGTCGGCGTGATAGAACTCGTCGTCGCCCGGTTCGGGCAGGCGCTCGCGCGGCACGTAGAGATCGAGGCCGTTGAGCGCCTCGGCGGCGGTGCGGTCGTCGATGCCCTTGAACCTGGTGATGACGACGGTCTTCTGCACGCGGGCCCCGACCACCTCGAAGCGGCGGCTGCCGTCGGCGGTCTCCAGCGGGCCGTAGTCCGCGAAGGAGAGCGGGTCGTCGCCGAAGGGCTTGACCCGCACCTCGCCGCGGACGCCGTGGGCGGCGCCGATGCGCGCCATCAGGATGCGGTCGGAGGCGGAACTCATCGCCCGTCCCCCGACTGGTCCCGCTCCGGCACGCGTCGGCTTGCCATGTTACTCGGACGCTTCGGCGGCCGCGGCGGCGGCCTCTTCCTCGGCCTGCTTCTTGGCAGCGAGCTTTTCCTTGGCCTTCTGACCCATCTCGGCCTTCTTCGGGTTGTTGCGCGGCGCGCGCTTCAGCAGGCCGGCGTCGTCGAGGAAGCGATGCACGCGGTCGGTCGGCTGGGCGCCGTTGGCCAGCCAGTGCTGGATGCGCTCGACGTTGAGCTGGACGCGGTTCTCGGAGTCCTTCGGCAGCATCGGATCGTAGGAGCCGACCTTCTCGATGAAGCGGCCGTCGCGCGGGGCGCGGACGTCGGCGACGACGATGCGGTAGTAGGGACGCTTCTTGGCGCCGCCACGGGCGAGACGGATCTTGGTAGCCATGGTCTTTACTCTCCAGTTGTTCAGTTGCCGGCGTTGGCGGCAATGGCTTCGTGGTGCCGAATGACTTCCCTGACGATGAAGGCAAGGAACTTTTCGGCAAAGTCAGGATCGAGGTTGGCCTCCGCCGCCAGGCGGCGCAGACGCTCGATCTGAATCTGTTCGCGCGCCGGGTCGGCCGGCGGCAGGTCATGGGCGGCCTTCAGATGGCCGACCTTCTGGGTGCACTTGAAGCGTTCGGCCAGCATGTGCACCAGCGCGGCGTCGATGTTGTCGATCGAGGCGCGCAGGGCGCGCAACTCCGCCATCGGCGCGCTATCGCCCAGCCGCGTGTCGGCGCCGGTGCGGCGATCGGAGGCGGCCGTCATTTCTTCTTGCCCTTGCCGAGGCCCGGGCCGAAACCGGGCATGCCGCCGAGACCCGGCAGCCGGGCACCGCCGAACCCGGGCAGGCCGGCACTGCCGGGCAGGCTCTTGGGCAGGCCCTTGGGCAGTTCCATGCCGCCCGGCATCTGGCCGGACCTGGCCATCTGCTCGAGCTGCTTGGGATCGATGTCCGGCATACCGCCGCCCAGCGCGTCTCCGAGGCCGCCGCCAAGGCCGCTCATCATCTTGCCGAACAGACCCTTCTTCTTGCCCATCAGCTTCATCATGTCCGCCATCTGGCGGTGCATCTTCAGCAGCTTGTTGACCTCGGCGACGTCGAGGCCGGCGCCGGCGGCGATGCGCTTCTTGCGGCTCGCCTTGAGGATGTCGGGCTTGCGGCGTTCTTCCGGCGTCATCGACTGGATGATCGCGATCTGGCGCTTGAACATCTTGTCGTCGAGATTGGCGGCGTCGAGCTGCTTCTTCATCTTGCCGATGCCGGGCAGCATGCCCATCACGCCCGACATGCCGCCGAGCTTCTCCATCTGCCTCAGCTGCTCGGCGAGATCCTCCAGGTCGAAATGACCCTTCTGCATCTTCGCCGCCATCTTGGCGGCCTTCTCGGCGTCGATCGCTTCGGCAGCCTTCTCGACCAGGGAGACAATGTCGCCCATGCCGAGGATGCGGTCGGCGATGCGGCGGGGATGGAAGTCCTCAAGCGCCTCGGCCTTTTCGCCGGTGCCGATGATCTTGACCGGCTTGCCGGTGACCGCGCGCATCGACAGGGCCGCGCCGCCGCGGCCGTCGCCATCCATGCGGGTCAGCGCGATGCCGGTGATGCCGACGCGCTCGTCGAAGCTGGTGGCGAGGTTGACGGCATCCTGACCGGTCAGCGCATCGGCGACAAGCAGGATCTCGTGCGGGTTGGTGGCGGCCTTGATCTCCGCCATCTCGTGCATGAGCGCCTCGTCGATGTGGATGCGGCCGGCGGTGTCGAGCATGACCACGTCGTAGCCGCCGAGGCGGGCCGCCTGGATCGCGCGCCGGGCGATGTCGACCGGGCCCTGGCCGGCCACGATCGGCAGCGTGTCGATGCCGTTCTGCTCGCCGAGCACCTTGAGCTGCTCCTGGGCCGCCGGGCGGCGGGTGTCGAGCGAGGCCATCAGCACCCTGCGCTTATCGCGGGTGGCGAGACGGCGGGCGATCTTGGCGGTGGTGGTCGTCTTGCCCGAGCCCTGCAGGCCGACCATCATGATCGCGACCGGAGCGGGGGCGTTGAGGTCGATCGGCTCGGCGTCAGCGCCGAGCATCTCCACGAGCTGGTCGTGGACGATCTTGACCACCATCTGGCCGGGCGTGACCGACTTGACCACTTCCGCGCCGACGGCGCGCACGCGCACCTTGTCGGTGAAGGAGCGCACGACGGGAAGGGCGACATCCGCCTCGATCAGCGCGCGACGGACTTCGCGCAGCGCCTCGTTGACATCGGATTCCGACAGCGCACCGCGGCCGGTGAGCTTGTCGAGAATACCGCTCAAGCGATCGGACAGACTTTCGAACATGCCTCAAGGTCCTTCCGGGTTCCAGGTCGGGAAAACGGGCGCAGCGCCCCTCGTCCCGCTCCATGTGGGGTCGGACATCCGGTTTCCCAACGCCGTACGCAAAGCGGAAACGCACCCGAGGGCGCCACGCGCTGTCGGGTGTGAACCTCCGGGATCTCTTTACACCTTTGCGGGTCCCGGTCGGCGGCTCGAAATGTCGTCACTCTCACGGAGTGGGCCGGACATAGTCGAAAAGGACGCGGAGAGTCAAGGAAAAGCGCCGCTTCGATTGGATCCGGTCGGCCCCGTTCCGGTCGGGAGGCTCGTCCCGCCCGCTTGCAATTCCCGCCGGAAAGGCGAATATGCACGCTGCTGCGCTGCACTCTGGCGCGCGGATACACTCCCCGACCGGGCTTTGCCCGCGGGGCGGATGCTGCCAAGATGGACTTTCGCGCCGTCGCGCTGCCGATCGGACGTCTGCTGATCGTAGTCGCCGCCTTCATGATGATCCCGGCGGGAGCCGACCTGGTTGCCCGCAATCCAGACTGGGTGGTGTTCGCCACCTCGGCGCTGGTCAGCGGCTGCATCGGCGCGCTGCTGTCGGCTGCGCTCGCCCGGCGCGCGTTCCCTTTCCGGCCACGCGAGACCTTCCTGTTCGTCAACGCCGCCTGGTTCACCTTCAGTTTTGCGGGCGCGATTCCCCTCTACGCCAGCGGCCTGGACATCAGTTTCGCGGATGCCTTCTTCGAGGCGGCCTCGGGTCTGACCACGACCGGTTCGACGATCCTGACGGGGCTGGACGGCCTGCCGCCAGGCATCCTGCTGTGGCGCTCGCTGCTGCAATGGATCGGCGGCATCGGCATCGTGGTCATCGGCATCTGGCTGCTGCCGGGCCTGCGGGTCGGCGGATCGCAGCTGTTTGCCATCGAGTCCTCCGAGAAGACCGCCAAGCCCTACGGCCGGATCGAGCCCTTCCTGTTCCGGCTGCTCGGCCTGTACCTGGTCCTGACCCTGAGCTGCGGGCTGCTCTATTACCTCGCCGGTATGACCGCGTTCCAGGCGATCAACCACGCCATGACGACGATCTCGACCGGCGGCTTCTCCACCTCCGACAGCTCCATGGGGCAGTTCTCCAGCCTCGCCATCCTGTGGATCGCGATCGTGTATATGCTGGCGTCAGGCATGCCGTTCCTGTTCCTGATCAAGCTGGCCGAGCGGCGCGAAGTGCCGCATCCCGAACAGGTTCGCGTCTATCTTCTGTTCGTCGCCGGTGCGAGTTTCCTCGCGTTCCTGTCCATGCACGCGACGACCGAGGACACGCCGTTCCGGCAGTTCACCCATTCGGTTTTCAACATCGTTTCGGTGGTAACGACGACCGGCTACGCGACGACGGACTATCTGCAATGGGGCAATTTCGCCATCGCCCTGTTCTTCGTGCTGACCTTCTTCGGCGGCTGCAGCGGCTCGACCTCGGGCGGCTTCAAGATATTCCGCGTGGCGATCCTGCTGTCCTCAATCCGGGCGATCCTGAAACGCATCGTGCATCCCCACCGGATCATCGAGCCGCGCTTCGGCGGCGCCAAGGTGACGCCCGGCGTCATGGAAGGCGTGCTGATCTTCTCCGTGCTCTATGCGGGCACCTTCGCGGTCTTCGCGGCCGTCTACGCGGCGCTCGGCCTCGACCTCGCGACCGCGCTCAGCGCATCGGCGACGGCGCTGGCCAACGTTGGCCCCGGCGTCGGACCGATCATCGGGCCGGCGGGCACGTTCCAGTCCCTGTCCGATCCGGTGAAGTGGCTGCTTGCGGTCCAGATGATCCTCGGCCGGCTCGAACTCATCGGCGGCATCCTGGTCCTGACGCCGGACTTCTGGACCGAGACCTGAGCGGTCAGAGGCCGCCCCGGGAGACGATGAAATCGACCACGGCCTGGACGCCGTCGCCGGCCTTGGTGTTGGCGAACAGGAACGGCCGGCCCTTGCGCATGTGCGTGGCGTCGCGCTCCATGACCGACAGGTCCACGCCGACATGGGGCGCGAGATCGGTCTTGTTGATGACCAGAAGGTCGGAGCGGGTGATGCCGGGCCCGCCCTTGCGCGGGATCTCCTCGCCGGCGGCGACGTCGATGACGTAGACGGTCAAATCGGCCAGCTCTGGCGAGAAGGTGGCGGCCAGGTTGTCGCCGCCCGATTCGATCAGAATCAGGTCGAGGTCAGGAAAGCTGCGGGTCAGGTCGGCGACGGCGGCGAGGTTGATCGAAGCATCCTCGCGGATCGCGGTGTGCGGACAGCCGCCGGTCTCGACGCCGCGGATCCGCTCGCTCGGCAGTGCCTGGGAGCGCATCAGCGCTTCGGCGTCCTCGCTCGTGTAGATGTCGTTGGTGATGACGGCGAGCGAATAGCGATCGCGCATGGCCTTGCACAGCCGGTCGGTCAGCGTCGTCTTGCCGGAGCCGACGGGGCCGCCGATGCCGACGCGCAGAGGACCGTGAGGGGAGCTGCCGGGGGGCGTCATGAGCGGAACAACCTCGTGTACTGGGTTTCGTGGGCCATGGAGGCGATGTCGGCAAGGAACACGCAGCTGCCGAGATCGTCCAGGCCGGCGGCGAGGGCCTGCGCGGCGACATCGGCAACGACCGGTTCGAGCCCGGCGAGCACGCGCTGGCCGTCGCTCTGGCCGAGCGGCACCGCGCGCACGGCGGCGGAGACGGCATTGGCAGAGAAGGCGTGCAGGAAGCCGGTCAGAGCCGCCGCCAGAGGGATGGCGCAGGCGGCGGCGACCAGGCCGACGGCGACCGGATAGGGCCACAGGCGCGGCGCGTCGGGCGCTGCCGGACCGGCGAGGCGGGCGAACAGGGCCCCGACCGGCGTATCCGTTCCCGGCCGCCACGCCTTGCCGATGGCGTCGACGAATGCGGTGCCCTGGGCGCTCGATTCCAGATGTCGTTCCTTCGACGGCTGCAGGGCGAGACCGAGGTCGACGAGATCGACCAGGGTGGATGCGTCGCCCCGACGGGCGGCGGCATGGGCCTCCTTGAGCAGGATGGCGTCGGTGCGGCCGGCGCCGAGGCAGAGGATGTCCGCGAGCCAGGCCTGCAGCGTCGCCGCATCATGCACGCCGCCGTCGTCGATCACCTGTTCCAGGCCGTGGCTGTAGGTGAAGGCGCCGACGGGAAAGCCCGGCGACAGAAAGGCGAGCAGACGGTAGAGCGCGGCCGCGGAGAGGGTCTCAGACATGGCGAGGCGCGCCGCATTCGAGAACCGGAGCGCCATTCCGGCCGCTCTCCGTCCCTGATTCCCCCCCACAAGGAGGATCGGGATCCGGCGCCATGCTGCGGTCCATCGCCGTGTCCGGGTCAGCCATGGGAATGACCATGGTCGTGGGCGTGGTGTCCGTGCGAGTGGCCATGATCGTGACCATGGGTCTGGCCGTGGCCGTAGGCGCCGCCCTCGGGGTCGAAGGGTGCGGCGAGCGGCGTCAGCCGGCCGCCGAGGCGCTGCACCATGTCCTCGATGACGTGATCGCGGCGGATGCGCAGCGTGGCGCCCATGAGCTGGGTCGGCAGGTGGCGGTTGCCGAGATGCCAGGCGATGCGGACGAGGTGGTCCATGTCGTCGGCGGTGATCTCGACCAGATCCTCGGCCTCGGCGCGCACCTCGACGATGCGGCCGTCGTCCAGCTTGAGGCCATCGCCATGGCGCAGGTGAACGGCCTGGGCCAGATCGAGCAGGAACGCGAGGCCATTCTCGCCGGTCAGCGATGCGCGGCGGCGGTGGCGATCCTCGCGGTCGAGGGTGACCACGTCGGCGGGGGCGCCGGTCCAGGAGCCGGCAGGCAGGACTTCGGTGGCGCGGATCATGCGGCCTCGGCGACCTTCTGCATCAGTGCCCGGTAGGCGGGACGCTCGCGCAGGCGCTTGAAATAGGCATGCAGCGCGCCTTCTTTGGGCAGGTCGAACTTCGCGGCGGCGGCCCAGCCGGCGCATTGGCCGAACAACAGGTCCGGCACGGTGAATTCGGCGCCCATCACATAGGGGCCTTCGCCGAGGCGTGCCTCGAGCGTCTTGAGGGCGGTGTCGAACTCCATCCGGCAGACGTCCTTGATCGCGGGGACACGGATCTCCTCGGGATGGAACAGGCTGTTCTTGGCCGCGGTCCACAGCGCACCCTCGATCTCGTCGACGCAGAACTGGGTGAAGCTGTCCTGGCGAGCGCGCTCGATCGTGCCGGCCGGGAAGGTGAAGCGACCGTGCCGGTCGGCGAGGAACTGGACGATGGCGACGCTGTCGGTGAGCACCGCGCCGTCGACCAAGAGGGCCGGCACCTTGCCGGCCGGATTGAGCGCACGGATCTCCTCGCTCTGGGGCAGGGCGGGGACGAGGTCATAGGGCTCGCCGAGTTCCTCGAGTATCCAGATGACCCGGTTGGCGCGGCTGCGCGGGGTGCCGATGACGGTGTACATGGATTTCGCTGTCTCCCTAGATTCGCCGGTTTGCGCCGGCCTTTGCCCGGCCGCGGCCGCGGCCGAGACTGAGTCGGTAGTCGGAGCCGACCGTGCGACGCAGGGCCGCGCGGATGCGTGGATCGGCGTCGGCGACGAAGCGGGCGATCTCGGCCATCTCCGCCGGCACTTCGCCGGCGGCGAGCAGACGGCCGAGCAGGGCGAGGTCGCGCCAGCGCGAAGCGCCTGCATCGCATGCGACGATGTCCGCCCCGGTGCCGGTGCGGTTGAGCCGGAAGGCGGCGGCCTGGCGGTGCTGAGGGCCGCTGTCGGCATCCCAGCGGCCGGTCGCGACGACCAGATCGACCCCGGTGACCGGTCCGTTGTCCAGCCAGTCGGCGTAATAGATGGCATGCGCCGCGCCGGCGTGCAGGAGGAAGCCCTGCGGCGCGGCGGCGTCGGGATCGCAGCAGGGACAGCCGCCGGTCGGCTCGGCGCCGATCTCGATGTGGTATTCCGGTGTCATGCCGCCTGTCGCCGTGCTCCGCTCCGCCCTGCGAACTCTAGAACAGGAAATAGCGCTGGGCCATGGGAAGAACATCGGCAGGTTCACAGGTCAGCAGTTCACCGTCGGCGCGCACCTCGTAGGTTTCCGGATCGACATCGATCTTCGGCGTGGCGTCGTTGAGGATCATCGACTTCTTGGAGATGCCGCTGCGGGTGTTCCTCACCGGCAGGACGAGGCTGTCGAGGCCGAGCCGGTCCCTGACGCCGCTGTCATAGGCCGCCCTGGACACGAAGGTAATCCGGCTCGCCGTCATGGTCTTGCCGAAGGCGCCGAACATCGGCCGGTAGTGCACCGGTTGGGGCGTCGGGATGGAGGCGTTGGGGTCGCCCATCGGCGCGGCGGCGATGGTGCCGAGTTTCAGCACCAGGTCCGGTTTGACGCCGAAGAACTTCGGATCCCAGAGCACGAGGTCGGCGAGCTTGCCGACCTCGACCGAGCCGATGTGCTCGTCGAGACCGTGGGCGATGGCCGGGTTGATGGTCACCTTGGCGATGTAGCGGCGGACGCGCAGGTTGTCGTTCTGGCCGGTCTCGCCGGCCAGCCGGCCGCGCTGGAGTTTCATCTTGTGGGCGGTCTGGAAGGTGCGGATGATCACCTCGCCGACGCGGCCCATCGCTTGGCTGTCCGACGCGATGATCGAGAAGGCGCCAATGTCGTGCAGGATGTCCTCGGCGGCGATGGTCTCCTTGCGGATGCGGCTCTCGGCGAAGGCGACGTCCTCCGGAATGGAGCCGTCCAGATGATGGCAGACCATGAGCATGTCGAGATGCTCGTCGATGGTGTTCTTCGTATAGGGTCGCGTCGGATTGGTCGACGACGGGATGACGTTCGTCTCGCCGCACACCTTGATGATATCCGGCGCATGGCCGCCGCCGGCGCCCTCTGTGTGGAAGGCGTGGATGGTGCGGTTCCGGAAGGCGGCGGTGGTGTTCTCGACGAAGCCCGATTCGTTCAGTGTGTCGGTGTGGATCATCACCTGGACGTCGTATTCGTCGGCGACCGACAGGCAGGTGTCGATGGCCGCCGGCGTCGTGCCCCAGTCCTCGTGCAGCTTGAGGCAGCAGGCGCCGGCCATGATCTGTTCTTCCAGCGCGGCCGGCAGCGAGGCGTTGCCCTTGCCGGCGAAGGCGAGGTTCATCGGAAAGCTGTCGGCCGCCTGCAGCATGCGGGCGATGTGCCAGGGGCCGGGGGTACAGGTGGTGGCGTTGGTGCCGGTCGCCGGCCCGGTGCCGCCGCCGAGCATGGTGGTGACGCCCGACATCAGCGCGTCGTCGATCTGCTGCGGGCAGATGAAATGGATGTGCACGTCGAGCGCGCCGGCGGTCAGGATCTTGCCTTCGCCGGCGATCGCCTCCGTGCCCGGGCCGACGACGATGTCGACGTTCGGCTGGACGTCCGGGTTGCCGGCCTTGCCGATGGCGGCGATGCGGCCGTCCCTGATGCCGACGTCGGCCTTGACGATGCCCCAGTGGTCGACGATCAGCACGTTGGTGATCACGGTGTCGACGGCGCCGGCGGAGCGCGGTGCCTGGGATTGGCCCATGCCGTCGCGGATGACCTTGCCGCCGCCGAACTTCACCTCCTCGCCGTAGACGGTGAAGTCCTTCTCGACCTCGATGATCAGATCCGTGTCGGCCAGGCGCAGGCGGTCGCCAACGGTCGGGCCGAACATGTCGGCATAGGCGGCACGGGACATCTTGTAGGGCATGGCCTTACCTCAACGGCTTGACGGGGTCGAAACGGGGTTGGAAGGGCCGGTCATCGGCCTTCGATTCCGGCGGCGAGGTCCTTCAGTTCCTCGGCGCGCCGGACGGTGAGCGTCGCCAGGCAGCCGTAGATCAGCTGCGGCTCCATGGTGCCGCCGCGGGCGAGGAAGCCGTAGGCCGCGCAGGCTTTGTCTCGATAGGGGATCCAGGCGCGCTGAGCCTCCTTCAGGGCCTCGGCGGCACCCTGCAGGTCCGGCATATCGGCAAGGTTCGCGTCCATCTCGCGCATGCGTGCCATGGCTTCCCGGTAGGCGGCGTTGAGGTCCGCGTCGGCGGCTTCCCAGGCCTTTTCGGCGCAATAGGTCAGTTCCATCTGGCTGAGCGGATAGCCGCAGTCGATCGTCTCCTGCGCCCGTGCGGCGCCGGCCGGTAACAGAAGGGCGATGGCAAGGACGAGGCGGGCGAGCGGCATGGCGGAATCCTCGAGCGATGGCCTCACAGCGGACCCATGACCTTCTGGTTGAAGCCGTAGACGGTGCGGGCGCCTCGATAGGGGATCAGCGCCACCGTTCGGGTCTGGCCGGGCTCGAAGCGCACCGCGGTGCCGGCGGGAATGTCGAGGCGCATGCCGCGCGCCGCCTCGCGGTCGAAGGCGAGCGCCGGATTGGTCTCGGCGAAGTGGTAGTGGCTGCCAACCTGGACCGGCCGGTCGCCGGTGTTGGCGACGTCGAGGCTGAGCACCGGGGCGCCAGCGTTGAGTTCGATCTCGCCCTCGGCGGGGAAGAGTTCTCCGGGAATCATGGGTTTGTCCTCGTTTGGGCCGGGCATGGACGCGGCGAGCGGAACTTCACCGGATCGGGTCATGGACGGTCACCAGCTTGGTGCCGTCGGGAAAGGTGGCCTCGACCTGGACGTCGTGGATCATCTCGGCGACGCCGTCCATGACCTGGTCGCGGGTCAGAACCGTCGCGCCGGCCTGCATCAGGTCGGCGACCGAGCGTCCGTCGCGGGCGCCCTCGACGACGAAATCGGTGATCAGCGCGATGGCCTCCGGATGGTTCAGCCTGACGCCGCGCTCCAGGCGCCGTCGCGCGACCATGGCGGCCATGGAAATCAGCAGCTTGTCCTTTTCGCGCGGGGTGAGATTCAAGGAAGCCTCCGTTGGCTGGTGTGGTCGCGGACGTCGTCGGGTCGCATCAGCAGGACCATACCCGTGGCAGCGCCGCGGCGCGGTAGGTTTCGAGAAAGGCGGCAAGCGCGCTGCGCAGGTCGCGCGCGTCGGGCCCGACGAAGCGGGCGAGCAGGACGCCGTTCCAGGCGCTGGCCGCGGCGCGACCGGAAAAGCGCGGCAGGGCGTCGCGGGCGAGGGCGAGGCGTTCGGGCGCGTCGGGGGCGCAGTCGAGGACGGTGGCGAAGGCGCGCGCGCCGGCGGCGGTCGCCGGACCGGACAGGAGTGTGGTCGGGTCGCCGTCGAGACGAATATCGTCGGCGAATACCAGGCGGCCATCCCGGCGGATCCGCCAGCGGTCGCGGAAGGCGAGCCGCGACAGCGTCTCGCCCATGGCAGTGCGGCCGAGGATGACCGATTCGACCGCCAGCAGGCGCGCCGAGCCGGAAAGATCGGCGTCCAGGCGGCGGCTGAGGGCCGAGGCATCGAACAGGATGGTTTCCTGCGGCAGCCATTCGAGCGTGGCGCCGTCCTGCGCATGGAGGTTGGTGGTCACCATGCCGGTGCCGCCGGCGCTGCGATAGGCGCGTTCGGCCGCCTGGGCGGTGACGATCGCGTGCGCGCCGGCGCCGACACGGGCCTCGCAGGTCAGCCGGTCGCCGCCGGTGATGCCGCCGGCGGTGTTGATCAGGACTGCGACGGGCGGGCCGGCATAGACCTTCGGCAGGCGGATCTTGGCGGATCCGCTCTGGTAGAGATCGGCGAGGACGGTGATGCCGCTGCGCAAGGTAAAGGCAACACGGGCGTCGCCCCGCATCCGCTGCAGCGCGGCGTCGAGGTTCCTGGTCTCCGCCGCTGCGCCGTCGGCCTTCATTGCGGATCCTGGCATGGCCCCCGGCATGGCCGTCTCCCTGTTCCTGGCGATCCATACCGTCGCGTCGTTTGCGTCAGCCCTATGCAAGCGGAGGGCCAGACCGATCCAGCAAACCAAGCCGGCAGAGGATTGTCCACAGCAGGTCGAAAGTTGCCTCCAGAAGATGCATGCGCCTAACAAGTAGGCATATCGGCGGACCGCCTTTTCCGGAGAACCCTTTGCAAACGCAGGGGCGGATCGTTTATGGATGAAAGGCATGGCTGGGGCAGCGGGCAACGAACGACGAGGGTATCGTGTTCGGCGGACTATTCGACAGGCGGGCGCTCTCCTTCGGCGTCCTCATTGCGGCGTTTCTCGCAGCGGTTCAGGCACCGCCCGCGCGGGCAGACATCGGCTCCTGGATCGTGATCGACGCCGACAGCGGCCAGGTGCTCGACGAGTTCCAGGGGACGCGCCGTTGGTATCCGGCCTCGCTGACCAAGATGATGACCGCCTACGTGACGCTGAAGGCGATTCGCGAGGGGCGCTCCAGCCTGGACTCGGCGGTGACCCAGTCGCAGAACTCGCTCGCCCAGCCGCCCAGCAAGATGGGCTTCAAGGTCGGCACGCAGATGACCGTCGACACTGCGCTCAAGATCGTCATGGTCAAGTCGGCGAACGACATAGCCGTGGCGCTGGGCGAGGCGATCGGTGGCACGGAGGCGAATTTCGTTGCCCTGATGAATGCCGAGGCGGCGCGCCTCGGCATGCGCGACACGCATTTCGCCAATCCGCATGGCCTGCCCGACAACCGCCAGGTGTCCTCGGCGCTGGACATGGCGATCCTGGCCAGGGCGCTCAGGCGCGACTTCCCCGAGGCGCGCGGCTACTACGGCCATGCCGGCCTGACCTTCGGCAAGCAGACCCTGCGTTCGGCCAATCGCGAATTTCTGCTCCGGGTGCCCGGCGCCGACGGCATGAAGACCGGCTACATCTGCAATTCCGGCTACAATGTCGCGGCCTCGGCGACGCGGCGCGGGCGGACGGTGATCGCGGTCGTGCTCGGCGCTTCCTCGGGGCTGGAACGCACCGCCTTTGCACGCGAGGCGATCGACAAGGGGTTCCGGGCGCGCGGCAGCGGCCGCACGGTCGACAACATGCCTCGCAGCGCCGGCCAGCCACCGGAAGACGCCTATTGCAAGCGCAATCCGAAGCCGGGACCGGAGGAGATCCTGGCGCGCTACGACATCGAGGCCGGCGGCGGCATGCGCGCGTCGACACTGTCGTTCTTCGCTCCCGGCGAGGGTCGGCCGCTGATCCCGGGAGCCGCGGCGCCGGCGGTGAACGATCCGTCCGAGGATGCCGACGACGACATCAAGACCGGGTCCGGCAAGGTCGACTGGGGCAAGGTGCTCGATCGCACCGTCGGCGTGCAGCAGGTCGCCTATGCGCCGGTTCCGGTCCATGTCGGCCTGCCCAAGGGGGCGGGCGCGCCGGCAAAGGCCATCACCCTGGCGCCCGGCGTGGTCGTGCCGCTGCCGCCGTCCAAGCCGCTCGACCTGAGACCGGCGGCCATGGTCGCCCCGTCTGAGACCGGCAACGCGGGCTTCGTTCCCGCGGCGCCCGGCTCGATCTTCCGGGCGGCGACGGATTCCGGCGCGCCGGTGCCGCGCCCGAGCCCGAACCGCTGAGCCCGCGCCCGCCCGACACGAGGTCCGACATGAGCGAACCCCATCCGATCGAGGCGGCGCCGCGCGGCCCCAAGCCGCCGATCCCCCTGTCCATCCTCACCGGGTTCCTCGGCGCCGGGAAGACGACCCTGCTGAACCGGATCCTCAAGGATCCGGCGATGGCCGACACGGCGGTGATCATCAACGAGTTCGGCGAGGTCGGCATCGACCACCTGCTGGTGGACAAGTCGAGCGAGGGCATCCTTGAGCTGTCATCAGGCTGCCTATGCTGCACGATCCGTGGCGACCTGATCAACACCCTGGAGGATCTGCTCAGGCGGCTCGACAACGGCCGCATGGAACGCCTGGCTCGAGTCGTCATCGAAACCACCGGACTCGCCGACCCGGCACCGATCCTGCACACGGTGATGCTGCATCCCTATCTGGTGCTGCGCTATCGGCTGGAGAGCGTGGTGACGCTGGTCGACGCGGTCAACGGCGCGGCGACGCTCGACGCCCACGAGGAAGCGGTGCGTCAGGCGGCGGTCGCGGACCGGATCGTTCTGACCAAGACGGACCTGGTCGATACCGACTCCAAGCGTGTCGACCTGGACGCGCTCAGGGACAGGCTTGCCGCGCTCAATCCCGGCGCGGTCATGCTCGACGCCCAGGCCGGCGAGGCGGTGCCGGCGCGGCTGTTCGACGCCGGGCTCTACGATCCGGCGACCAAGATCCCGGACGTCGCCAAGTGGCTCAAGGCCGAGACCTACGAGGCGCACGGCCACGGTCATTCCCACGGCCACCACCATCATGATCATGGTCACGACCATCACGCCCACGACGTGAACCGTCATGACGACCGGATCCGGGCCTTCACGCTGTCGACGAGCCGGCCGATCCCGGCTTCGGCACTGGAGATGTTCCTCGATCTGCTGCGCTCGGCGCACGGGCCGAAGCTGCTGCGCATGAAGGGCATCGTCCAGATCGCCGAGGATCCCGACCGGCCGGTGGTGCTGCACGGCGTACAGCATGTTTTCCATCCACCGGCGACACTGCCGGCGTGGCCGGACGCCGACCGCAGGACGCGGCTGGTGTTCATCACCTGCGACCTGCCGGAGGGTTTTGTGAGGCGCCTGTTCGAGGCCTTCACCGGCGCGCTCCTGCCGGACACGCCGGACGCCAGCGCGATGACCGACAATCCGCTGGCGATCTCCGGCTTCTCGGGTCGCCGCTGACCGTCAGTCGCGCCGCACGCGGATCAGGCCCTCCTGGGCGGTGGTGGCGATCAGCCGGCCGTCGCGCGAGAACAGCATGCCGCGGTTGATGCCGCGCCCGCCCGAGGACGACGGACTGTCGGTGGTGTAGAGTAGCCAGTCGTCAGCGCGAAACGGCCGGTGGAACCACATGGCATGGTCGAGACTGGCGGCCTGGATGTCCGGACTGAACACCGACTTGCCGTGCGGGAACAGCGAGGTATCGAGCAGCGTCATGTCGGAGGCATAGGCGAGCACGCAGCGATGGATGCGCTTGTCGTCCGGAAGGGCGGAGGTGGCGCGCACCCAGACGTGCTGGGAGGGCTCCAGCGTCTTGGTGCTGAAATAGTGGGTCAGGTCGACCGGGCGCAGCTCGATCGGGCGTTCGCGCTCCCAGTAGGCGCGCACGTTCTCGGGTGCCACTTTCAGGAATTTCTCCTTCAGATCCTGCTCGCTCGGCAGGTCTTCCGGCATCGGCACCGACGGCATCTCGGCCTGGTGCTCAAGGCCGTCCTCGCCGGTCTGGAACGAGGCGGACATCGAAAAGATCGCCTGGCCGTGCTGGATCGCGACGACCCGGCGGGTGGTGAAGCTGCCGCCGTCGCGGATGCGGTCGACGTCGTAGACGATGGGAACCGAGGGATCTCCGGGGCGCAGGAAATAGCCGTGCAGCGAATGGATGTGGCGGTCCTCGATAACCGTGCGCGAGGCGGCGACCAGCGCCTGGCCGATGACCTGCCCGCCGTAGACCCGCTGCCAGCCGACCTGGGGGCTGCGCCCGCGAAACAGATTGTGTTCGAGCTGTTCCAGGTCGAGAATCGATAAAAGTGAATCAATGGCCGTGTTCATCGGCGCTTTCCTTGCTACATGATAGGAACGGTCGCGGTTCGACGTTTCCGGCAGACTTGGACGCGGCCCGGCCGACGTGTCAAGCCGACGGAATGGAAGCGGTCTGTCATCCGGGAGTTGCGAATGAAGACGAAATCGGCAGCGCAGGACATGCTCGACGTCGCCATCGCCGGCGGCGGGTATGTCGGGTTGTCGCTGGCGCTGGCGCTCAAGCAGGCGGATCCGGATCTGAAGGTGGCGGTGATCGATCCCAAGCCGGGCGATGCCTTGGCGAAGGATCCGCGCGCCTCGGCGATCGCGGCGGCGGCGTGCCGGATGCTCGACCGGCTCGGCGTCTGGCAGGACATCGCCGCCGAGGCCCAGCCGATCAACGAGATGATCGTCACCGACAGCCGGCTGCGCGATGCCGTGCGGCCGGTGTTCCTGACCTTCGGCGGCGACCGCGAAAGCGGCGAGCCCTTCGCCCATATGGTGCCGAACGCCCGCATGCTGCCGGCGCTGCACGAGGCGGCGGCGGCGCTGGGGACCGAATACCTGCAGCCCGACGGACTGCACAGCTTCCAGGTGCAGCCCGACTGCGTGGTGCTGCACACCGACCGGGGCACCGAGCGTCGGGCGCGCCTGCTGGTGGCGGCTGACGGCGTCCGGTCGCGGCTGCGCGACCTGGCGGGCATCCGCACCGTGCACTGGGCCTACGGCCAGTCGGGGATCGTTACCACCGTCGCCCACGAGCGGCCGCACAACGGCCGAGCCGAGGAACATTTTCTGCCCGCCGGGCCGTTCGCGATCCTGCCGCTCAAGGGCAACCGCTCGTCGCTGGTGTGGACGGAGCGGACGGCGGATGCCGAGCGGCTTGTCCGCAGCGACGACTTCACCTTCGAGCTGGAGCTGGAGCGCCGCTTCGGTCATCATCTCGGCAAGCTGCATCTGACCGGTCCGCGCCACGCCTACCCGCTCGGCCTGACCTTGGCGCGCGATTTCGTTCGGCCGCGCTTCGCGCTTGCCGGCGATGCCGCCCACGGCATCCACCCGATCGCCGGCCAGGGCCTGAACATGGGTTTCAAGGACGTGGCGGCGCTGGCCGAGGTGCTCGTCGAGGCGCGCCGTCTTGGCCAGGATCTCGGCGCGATGGACGTGCTCGAGCGCTATCAGCGCTGGCGCCGGTTCGATACCTTCCAGATGGGCGTGGTAACGGACGTGCTGAACCGGCTGTTTTCCAACGACGTCGACCTGGTGCGCGGGGTGCGCGACTTCGGTCTTGGCCTGGTCGACCGGATGCCGCGGCTGAAGACACTGTTCATCCGCGAGGCCTCCGGCTTCGCCGGGCCGGCGCCGCGCCTGCTCGCAGGCGAGGCGATCTGACGGACCGTTCATGGCAAACGAGCTTTCGGCGCGCGCGCTCCCGGGCGGAAGGGCACGGACCATCCTGATCACGGGCTGTTCCTCCGGCATCGGCGCCAGCGCGGCGCGGCTGCTGCGCGGGCGCAACTGGCGGGTGTTCGCCAGCGCGCGCAAGGACAAGGACGTGGCGGCGCTGCAGGCGGCCGGCTTCGAGGCCTACCGGCTGGACTACGAGGATGCCGACAGCATCCGTCAGGCGGCTGCGACGGTGCTGGAGCGCTGTGACGGCCGACTCGACGCCCTGTTCAACAATGGTGCCTATGCGGTGCCCTGTGCGGTCGAGGATCTGCCGACCGAGGCACTGCGGGCGCTGTTCGAGGCGAATTTCTTCGGCTGGCACGAACTGACGCGGCAGGTGCTGCCGTCGATGCGCGCCAACGGGTCCGGGCGGATCGTACAGTGCTCGTCGATCCTCGGTTTCATCGCGATGAAATACCGCGGTGCCTACACGGCGTCGAAGTTCGCGCTCGAGGCCTATTCCGACACGCTGAGGCAGGAATTGCGCGGCACCGGTATCCATGTCAGCTTGATCGAACCGGGGCCGATCGACACGCGCTTCACGGCCAACGCGCTGGCCAACTTCCATCGCTGGATCGGCAAGGAGGGGTTGATGGCCTCGCCGCACCGGGCGAGCTATGACTGCCGGCTCAAGCGGATGGAGGCCGGCGAACCGGGACCTTTCAAGTTGCCGCCGGAGGCGGTGGTGAAGGATCTCATCCATGCGGTCGAGGCGCCGCGGCCGAGGGCGCGCTACCGGGTCACTGTGCCGACCAAGGCGATGGCGGTGGCCCGGCGCCTGCTGTCGACCCGGGCGCTGGACAGCGTGCTCACGCGGGCGGCCGACAAGGAGGAGTAGGCGGGCCGGCGTCGGTGGCCGGAGCTGCAATGTACAAGCCGATCAAGGCCCGGCCGCCAGGCACGGGCGGCCGCCGCGGCGGACAGACATCTTTCGGAAAGGGCCATGGGAAGCATCCTTTACAATCTCGTGCCGGTCGCGCTCGCAGCGGTGGCGATCGTTCTGTTTCTGGGCCTGTGGAACATGTTCCGCGGTGGACCCGCCAGCCGCTCGCAGGCGCTGATGCGCTGGCGCGTCGGCCTCCAGTTCGTAGCGGTGGTCATCATCATGGCCGCCCTTTATTTCCTTGGCTCCAGGCCGTGAACGGGGAGCGTGGCGGATGGTCGTCCTGAACAAGATCTACACCCGGACCGGTGATGACGGTACCACGGCGCTGGGCTCCGGCGAGCGGCGTCCCAAGCACGACGTCCGCATCGAGGCTTACGGCACGGTCGACGAGACCAACGCGACGGTCGGCCTGGTGCGGCTGAACCTTTCCGACAGCGATCCGCGCGTCGACGAGCTGCTCGCGCGGATCCAGAATGACCTGTTCGACCTTGGCGCCGATCTAGCGACGCCGGAGACCGGCAAGGACCTGGGCTACGAGCCGCTGCGCATCACGGATGCGCAAGTCAAGGCGCTGGAGGAGGCGATCGACGCGCTCAACGCCAATCTCGCCCCGCTGCGGTCCTTCGTGCTGCCGGGCGGCAGTCCGGCGGCTGCCTATCTGCATCTTGCGCGCACGGTAGCGCGGCGGGCGGAGCGATTGATGGTGAACCTTGCCAGTGCCGAGGCGGTCAACCCGGCCGCCATCCGCTACATGAACCGGCTGTCGGACTTCTTCTTCGTCGCTTCGCGCTATCTCAACGACCGGGGCGCGGGCGACGTGCTCTGGGTGCCCGGCAAGAACCGCTGATGCGGCCGATGGTCGCAGGAGTCCCGGCTCATGTTCCTTCCCCTGCACGACCACAACCCTCTGCTGCATGTCACGCGGCCCTATGTGACCTGGAGCCTGATCCTGGCCAATTGCGCGGCCTTCCTGCTGCTGCAGGGTGCGGGCCTCGGCGAAACGGCCCAGGCGTCGGCCTATTCCTACGGTCTGATCCCGTCCGTTCTGTTCGACATAAAGGACCTCGCTCCGGATCTGGCAGTGGTGCCGGGCAACGCGACGCTGGTGACCTATGCCTTCCTGCATGCCGACGTCTGGCATCTGGCCGGAAACATGCTGTTCCTGTGGGTGTTCGGCGACAATGTCGAGGATGCGCTCGGCCATCTGCGCTACCTGCTGTTCTATCTTGCCTGTGCGGTCGCCGGCGGCTTCGCCTATGCGGCGCTCGACCCGAATTCGGACGTTCCGCTGATCGGCGCCTCTGCAGCGGGCGCGGGCATCGTCGCCGCTTACCTGATACTGCATCCGCGCGTGCGGGTGTGGGTCCTGGTCCTCGGCCGCGTCCCGCTGCCGATTCCGGCGTTGTGGGCGCTCGGCGCCTGGATTGCCTTTCAGGTCTTCAACGTGCTGTTCGTGCAGGATAGCCAGGTGGCCTGGTCGGCGCATGTCGGCGGAATCGCTGCCGGCGCTGTACTGGTGGTATTCCTGCGGCGGCGCGGCGTGCCGCTGTTCGACCGGGGATTGCAGGTTTAGACGGGGCAGGGAGGCGATGGATCCTGCAGTGCAGCACGACCCAACCCGAGCTTCCCTTAGGCCATCGTTGACACCTGCCCCGGAGGTCATTACCGTCGCCCGCCATGCGCGGATTTTGGCCGAAAACCGCCATTTCCCCGCCGGTTCACGAGCCGGCTCCAACGATTGATGCGGTGCGGCAGCCAAGCCGGCCCAGCGGGAGGGTGAAAACCTATGAAGATCCTGGTGCCCGTGAAACGGGTGATCGACTACAACGTGAAGGTCCGCGTCAAGGCGGACGGTAGCGGCGTTGATCTTGCGAACGTCAAGATGTCGATGAATCCGTTCGACGAAATCTCGGTCGAGGAAGCCCTGCGGCTCAAGGAGGCCGGCAAGGCGAGCGAGGTCGTCGTCGTGTCGATCGGTCCGGCACAGGCGACCGAGACGCTGCGTACCGGCCTGGCCATGGGCGCGGACCGGGGCATCCTGGTCAAGACCGACGCCACCACCGAGCCGCTGGCGGTCGCCAAGATCCTGAAGAAGATCGTCGACGAGGAACAGCCGGGCCTGGTGATCCTCGGAAAGCAGGCGATCGACGACGATTGCAACCAGACCGGCCAGATGCTGGCCGCGCTGCTCGGCTGGGGCCAGGGTACCTTCGCCTCCAAGGTCGATCTCGGCGACGGTACGGTCGACGTCACCCGCGAGGTCGACGGCGGCCTGCAGACGGTCAAGCTCAAGCTGCCGGCGATCGTCACCACCGACCTGCGCCTGAACGAGCCGCGCTACGCGTCGCTGCCGAACATCATGAAGGCCAAGAAAAAGCCGATCGACGAGAAGACGCCGGAAGACTACGGCGTCGACGTGTCGCCGCGCCTGAGCGTGGTCAAGACGGCGGAACCGGCGGCCCGCCAGGCCGGCGTCAAGGTCGGCTCGGTGGCCGAACTCGTCGACAAGCTGAAGAACGAGGCCGGCGTCCTCTGAAGGACGCGTCGCAGAAGGAATTAAGACCATGACGACACTTCTCGTGGCCGAACACGCCGCCGGCGCGCTCAACGACGCGACGGCCAAGGCCCTCACCGCCGCCGCCGGGCTGGGCGGAGACGTTCATGTGCTGGTCGCCGGCAAGGACTGCCGTGCCGCCGCCGAGCAGGCGGCCGGGCTTGCCGGCGTCGCCAAGGTCCTGGTTGCCGACAGCGATGCGCTGGCGCACCAGCTGGCCGAGCCGATGGCCGCGCTGATCGTGCAGCTTTCGGCCGGCTACGACGCCATCGTCGCGCCGTCGACCGCCAACGGCAAGAACACCCTGCCGCGCGTCGCCGCGCTGCTCGACGTGATGCAGATCTCCGACATTACCGCCGTGTCGGCGCCGGACACGTTCGAGCGGCCGATCTACGCCGGCAACGCCATCCAGACGGTCAAGTCGTCGGACGCCAAGAAGGTGATCACCGTGCGCACCGCCTCCTTCCAGGCGGCAGGCAGCGGCGGGTCGGCTCCGATCGAGGACGTTGCGGCCTCGGCCGGCAGCGATCTGTCGTCCTTCGTCGGCGAGGAGCTATCCAAGTCCGACCGTCCCGAACTCGCCTCGGCCAAGATCATCGTCTCGGGCGGTCGCGCGCTCGGCTCGGCCGAAAAGTTCCAAGAGGTGATCATGCCGATCGCCGACGCTCTCGGGGCCGCGGTCGGCGCCTCACGCGCGGCGGTCGACGCCGGCTATGCGCCGAACGACTGGCAGGTCGGCCAGACCGGCAAGGTCGTGGCACCGGACCTCTATGTCGCCTGCGGCATTTCCGGCGCGATCCAGCATCTGGCCGGCATGAAGGACAGCAAGGTCATCGTCGCCATCAATAAGGACGAGGAAGCGCCGATCTTCCAGGTCGCCGACTACGGCCTCGTCGGCGACCTGTTCGAGATCCTGCCGCAATTCAAGGCGGAACTGGAAAAGGCCTGACGGCAGTCTGGCCGGACCGAACGGAAAAGGCCGGGGCGGGCGCCAGAATCCGCCCCGGGTCCCTTGCCGCCGCGCAAGAGACTTGCCAAGAATAGCCCGTTCCGAGCTGGCGCTCGATGTCCGTGGCTTGCAACAGAATCGGATTGAACGATGGTGGTCGAAATCAAGAAAGTCGGCGTGATCGGATCTGGCCAGATGGGCAGCGGGATCGCCCATGTCTGCGCCCTGGCCGGATATCATGTCGCCCTGAACGACATCTCCAAGGATCGGATCGAATCCGGCCTGGCATCGATCAACGGCAACATGGCAAGGCAGGTCTCCAAGGGCCAGATCAGCGAGGAGGTGCGCTCCGCCGCCCTGGACCGGATCTCGGCCGCCGAAAACCTCGACATGCTCGCCGAGGTCGACCTGGTCATCGAGTCCGCCGTCGAGAACGAGCAGGTCAAGCGCAAGATCTTCTCGCAGCTGTGTCCGATCCTGAAGCCGGAGGCCATGCTGGCGACCAATACGTCGTCAATCTCGATCACCCGCCTGGCGGCATCGACCGACCGGCCGGAGCGTTTCATCGGCATCCATTTCATGAATCCGGTGCCGGTCATGGAACTGGTCGAACTGGTGCGCGGCATCGCCACCGAGGACGAGACCTTCGATGCGGCCAAGGCCTTCGTCGACCGGCTCGGCAAGACCGTCGCCGTGGCCGAGGACTTCCCCGCCTTCATGGTCAACCGCATCCTGCTGCCGATGATCAACGAGGCGATCTACACGCTCTACGAGGGCGTCGGCTCGGTCGAGGCGATCGACACGGCGATGAAGCTTGGCGCCAACCATCCGATGGGACCGCTGCAACTCGCCGACTTCATCGGCCTCGACACCTGCCTGTCGATCATGCAGGTGCTCTACGAGGGGTTGGCCGACACCAAATATCGGCCGTGCCCCCTGCTGGTGAAGTACGTCGAAGCCGGCTGGCTCGGCCGCAAGACCCAGCGTGGTTTCTACGACTACCGGGGCGACACGCCCGTCCCGACCCGGTGAGGGCTGTCCGGCGGACATGAACCTCGCCCGCTACTGCCTGACCAATGCGGCGCCACCTGCCGGGGCGGTCGCCCTGGAGGTGGTCGGTCCGGGCGGCGCGGTATTGGAATCGTGGAGCTACGGCCGGCTCGAGGACACCGTCCTGCGCATCGCTGCCGGTCTCCACGCAGAAGGTCTCGACGCTGGCGATCGAGTGCTGCTGCGCATCGGCCATTCCAGCGACTTTCCGCTCGTCTTCTTCGGTGCCATCGCCGCCGGCCTGGTGCCGGTACCGACCTCGGCCATGCTGACGGCGACCGAATGCGACGGGCTGCTGGCCGACAGCGGGGCTGCGGCGATCGTGCATGACGGGCACACGGCGCTGCCGCACGAGACCGGCGCCGCTCGGCTGATCGGACCCGACGGCATCGTCGCGCTGAAGCGCGCGCCGCGCGGAACCTATGCCGATACCGCAGCCGACGACCCGGCGTTCATGGTCTACACTTCCGGCACCAGCGGCAGGCCGAAGGGCGTGCTGCACGCCCAGCGGGCTGCCCGCGGTCGCGCGCCGATGTATGCGGGCTGGTACGGCATCTCGCCGGCGGACCGGCTGCTGCATGCCGGCGCCTTCAACTGGACCTACACGCTTGGTGTCGGCCTGATGGATCCCTGGGCCAACGGGGCGACCAGCGTGGTCTACGACGGCCCGCGCGATCCCGACGTCTGGCCCGGCCTGATCGAAACGGCGGGAGCGACGCTGTTTGCCGCCGTGCCGAGCCTTTATCGCCGCATCCTGAAATATGCCGCCCTTGATCGGGCCAGCTTCCCGACGCTGCGCCACGGCCTGACGGCCGGTGAGGCGCTCGCCGCCGACCTGCACCGCGAGTGGACGCAGCGCACGGGCCGGCCGCTCTACGAGGCGCTCGGCATGAGCGAGATCTCGACCTACATCTCCAGCGGGCCGGACGTGCCGACCCGGCCGGGCAGCCCGGGCAAGCCGCAGGCGGGACGGCGGGTTGCGATCCTTGCCGAGGAGCGCGCGGAGTGCCGGCCGCTCCCGGACGGGGAGACCGGGCTTCTCGCCGTGCATCGCTCGGATCCGGGCTTCATGCTCGGCTACTGGCAGCGGCCGGACGACACCCGTGCGGTGCTGCACGGCGACTGGTTCCTGACCGGCGACCGGGCGCATCGGGATGCGGACGGCTACATCTGGTACGAGGGCCGCGCCGACGACGTCATGAACGCCTTCGGCTACCGGGTCGCGCCGGAAGAGGTCGAGCGCGTGCTGGCCGCCCACCCGGACGTCGCCGAGGCGGCGGTGACGGCGGTCGAGGTGCGTGGCGGAATCACCCTGATCGCCGGCTTCGTGGTGAGGCGGAGCGGCGCCAGCCTGGACGAGGCCGCGCTGGCCGCATGGGCCAATGAACGGCTGGCGGAATACAAGCGGCCGAAAGCGTACCGGTTCGTCGACAGTCTGCCGCGGACGCCGTCGGGCAAGATCCGGCGCAAGGGGCTCCGTCTCGCCGATTAACGAAATCTTAATCTTGCGCGTCGAGGATTCGCAGGTCATTCGACGCAAAAGGCCGCCGATCCGCATGGACAGCACCGCCATCGCCAGTTTCTACGTCGCCAGCACGCAGGCCCAGACCAGCATGGCCCTGCAGGCGAAGCTGCTCGGCATGACGGCGGAGGCCGATCGGTCGATCGTCGAGATGCTGCAGCAGTCCGGCGAGGCGCTGGAACAGGCCGCCGCGGCGATCGCAGCACCGCCCGAAGGGCTCGGCGTCACCCTCGACATGATGGTCTAACGCCAGCCAGGTCGCAGACAGTCCTTCGTTTCCTCCGTTGCCGTTTCTCTGTCCCCGGCGCATCGCCCGTGCGTGCTCCCGCATCTTTGCCATTCGAGGCCGCTACCTAGGCAGCGCATATGTCGATGAAATACAAATCCTTTCCGTCGTATCTGTAAATTTTTACGAAATTTTTCCAAGTCATGTTTTGGTTTTGTTGTTCAGATCTCAATAGAGTCGCGGCTGTTTACTTGTTTATCCTGCCTATCGGCTATCATGACGGCGACGGAATCTTTGCAACAGCAATGGAGGCAGGCATGGCCGAAGTGACAGGTCTCAGCGCGGGCGCCTATGCGACCCGCAGCGCCGTGCAGTCCCCCTCGGCCCGTTCGGCCGAACGGGCCGAGGAGACTTCGCGGCAGCGCTCGGAAACGAGAACCGAAACGGTCGATCGCCAGAACGACGTCAAGGCGCGCCGCGCGCAAGCGCAAGAGAAGGATGCCGAGCGAGCGGAAAGCGCCCGCGAACTCCGTACCGCGCCCGACGGCCTCGGGCGGCGCGTCGACATTTCCGTCTGATGGCGGCAACGACAGAAAGGGCAGATCAGATGAGCAGCATTTCCGGCGGGTCGTCCGCCGAATTCTCCTCGGCCGGCGTGCGGGCCGAACTCGCCAGCCGCTTCGTGCGCGACGCGGCGACGGCCGACCGTCAAGTGGTCAAGTTCCTCGAAGGGGCCAAGCAGCCTGCGGAAGACGCGGCCCGTCGGGAGAGCCGCAAGATACCCGGCCTCGGCAACGCCGTCGACATCTCCGCGTGACGGCGGCGTGATCCCTCAGCCTGCCGGCGCCGCGGCGGTCGCGGCGCCGATCAGCGCCTTGGCCTCATCCGAATCCCATTCGGCGGGGCCGTACATGGTGCCGATCTCGCAGCCAGCCGGATCGACCAGAATGGTGGTCGGCAGGCCGGTTGCGCGCGCCTTGGCGCGCAGGTCGTTGAACAGCCCGTTGGTCGGGTCGGCGTAGTAGGCGAGGTTCGACACGCCGATCTCGGCCAGGAATGCCTTCGGCTTGTCCGCCCCGCCTCGGTCCAGATTGACTGTGACAACCTCGAAGTTCTCGCCGCCGAGTTGCTGCTGCAGCCGATCGAGTGCCGGCATTTCCTTGCGGCAGGGCGCGCACCAGGTCGCCCACAGGTTCAAAAGCACCATGCGACCGGAAAAATCGGCGATCGTCATCGGCTTACCGGCGTCGTCGGTGAAGGCGAGGTCCGCCAGCGCCAGCGGTTTTTGCGCCGGCAGGAAGGCTGCGACCTCGCCGGTCGCGAAGGGCTTCACCGCCGCGGCTGCGGCGAGGGCTGCGGCGCAGGATTTGCCGCCACCTGTGTTGCCATCGCGCCCGCCGATCACGTATACCCCCGCAACAGCCGCGACCACGGCGACGAGGCCGACCGCCAGCAGCGGACGCCTCGAACGCGCGGAACCGTTGGTCGGGGTCGTCATGTCGTCATCACCTCGCAAGGGGCACCTCTCAAGGGGCAGTCTATGAGCAACCGCATGTGGGGCGGCCGGTTCGCCGAAGGCCCGGACGCGATCATGGAAGAGATCAACGCGTCCATCGACTTCGACCGCAAGCTATACAGGCAGGACATTGACGGTTCAAAGGCTCACGTTCGCATGCTGGCGGCACAGCAGATCGTCGCCGGCGAGGATGCCGAAAAGATCGTTCACGGTCTCGACACGATCCTGTCAGAGATCGAGGCGGGCACCTTCGCATTCTCCCGCGCGCTCGAAGACATCCACATGAATATCGAGGCACGGCTGGCCGAGCTGATCGGCGCGCCGGCCGGGCGCCTGCACACGGCCCGTTCGCGCAACGATCAGGTGGCGACCGATTTCCGCCTGTGGGTGCGCGACACGCTGGACACGCTCGATGCCCAGCTGGGCGAGTTGATGCGGGCGCTGGCCGAAAAGGCGGAACAGCACGCCGGAGACGTCATGCCTGGCTTCACCCACCTGCAGTCGGCCCAGCCGGTCACTTTCGGCCATCACCTGATGGCCTATGTCGAGATGTTTTCCCGAGACCGCGGCCGGGTGCGCGACGCGCGTAAGCGCATGAACGAGAGCCCGCTCGGCTCGGCAGCGCTTGCCGGAACTTCGTTCCCGATCGATCGCCACGCTACGGCGGCGGCACTCGGCTTCGACCGGCCGACGGCCAACTCGCTCGATGCGGTCTCGGATCGCGACTTCGTCATCGAGGCGCTGTCGGCGGCGTCGCTCTGCGCCATGCATCTGTCGCGCCTGGCCGAGGAGATCGTGCTGTGGTGCTCTGCCCAGTTCGGCTTCATCCGGCTGTCGGACAAGTTCTCGACCGGCTCGTCGATCATGCCGCAGAAGAAGAACCCGGATGCGGCCGAACTGGTGCGCGCCAAGACCGGACGCATCTACGGCGCGCTGCACGCGCTGCTGGTGACGATGAAGGGGCTGCCGCTAGCCTATTCCAAGGACATGCAGGAAGACAAGGAACAGGCCTTCGACGGCTTGCCGAGCCTGTCGCTGGCGCTGGCCGCGATGACCGGCATGGTGCGCGACCTGACCCCCGACACCAGGCGCATGAAGAAGGCCGCCGGCTCGGGCTATTCGACCGCGACCGACCTTGCCGACTGGCTGGTGCGCGTTCTCGGCCTGCCGTTCCGCGACGCCCATCATGTCACGGGTCGGATCGTCGCCCTGGCCGTCGAGCGGGGCATCGAGCTGCACAAGGTGCCGCTTTCCGACATGCAGGGGGTCGAGCCGCGCATCACCGCAGAGGTCTTCTCGGTGCTGTCGGTCGACAAGTCGGTCCGCAGCCGCACCAGCTACGGCGGTACCGCGCCGGCCAACGTGCGCAAGCAAGCGCGGCGGTGGCTGAAGGCGCTGGCCAGGAACTGAATGCGCGGTCCGGCCGCAGTATCGGCGCGCGGGCGGGCTTGCCGCCGGACGCGGGTCGTGCGAGGACTGGACGCATCAGAATGCCGCCCAACAAGGGACTGCCGGAATGTCGTCACGACGTCGAACCTGGGCCGCCGCGGCCTGTGTCGTCTGCCTCGCCCTCGCGGTTGCCGGATGCGGCCGACGTGGTCCGCTCGATGCGCCAAGCGCTTCCATGGCGACCGATCCAGCCGAGGCGGTACCGGGAGCCACGCCCGGGTCCGGCGACAGTTTCGTGCTTGATGCCCTGATCTGATTTGATCTGATCCGCGCCGGTCCGGCCGGCGCTCCTGCCAAGGTTCTCCCGTGCATCACTTCGACTACAGGGACGGCGCCCTCTTCGCCGAAGATGTGCCGGTCGCCGCCATCGCGGAAGCCGTCGGGACGCCGTTCTACTGCTATTCGACCGCGACGCTGACGCGTCACTACGAGGTGTTTTCCTCCGCCTTCGAGGGCATTCCGTCATTGGTCTGCTATGCCATGAAGGCGAACTCGAACCAGGCCGTGCTGGCGACGCTGGCCCGACTCGGCGCCGGCATGGACGTCGTCTCGGAAGGCGAGTTGCGCCGGGCTCGCGCCGCCGGCGTGCCGGCCGACCGGATCATGTTCTCCGGCGTGGGCAAGACCGAGGCCGAGCAGGCGCTGGCGATCGACGAGGACATCCTGTGCTTCAACGTGGAGTCCGAACCCGAACTCGTCCAGCTGTCGCGGGTCGCCACGGAAAAGGGGAGAACGGCGCGGGTGTCGCTGCGCATCAACCCCGACGTCGATGCCAGGACTCACAAGAAGATCTCGACGGGCAAGGCGGAGAACAAGTTCGGCATTCCCTGGCAGCGCGCGCGCGCGCTCTATGCGGAGGCAGGAGAACTGCCGGGCATCGAGGTCACCGGCCTCGACATGCACATCGGCTCGCAGATCACCGAACTCGAGCCCTTCGATGCCGCCTTCGCGCGGCTCGGCGACCTGGTCCGCGATCTGCGCGGCGACGGTCACCACATAGAGCACATCGATCTCGGCGGCGGTCTCGGTATTCCCTATGTCACCGACAACGCACCGCCGCCGCATCCGGTCGAATATGCCGCCGTCGTCAAGAAGCACGTCGACAAGCTGGGTTGCCGGATCATCTTCGAGCCGGGCCGGCTGATCGCCGGCAATGCGGGCATCCTGGTCACCAGGGTGATCTACGTGAAGGAAGGTCACGACAAGACCTTCGTGATCGTCGACGCGGCGATGAACGACCTGATCCGACCGACCCTCTACGACGCCTACCACGAGGTGCGGCCGGTGCGGGCGGCACCCGCCGATGCACGCCGAATCAGGGCCGACGTGGTCGGCCCCGTGTGCGAGACCGGCGACTTCCTCGCCCACGACCGCGACATTCCGGAGGTCGGCCAGGGAGACATGCTCGCCGTGTTTTCCGCCGGCGCCTATGGCGCGGTCCAGGCCGGAACCTACAATTCCCGCCTGCTGATCCCCGAAGTGCTGGTCAACGAAGGCGAATTCGCCGTGGTGCGGCCGCGGCCGAGCTACGACGACCTGATCGGCCTCGACCGCCTGCCGTCCTGGCTCGCCGAAGCGTGAACGGATCCGCGCCGATTTAGTTGTTCCGACAGCTTGCCGACCCGGGCTCTTTGCCCCACCCTAGAAAAGGTTGGGCTGGCCAGAAGCGGAGACACAGGCTTGGCGGATCGACACGCGGCACGACGCCCCGAACCGGCCGGACACGGCACCGGGCCGTTGATCACGCGAGCGGAGGCGGAGAGGCGGCTTCGGTCGGTCGTCCTGCGCAGCCGTCTGGCGCTGTTCTGGGAGCGTCTGTGGCCGGCCCTCTATCCACCGTTGATCGTCCTCGGACTGTTCGTCGGCCTGTCCTGGATCGGACTCTGGCTGGCGCTGCCCGGCTGGGCGCGCTGGCCGCTGGTCGCCGCCTTTGCCGCCGCATTCTTGTGGAGCGCGCGTGGTCTTGCCGCCGTGCGCTGGCCGCGCCGCGAAGAGGCGCTGCACCGGGTCGAACGCGCCAGCGGCTACGACCATCGGCCCCTGACTGCCATCGAGGACGACATTTCCGCTGGGTCGTCGGATCCGGCCGCGCTGGCGCTGTGGGACATGCACAAGCGCCGCATGGCGCGGGCGCTGCAGTCGCTACGCGCAGGCGCCGCGCATCCGCATGCCTATCGCACCGATCCTTATGCTCTACGCGTGGCGGCGATGCTGTTGATCGTCGTCGGCTTCGCCGTCGCTGGCGGCGACCGCACGGCCCGGCTCGCTTCGGCCTTCAGCACGCCCGAGGCGGCGCAATTGGCCGGCTCGCGTATCGATGCCTGGGTGACGCCGCCGGTCTATACCGCCCGCCCGCCCGTGTATCTGACCGGCGAGACGGCGGCGTTGCGCGATCCCGAGGCGCCCATCCGGGTGCCGGCCGGCAGCGAACTGATCGTGCGTATCCAGGGGGATCCGGAGCTCGCGGTCATGCGCGTGACCGAGGGAGGCGCCGAGCCGCTCGTCGGTCCGCTGGAGCCCGGAACCGAGGTCGTGCCGCGCGGCGGGGTCGGTCCGGTCGAGCAGCGCGCCGTGCTGGCCGAGACCGTGCGCGTGGAAATCCGCGACGCCAGGACGGCGGTTGCCGGCTGGACCTTCGCGGTCGAACCCGATGCGCCGCCGACGATCCGCCTGCTCGACGATCCCGAGGCGCAGCTCAGCGGCGCACTGAAGTTCTCCTACCTGGTCAAGGACGACTACCGGGTCGTGTCGGCGGAGGCGACGATCGAGCCGGCTGTGCGGCCGCAGGCTGGGGACAAGGCTCCGCGTCCGCTCGCCGAGGCGCCGCAATTTCCGCTGTCCTTGCCCTCGCGCACGGCGGGCACCGAAACCGGTGAAACGATCCGCGACCTGACCTCTCATCCCTGGGCGGGCTCCGAAGTCCTGCTGGTGTTGACCGCGCGCGACGAGGCGGAGCAGACGGGCAGTTCCCAGCCCCACCGGTTCACGCTGCCGCAGCGGCGTTTCTCCAAGCCGCTGGCGCGGGCCGTGGTCGAACAGCGGCGCGACCTCGCCCTCGACGCCAACACCCACCTGCGGGTGCTGGACGCCTTCGACGCCCTGCTGCTGGCGCCGGAGGTCTTTGGCGTCGACACCAGAAGCTATCTAGGCCTCGATTTCGCCTATCGGAACCTGATTGCGGCCCGCTCCGACGACGATCTGCGGGCACTGCTGCCGCTCTTGTGGGACCTGGCGCTGACGATCGAGGACGGCGACCTGTCGCTGGCCGAGCGGGCCTTGCGCGAGGCGCAGGAAGCCCTGCGCAAGGCGCTGGAGGAAGGCGCGTCCGACGAGGAAATCGCGCGGCTGACGGAAAACCTGCGCCAGGCGCTGCAGGAGTACATGCAGGCGTTGGCCGAACAGATGCGCCAGAACCCGCAGGCAATGCAGCCGTTCAACCCTGGTCAGCAGATGCTCAGCCAGCAGGACCTGAACGAAATGCTGCGACGGATCGAGGAACTGGCGCGCACGGGATCGCGAGACGCCGCGCGCGAGTTGCTCGCCCAGATGCAGCGCATGCTGGAAAACCTGCAGGCGGGCCGGCCGCAGATGGCCCCCGACGGCCTGACCAACGAAATGATGGAGATGCTCAACCAGCTCGGCCAGATGATCCAGCGGCAGCAGGAGCTGATGGACCAGACGCACCAGTTCAACCGCAATCAGCAGCAGCAGCCGGGCCAGCAGGGCGAACAAGGCCAGCAGGGACAACAGGGGCAGATGAGTGCCGAGCAGCTGGCCGAGATGCTCCGCCGGCTGCAGGAAGGTCAGGGCGACCTCGCCCAGCAGCTGCAGCAGTTGATGGACCAACTCGGCCAGAACGGCATGGGCCAGAACGAGGACCTGGGCCGCGCCGGCGAGGCCATGGGCGAGGCGGAGCAGTCGCTTGGCCAGGGCCAGGGCGATCAGGCGGTCGGCCAGCAGGGCAGCGCGCTGGACGCGTTGCGGCGCGGCGCGCAGGGCATGGCCGAGCAGATGATGGGCGAGGGCGAGGGGCCGGGCATGGCGCAGGGTCGCGCGCCGCGCGACGAGGATCCGCTCGGCCGGCCGCGGCGGGCCCAGGGCCCGGACTTCGGTAATCAGGTCAAGGTACCGGACGAGATCGACGTCCAGCGCGCCCGCCGAATCCTCGAGGAATTGCGTCGCCGCTTCTCCGATCCGTCGCGTCCGCGCCTGGAACTCGACTACCTGGAACGCTTGCTCAAGCGCTACTGATCCGGGCAGATCCCTGGACAATAGGACAAGGCCCGGCGGGATCCGCCGGGCCTTGTCGTCGTTTGGTTGCGAAGCCGTCCGCCGCCGGCTGTTCTTTTCAGGCCGACAGGCGGCGATCCTGGCGGACGACGCCGCCAAGGGCGTCGCGGACGGCCTGACGGATGTCCGCTAGCGAGAAGGGCTTGGTGATGACGTCGTGCACGAGCGCGTCGAGGCCGTTGGCCCGTTCGCGCTGGTCGGCGAAGCCGGTCATCAGCAGGATCGGCATGGCTGGCCAGTCGCGCGCCACCTGGAGGGCGAGCGCGATGCCATCCATAACGGGCATCTTGATGTCGGAGACCAGCAGATCGAACTGGCCCTTTTCCCGCACCAGAGCTTCCAGGGCCGCGCCGCCATCCTCGACCGCCCGCACGGAATGGCCGTCGAGTTCAAGCGCCCGCTTCACGAAGCTGCGGACGGCGTCGTCGTCTTCCGTCAGAAGGATGCGGGCCATCGTTCACACTCCCGTCTGCATGGCGTCGTCCGGACCCTCTTCCGGGACGACATAGCCTATATAGGGCAATTGGCGCCAGGCGTGACCCATGTCCATGCCATAGCCGACGACGAACTTGTCCGGGCACTCGAAGCCGACATAGTCCGCGACGATCGACGCCTTGCGGCGGTTTGGCTTGTCGAGCAGCACGGCCACCCGGACCGAGCGTGCACCTCGTGCCAGCAACTTGTCGCGTGCGAACGCCAGCGTCCGACCGGATTCCAGAATATCATCCACCAAGATGATATCGCGATCGTTAACTTCGCTTTCCACATCGCGCAAAATGCGGATGGTGTCGGAGCCGACGGTGCCGGCGCCGTAGCTCGACAGGTGCATGAACTCCATTTCAAGGGTCATTCCGGCGCGGTGCAGGGCACGCACCAGATCGGCCGCGAAGATGAAGCTGCCCTTCAGGACAGCGACCGCCAAGAGATCGTGCAGGCGGGCTGCGGCGATGTCCCGCGCCAGGGTCTCGATGCGGGTGGCGATCGCCTGCTCGTCGAAAAGGGTATGGATGGTGGCGGTCATTGTCCCTGCAGGTTGGCCTGCTGCTTGTGCCTGTCGATGAAGCGGACCTGGATGTCCGCCGCGCTGTCCGGCGGATCGGCCAGGCGGGTCCGGAAGCGCGTGTTCTCCTCGCCGGCGAGGCTGAGCGCGCGCGGCTCCAGCGTCCAGGCGTAGATTTCCTGCTGTTCCTCGCTGCGCAGCGATAGGCGAACGGCTGGCACCGGCACTGGTTCCTTGCCGATGTTCTGAATGGTTCCTTCGACGACAAGCACGATGGCGCCGTTCTCGACCTCGCGGAAGGTCCTCAGGTCGCGGAACTCGAGGCCGCGCAGGTTGACCTGGAAGCCAAGGAACTTGAACAGGCTGGCCAGGTCGGGCGCTTCCTTGACGACGGCGTCGCGGACGAGGAAGACGGTGCCGCCGGTGCCGAGTGCGAGAAACAGGATCAGGGCGCCGCCGACGCGCCGCAGGTTCTGACGGGTCAGATGGCGCGTCAGCGTCGACCAGTCGCGCTGACGTCGCATCTTGTTCGGATTGACCTGGATCTTGCGCCGGTTGGCGAGCGATTCGATGTCGACAGTCTTGCGGCTGGCATCATCCTGATCCGCCGTGGCTGCCGGTTCAACCCTTGCCGGCGCGGGCGCGGGTCTGGGCGGGGCGGCGAATGCTTCCTTCTCTTCTTCAGTGACGCGGTCGTCGGGTCCGTCCGTCTCGGCGTCGATCTCGGCCCAGTCCTCCGACGCGGACACGTCCTCCTCAGCGTCCGGTTCGTCGACAAGCGGCCCCGCCTCGGCGAGCGATTCCTTTCGCGGGCTGATGAACCAGCGGTTGCCGCAGCGCGCGCACTTGACGCTGCGCCCTTCCGCGCCGACCAGTTCGGCCTTGATGTCGTAGGACGTGTCGCAGTCCGGACAGGTGATCTTCATGGCAGAAGACCCTCGCCTCCTTGGGGTCAGGGCGCAAGACGCGAACGCGACCGATTCTCGACGGTATTGTATCCGGAGGGCGGCGGGCGGCCATAGTTTCCCCCCGTATCTGTTCCAAAGGACAACCATATGTTTAATGAAGTGTTAACGGGGGCGAGCTAGGGTGCGCGCCATCCACGGAGGTTTGTGAGTGATCCGATTCGAGAACGTCGGACTGCGATACGGCATGGGGCCGGAAATCCTGCGCGATCTGACCTTCAGCATCGAGCCGCAGTCGTTCCAGTTCCTGACCGGGCCGTCAGGCGCGGGCAAGACCAGCCTGATCCGGCTCCTGTTCATGTCGCTGCGTCCGACCCGCGGATTGATCCGCGTGTTCAACCGCGACCTGGCAACGATCCGCAAGCAGGAGCTGCCGGAACTGCGGCGCAAGATCGGCGTGGTGTTCCAGGATTTCCGCCTGCTCGATCACCTGACCACCTACGAGAATGTCGCCCTGCCGCTGCGGGTGATCGGCAAGGATGAGGCAGACTATCGCTCCGACGTGATCGACCTGCTCAAATGGGTCGGCCTCGGCGAGCGCATGCACGTGCTGCCTCCGGTGCTGTCGGGCGGCGAGAAGCAGCGCGCTGCGATCGCCCGCGCGCTGATCACCCGTCCAGACGTGCTGCTTGCCGACGAGCCGACCGGAAACGTCGATCCTCCCCTTGCCCGGCGGCTGCTGCGGCTGTTCATTGAACTCAACAGGCTCGGGACGTCCGTGGTGATCGCTACCCATGACATCACGCTCCTGGAACAGGTCGACGCCCGCCGCATGGTGCTGGCCGACGGGCGCCTGTCCATCTTCGACTAGAGCAGAGCGAATGGCCTTGGACGGCAAAGACAAGACCCACAAGCCCGCCGCCCGCAAGGGTCCGGCCAAGCCGCGCCTGCCGCGGGCGAGGTCGGAAGGGCGCAAGCCGGTTGGCGGTTCGGCGACGGCAAGGCTCCGCCCGGCGGCGCCGATCGTGCCTCAGCAGTCGGTCGCCGGCCGCGCGCTGACCCTCGTCGTTGCGATCATGAGTTTCCTCGCCTGCCTGACCGTCGGGGCGGTGTCGGTGGTCTGGGACGCGGCGCAGGACTGGCGCAACGATCTGGTGCGCGAGGTGACAATCCAGATCCGACCCGCCGAGGGCGTCGACATGCTGCGCGAGATCGACAAGGCGGTCGCCCTGACCCAGGAATTTTCTGGCATCGCCAACGTGCGGGCGCTGTCCGACCAGGAGACCAGGACGCTGCTGCAGCCGTGGCTCGGCTCCGGGCTCGACCTGGAGACGCTGCCGGTGCCGAGGCTGATCCAGGTCTCGGTCGACGATCCCGCCGCGCTCGACCTCGCCGCCTTGCGCGGGGCGATCGAGGCCGAGGTCGCCGGCGCCAGCCTGGACGACCACTCGATCTGGACGTCGCGGCTTGCGGCCATGGCGGGCGCGGTCGTCGTCGGCGGCTTCGCGATCCTGGCGCTGGTGCTGGCCTCGATGGTGCTCAGCGTCGTGTTCGCCACCCGCGCGGCGATGGCGGGCAACCGCGACGTGGTCTCGGTGCTGCATTTCGTCGGCGCCGAGGACAGTTTCATCGCCCGCGAGTTCCAGCGCCATTTCCTGGTGCTTGGCCTCAAGGGCGGCATCGCCGGCGGCGTCGCCGCCTCGGCCTGTTTCGTGCTGCTCGAGATGCTGACGCGGCAGACCACGGGGCTCGCCGGCGCGGACCAGATGTCGGCCCTGTTCGGCCCCGTTTCGGTCGGCACGCCGGGCTATCTCGGCATCGTCGGCATCGTCTTTCTCGTCGCCGTGCTGACCGCATTGACCTCCGGCTTGGCGGTCAAGTCGCACCTGGCGCGAATCGATTGACGCAGGCCACACCCTGCATGCCAAGAAATCAACCGAATCGGCTATTATTCTTATGCGATGAACACGGCACTCACCGATATGCGGGATCGGAACGGCCCTGACTCCAACGGCCCTGACTCCGACGCTCCGCCGGTCGCGGCGGAAGATCGGACCGGCCCGGTGCCCGGTCCGACCCGGCCGGCTCGGTCGCGGTTCCGGCGTCCTGTGCTGCTCGCAGGCCTGGCCGTGACGGTCGGCCTCGTCGCCGGCCTGGGGATCTCGTTCCTGCTGTTTGCCCAGTCGGTCGTCTCGATCC
Organism: Polymorphum gilvum SL003B-26A1; assembly: GCF_000192745.1. Classification (NCBI taxonomy): domain Bacteria; kingdom Pseudomonadati; phylum Pseudomonadota; class Alphaproteobacteria; order Rhodobacterales; family Paracoccaceae; genus Polymorphum; species Polymorphum gilvum. The sequence goes on from NC_015259.1 coordinate 137,359, forward strand.
GGGCGCCAGAAGAGGCCAGTGCGGACGGAATCGTGGTGCTGACCGGGGGCCAGGATCGCATCGAGCGCGCCGTCGGCCTGCTGCAGGAGGAACGCGCGCGCCGGCTGCTCATCTCTGGCGTCTATCCCGCTACCACCGACCGCCAGATCGTCGAGCGCACGTCGGGCGACCTGCCGCTGTTCCGCTGCTGCGTCGATCTCGACCGCAAGGCGCTGAACACCGTCGGCAACGCCGTCGAGACGGCGGCGTGGGCGCGCACCCACGGCTTCTCGTCGCTGCTGCTGGTGACCAGCGCCTATCACCTGCCGCGCGCGGCGCTCGAGCTGAAGGCGGTGATGCCGGAGCTGGAGCTGGTGCCCTATCCCGTGTTCGCCGAGGACCTGATGCTGTCGTCCTGGTACCGGCGGCCGCAGACGATACGCCTTCTCTTGCGGGAGTTTGTGAAGTATACCCTCGCACGACTCCGGATCGGCACGATCGGGCTGCCCGCTGCGGAGTGAAGCGGGTCGCGCCGGCGGACCCGGACGACGGCCCGCAAGATGCCTCGCGAGATCCATGCTGTTTCTGCGCTCCCTCCTGTTCAACGTGCTGTTCTACGGCGTCACCCTGGTGATGATGATCGTCGGCGCGCCGGTCGTTTTCCTGCTGCCGCGCCGCTGGGGCTGGCCCTACGTGCCGCTGTGGGCGAACGTGAACCTGTTCCTGCTGCGCTGGATCGTCGGGCTGAAGGTCGAGGTGCGCGGGCGCGAGAACATTCCCGAAGGCGGCTTCATCGTCGCCGCCAAGCATCAGTCGGCCTGGGAGACCTTCGCGCTCATCCCGCATTTCCGAGACCCGACCTACATCCTCAAGCGCGAGCTGCGCTGGATCCCGCTGTTCGGCTGGTACACGGCCAAGATGAAGCAGATCCCGATCAATCGGGGCAAGAAGTCCGCCGCCCTGGCGGCCATGATGGTGGCGGCGAAGGAAGCGATCGATGAGGGTCGCCAGATCCTCATCTTCCCGGAAGGAACCCGGCGTCCGGCCGGTGCGCCGCCGTCCTACAAATACGGCGTTGCCCACCTCTACCGCGATCTCGATTGCCCTGTGCTGCCCGTGGCGCTGAATGCCGGGGTCTACTGGCCGCGCCGAAGCTTCGTCTGCCATCCCGGCACGGTGATCTTGGAGTTCCTGCCGCCGATCGATCCTGGCCTGCCGATGGACGCGTTCTTCGACCGTCTGGTCGACACGATCGAGACCGCGTCCGACCGGCTGATCGAGGAGGCGCGCCAGGCCCCGCCGCTATCCCCTGTGCTGGCGGAGATCGACGCGGAACGCGCCCGAGCTGTCCGATCCGGCCAATCCGGCCGGTCCGCCCGGGCCTAGCCTGCCAGGCGTTGCGCCAGCCACGCGATCCGGTGGTCGCGAATGCCCAGGTCCTGCAGATGTGTCGCGGTGTTCACGACATATTCGGGATTGGCGCCTGACCGGCCGACCGCTCCGGCGACGATCTCGAGCTGGCGCTCGAGAGGCAACGGCCCGGCATATTGGGGATGGCGGCGGTCGACGACGTAGGTCAGCGCCTCGACCGACGTGTCGGCACTGAGCATGACCGGTCGCCAATGTTCGACGTAGACCATGGTCGCCTGCTCGCGTTCGCGCAGATAGGCGATCGTGTCCTCGCGCCGGTCGGCGCGCACACGGAACGCCATGCCCCGGCAGGCGCCGCCGCGGTCGAGGCCGAAAACGAGGCCGGGCCGCTCCTGCGTGCCCCGGTGGACCCAGGAATAGACGCACAGCGAGCGGTGCGCGCCGCGCAGAAGGGCGGGGCGCCTCTCTTCGAACTCGAAACCGGGCTTCCACATCAGGGAGCCGTAGCCAAAGACCCAGAAATCGCGCATATCGGTCCTGATCCGTCAGACGGGCGCCGCCGCCATATCAATGCCGCCGCCAAGATGCAACGTCCGGGCAGGGCCCGGTCCGTCGAAAGCAGGGAAATTCCATGTCTGCCGCACTGCCGGAAAAGAAGAACCTGAAGCTGCGCTACATCCTGCTGTCCACCGCCGTCGTGGTGGTGATTGCCGGCTGGTCGGCGGCATGGGCAGTCGCGCGCGGCTTCGCCGAGCGGGAACTCGACGCCGCGCTGGCGCAGGCGCGGGCCTACGGCTTCGACATCGGCTGCGAGGAGCGCAGCCTGGCGGGCTGGCCATTCCGCTTCGAGTTGACCTGCACGACCCTGTCCTACCGGGATGCCTTCGGCAACTTCCTCAGCTTTCGGACCCTGCGCGCCGTGGCGCTGGTCTACAATCCGCGTCATCTGATCCTGGAGGTCGACGGCCCGGCGTCGGCCTTCTCGCCGGGCGACGGGCCGACGGTGGAGGCGCGCTGGGACAGCCTGCGCGCGAGCCTGCGCATCGAGGACCTCGCGCTTAGTCGCTTCGACGCGGTGGTCGAGGCGCCCGAGGTCGATGTCTCGGCTGCGGACGGCCGCTCGACGGTCGCGCTGACCTCCGGCGCGCTGCATCTGCGCGCCGATCCGGCTGCACCCGCGAACCTGCAGATGGCGGTCAGCTTCAGGGGGCTTGGGTCCGCCGACGGCGAGGCGGCCGGCACCGACGGCACGGTCGTCCTCTCCGTGCCAGGCGCTGCGCCGGTGCTTGGTGGTGTGGTGCCGCTCGATTTGTTCTCGGATACGGCCGGCCAGCCGACCATCGATATCGACCGGCTGCGGCTGGAATCGCAGGAGGCCTCGGTCGAACTGGCGGGCCGGCTGACCCTCGACCGGGACGGCCACCTCAATGGCGAGCTGCCGCTCATGGCGGTTGAGCCGGAGCGGCTTCAGACCCTTCTGGCGCCGCTGTTCGGCACAGATATGCCCTTTGCCGGCGCCCTGCAGGGCGCGGTGGTGAGCTTTGGCCGGCCGGAAACCGTTGGCGGCCGGCCGGCGGTCAGCGCCCGTCTGGTGCTGAAGGAGGGAATGGCCCGCGTCGGCGTGCTGCCGATCGCGGCGCTTCAGCCGTTGTACTGAACGACCGGTCAGCCGGCCAGCCGGTCGATGCGGATGACGTAGCTCTTCAGGTTGTCCGGCTCGGCGATCTGGTCATAGAGGGCGAGCGCGGCCTCGTTCTTTTCCGGCACCAGCCAGCGCAGTTGCAGCCAGCCGCGGCTCTGGCCTTCTGTGACCAGTGTCTCGATCATCCTGCGTGCGATGCCCTGCTCGCGCGCTTCGGGGCGGACGTAGATGTCGTCGATCTGGCCGACGCGCAAGCCGGTGATCAGTTCCGGCAGGTCGAAGAACACCGCGAAGCCGACCAGCCTGCCGTCGGCGAAGGCGCCGATCACCTCGGCGGTGCGGTCGCCGAGGATCTTCTCCGCATAGAACTGATCGGGCCGGCGCGGCGCGCCGCGCTTCAGCGCCTGGGCGTTTTCGGCGATCAGCGGGGCGAGGTGAAGCGCATCGTCGGGGCCAAGCGCCTTGATGTCGAGCTTGCTCAATGTCGTCTCCGGGAAGCAGGCGGTCCAATTGCGTGCTGCGCACCATGTCCCGAAATGCCCTTGCCGATCAAGGCCCGTGTGCCGGCCCGGCGACCCGACCGGCTGCGGGCGATTGCATCGGACGCGGAACTGGGCCAGAACTCAGCAGGGTGGGGCAGATGCCCCGCCTTCCCGCCGTCTTCCACCCCTGTTCGCAGGTGCGCCGATGTCGCTGCAGGCCATGTCACCCCCGGCCGTCCGCCTCCGGGCCACGCTGATCGGCCTCAGCGCGATCGGCATGTGGGCGACCCTCGGTGTGTTCGGCGCCGGCTCCGGCGCGGTGCCGCCGTTCCTGCTCAACGCTCTGTGTTTCGGGTTGTCGGGAACGCTGGCCGTCCTCTGGCTCGCCGCGCGTGGCCGGCTGTCGGCGCTACGCCAGCCGCCTGCAGTCTGGCTGTTCGGAACCGCCGGCCTGTTCGGCTTCCATTTCTTCTACTTCACGGCGATCCGCAACGCGCCGCCCGTCGACGCCAACCTGATCAACTACACCTGGCCGCTTCTGATCGTGGTGTTCTCCGCGCTGCTGCCGGGCGAGCGGCTGCGCCTCCATCACGTCGTCGGCACGCTGCTCGGTCTTGCCGGTGCGGCGCTTCTGGTGACGCGCGGCCAAGGCCTGGCGTTCGACCCGGCCTATGCGCTCGGCTACGGCGCGGCGGTCGCCTCGTCGCTGTTCTGGTCGTCCTATTCGGTGCTGTCTCGGCGCCTCGGATCTGTCGCGACCGAGGCCGTGGCCGGCTTCTGTCTCGGCACAGCGGCGCTGTCCGTGCTGTGCCACCTTGCCCTTGAGGACACCGTCTGGCCGTCAGGTGCGACGGAATGGGGCTGCGTCGCCGCGCTGGGCCTTTTTCCGGTCGGGCTCGCCTTCTTCACCTGGGACATCGGCGTCAAGCGCGGCGACATCCAGGTGCTGGGGGCTGCGGCCTATTCCGCGCCGCTGCTGTCGACGCTGTTGCTGATCGCCTTCGGCTTCGGCGCCTTCACCGCGGCGGTCGCGCTCGCCTGCCTGTTGATCACGGCCGGCGCGGTGGTGGCGGCGAAGGATATGATCCTGCGCCGTCCGGCGCCGGCCGGAACCTGAGCCGAAAGACCAGTGGAAATGCGTGCCGCGCGCCGCTAGCTTCGCTGCACAGCACAAGACGCGAGACTGCCGAGGATAGATCCTGCGATGACGACTGCCCTGAAACCCCGCCGGTCGGCCCTCTACATGCCCGGCTCCAACGCCCGTGCCCTGGACAAGGCGAAGACGCTCGACGTCGACTGTCTGATCCTCGACCTGGAGGATGCCGTCGCGCCGGACGCCAAGGCGCTCGCCCGCGATCAGGTCTGCGAGGCGGTCAGGGCTGGCGGCTACGGCCACCGCGAACTGGTCATCCGCATCAACGGGCTCGACACGGCTTGGGGCGCGGAGGATCTGGAGGCCGCCATCGCCGCGCGGCCGGACGCGATCCTGGTGCCGAAGGTATCCAGCCCGGCGGACCTCCAGCGCGTCGCGCACCGCCTGGCGGTCGGCAACGCGCCGGCCGCCCTGCGCCTGTGGGCGATGATGGAGACGCCGCAGGCGATGCTCAACGCCGCCGCCATCGGCGCGGCCGGGCGCGACCCGGAAGTGCGCCTCGCTTGTTTCGTCATGGGCACAAACGACCTTGCCAAGGAAACGCGCGCGCGCCTGACGCCAGGCCGCGCCGCTATGGTGCCCTGGCTGATGACCTGCGTCGCCGCCGCGCGCGCCGGCGGCATCGACATCCTCGACGGGGTCTACAACGACTTCAACGACCTCGACGGCTTCGCCGCCGAATGTGCTCAGGGCATGGACATGGGCATGGACGGCAAGACCCTGGTCCATCCGAAGCAGATCGAACCCTGCAACGCCGCCTTTTCGCCGTCGGAGGCCGAGATCGCCTGGGCGCGGAAGATCAACGAAGCCTTCCAGGCACCCGAAAACGCCGACAAGGGCGCGATCCAGGTCGACGGGCGGATGGTCGAGCGCCTGCATGCGGAAATGGGCCGGCGAGTGATCGCCATCGCCGACGCGATCGTCGCGCGCGGCTGACGACACGGCTAACGCCACAGGCACGAGAAAGCGCCATGAAACTCTATCGCTTCATCACCGGACCGGACGACAGCAGCTTCTGCCACCGGGTGACCCAGGCGCTGAACAAGGGCTGGGAGTTGTCCGGGCCGCCGTCGCTCGCCTATGACGCGACGCGCGGGCTGACCATCTGCGGTCAGGCGGTCGTCAAGGAAGTGCCGGGCGAATATTCGCCGGACCTCAAGCTCGGAGACTACTGACGCCGGCCGTCAGGGCGCGGCCTGCAGCGTGTCGACGAGGCGCTCGAACAGAGTCTCGTAGATCGCCTCGACACAGGCCGCCTCGGCCGGGCCCATCCTGTGGAAATGGCTGAGGCCGGGGGCGGCGTTGAGTTCCAGGATGGCGTAGTCGCCCGCCTCCGCGGTTATGTCGGCACACAGCAGGTCGAGTCCGTAGAAGCGCAGGCCGAGAGCGCGCCCGGCGGCGACGGCAATTCGGCCGAAATGCGGACTCATCGCCGCCGTGACTTCCTCGGCGCTGCCGCCGGAGGACAGGTTGGCGTTGGGCAGCAGGTCGACCGTCTCGCCCGCCCGAGGGACATGGCCGGGCGTCAGGCCCGAGGCCGTCAGGTGATCGAGGATGCGCGGATCGTCCGAGCGGATCTTGCGGCCGTTGCCGTCGGCGGCGAAGCCTTCGGTGCGGGCCTCGATGAGGGCGGAGAGCGTCGACACGCCGTCGCCGGTGACCGCGAACGGCCGGCGCTCGAACGCGGCGAGGACCGCGTCGTCGAGCACCAGGATACGATAGTCGCGCCCGGCCGCCGCCTGCTGGACCAGAAGGCGGTCGTGATCGCGCGACAGGGTCGCCAGCGCACGGGTCAGCGCGGCAGCGTCGCTGGCGCGCAGCACGCCGCGGCCCTCCGATTCGTCGTTGGGCTTGACATAGACTGGCCAGCCGACGCGCCCGGCAAAGGCCAGGGCCGCGGCCGCGTCGTTCAGCCGCTCTGCGACAGCCGGATTCTTGGTTCGGATCTCGTCGATGAAGGCCGGCGCGCTGATCAGCAGGGCCTCCGGCACGCGGAAGCCAGCGGCCTTGAGGAAATGCGCCGCGTAGGCCTTGTCGCGGGCGATCGAGGCGGCGCCGAAGGGATTGAGGTCGAAGGCGGCTCCCTTGAAGAAGGAGCGCCGGCCGCGGGCATCCTCGATATAGCCGGCGTAGCCGAATTCGGGTTCGGCGACTACCTTCAGGCTGCGGCGGGCGCCGAAGGCCTTGAGCAACGTCAGCGCGACCGGCGCGCGCCGCGCGGATGAGGGACGCTCGTCGGACATCGCGGCAGGCCGTGCAGGCTCAGCGACCCTCTCCCTGGCGGGCATTGGCGAGATAGTCGATGACGAACAGCTTCGGATTGGTCGGGCCGTTGGCGACGACGTTGTAGACCGCGACCGAGGTGTCGTAGCCCTGGGCGTCGGTGACGGTCCACTGCTTCAGCTCGTAGGTCCGCGCGTCGAAGATCAGGGTCAGCTTGCCGGAATTGAACGTGGTCTTGTCCTCGATCACCACCGTGACGAGGTCCGGCTCGGCCATGACGCCGACCACCTTGGTGTCCTTGGTCAGGTCGATGTTGTCGGCGAGCAGGAAGCGCAGCGGCGTCTCGCTCAGCGGCCAGATGTCCTGGGTCGCCATCTTGCGGTCCTTGACCGACACCGACTTGCCATCGGCGATGATGTCGAGTTGGGCCGGCGGGCTGTAGTAAAAGCGGATCTTGCCCGGCCGGGCGAGGTAGAACTTGCCCTCGACCTGATCGCCCTCAGGGCCGAACTGCACGAAGTCGCCGTGCATGGTCTTGACCGAATTGAAATAGGCGTTGACGTCGGCCAGCGTCTTCTGCTGCTCGCCGCTCAGCGTCGCCGCGCCGGCGACACTCGGGGCACCGGTTAGGCCACCCAGAACGAGGGCGGTCGCCACGGCCAGGAGACGGGCGAAGGAGAGGGGGGTTCGATCGGGCGTCATCGTCTCGCTCGGGCTCCATCTTTCGGGCGGATCGCCGGATCCGGCCCCTGCTGTTCCGTCTGCCTGTAACGCCGTCTTGTGGCGAGGTTGCGGCGGACGGCTGCGTCAGTAGTCGTCTTCGACGCCGTTGGTCACGAGGATCTCGCGCTTGCCGGCGTGGTTGGCCGGGCCGATCAGGCCCTCGCGCTCCATGCGTTCGATCAGCGAGGCGGCGCGGTTGTAGCCAATCGCTAGGCGGCGCTGGACGTAGGAGGTCGACGCCTTCTTGTCGCGCAGCACCACCGCCACGGCCTTGTCATAGAGATCGTTGCTCTCATCGCCGCCCGCAAGGGCGTCGTAGGGACTGTCGGCGGTCTCGTCGTCCTCGGTCACCGCTTCCAGGTACTGCGGCGAGCCCTGCAGTTTCAGGTGGGCGACGATCTGCTCGACTTCGTCGTCGGAGACGAAGGGGCCGTGGACGCGCTGGATGCGCCCGCCGCCGGCCATGTAGAGCATGTCGCCCATGCCGAGCAACTGCTCGGCGCCCTGCTCGCCGAGGATGGTGCGGCTGTCGATCTTGGAGGTGACCTGGAACGAGATCCGGGTCGGGAAATTGGCCTTGATCGTACCGGTGATGACGTCGACCGAGGGCCGCTGCGTCGCCATGATGATGTGGATGCCGGCGGCACGGGCCATCTGGGCGAGGCGCTGGATGGCGCCCTCGATGTCCTTGCCGGCGACCATCATCAGATCGGCCATCTCGTCGACGACGACGACGATGAAGGGCATCGGCTCGAGCGGCAGGTCCTCTTCCTCGTAGATCGGCTGGCCGGTGTCGCGGTCGAAGCCGGTCTGCACGGTGCGGGTGAAGCTCTCACCCTTCTCCAGCGCCTGCTTGATGCGCATGTTGTAGCCGTCGATGTTGCGCACGCCCATCTTCGACATCTTCTTGTAGCGCTCCTCCATCTCGCGCACGGTCCATTTCAGCGCCACGACGGCCTTCTTCGGGTCGGTGACGACCGGCGTCAGCAGATGCGGGATGCCGTCGTAGATGGAGAGTTCCAGCATCTTCGGGTCGATCATGATCAGCTTGCACTGGTCCGGAGTCAGCCGGTACAGCAGCGACAGGATCATGGTGTTGATCGACACCGACTTGCCCGAACCGGTGGTGCCGGCGACCAGCAGGTGCGGCATGCGGGCGAGGTCTGCGACCACCGATTCGCCGTTGATGGTCTTGCCGAGCGCCATCGCTAGCTTGGCCTTGGACTTCTCGAAATCCTCCGCCGCCAGCAGTTCGCGCAGGTAGACCGTCTCGCGGCGCTGGTTCGGCAACTCGATGCCGATGGCGTTCTTGCCCGGAATGACCGCGACGCGGGCGGAGATCGCGCTCATCGAGCGGGCGATGTCGTCGGCCAGGCCGATGACGCGTGACGACTTGATGCCGGGCGCCGGCTCCAGTTCGTAGAGAGTGACGACCGGGCCGGGGCGCACCTCGATGATCTCGCCGCGCACGCCGAAGTCCTCCAAGACACCTTCCAGGATGCGGGCGTTCTGCTCAAGCGCATCGGCGGACAGGCCGGGGATCTTGCCGCTGCTCTTCGGTTCGGCGAGCAGGCGCAGCGGCGGCAGCTCGTAGGTTTCGGGCGCGCCGAGCAGCGACGGCTGGGCCTCCGCTGCAACCCGCTTGCCCGGCCGCGGACGCGGCGCGGGCGGGACCACGCGGCCGGGTGCCGGTCCGTCGCCGGGGCCGGCGATACCGACCGGGCGCGCCAGCGGCGCGCGGTCGAGCGGCAGGCGGTCGTCGGGCGTGTCGAAAGCGTCATCGTCATCGCCGGCGTCGAAATCGTCGTCGTGCGAACCCAAGCCGACCTGCGGTGCGCGGGGCTCGGGCGCCCGGACGCGGCGCTGGTCGGGGTAGAGCGCGTCGAGACCGTCGTCGTCGCCGGGCATCAGCTTCTCGGCCAAGGCGCGGCGCAGCGCGCCGATACGGCTGCGCGGCTGCGCGTCCTCGTCTTCGTCGATCCAGTCGTCGTCTTCGTCGTGTGCCGGTTCGGTGCGGCGGCGTCCGGTCATGCGGCGCAGCGTCGCCTGGGCGAGCAGCCCCCAGTGCGCCGCGGCGCCGATCAGCGCCGACAGGCGCGAGCCGCGGTCGTCGTCTTCCTCTTCGTCGACATCGAGCAGATCGTCGATCGGGCGCGTTCTGCCCTTGGCGGCCGTGGCGCCGCCGGAGGGGGCCTCCGTGCGGGCGAACCAGCCGGCGGAACCGATCAGCAGCAGTACGGCGGGCAGGCCGAGGCCGAGCGTGCCGACGATCATGCCGGCTCCGGCGGTCAGGTTGCGGGTCAGCAGCGACGGGACGTGGTGGACGGCGTCGCCGAGGAAGCCGCCGAGGCCCGTTGGCAGTGGCCAGCTGTCAGGCACGGGCAAGGCGGCCAGCGCACCGGCGGCGAGCAGCGTGCCGGCGATCCACAGGCCGAGCCGGCGGCGACCGATCCGCAGCGCGCGGCCGGCGAGCAGGCGCCAGCCCCACAGCACGACCGGCACCAGGAACACGGCGGTGGCGAGGCCGATGGTCTGCATCAGGATGTCGGCGACGATCGCGCCCGGGGTGCCGAGCGCGTTGCGCACCGGTTCGCCGGTGGCGTGGTTCAGGCTCGGGTCGCCGACGGACCAGGTCGCCAGACTCGCCGCCAGCGCGGCGGCGAGGGCGATGACGGCGAGGCCGACCGCGCCGACCAGGTTGCGCCGGATGAACCGCTTCAGCGGGCTCTGGGTGTCGAGAAGATCGATCGCCGCGGCTCGGCTGCCGCGCATCGCCGTTGCCCGTCTCATGCTGTCCCTCCCAGCCAGTCGGCGAGTCGTTCCAGGGCCTGCTGCGTGATGGCGGCCGGTGCGCACAGGCTGACGCGGATGTAGGCCTCGCCCGGATTGCTGCCGTCGGGCCGGTCGGAAGCGAGATAGGCGCCCGGCAGCACCTTGACGCCGACCTCGGTCCACAGCCGCTCGGTGACGGCGATACTGCCGCCCCAGCGGGCGACGTCGAGCCACAGGAAGAAGCCGCCTTCCGGCGTCACCGGTCCCAGGATCGGCGCCAGCAGCCGTTCGGCAATGGCGTATTTCTCGTTGTAGAGCCGGCGGTTCTCGATCACGTGCGCCTCGTCGGAATAGGCGCGCACGGCGAGCGCCTGGGCCGGCAGGGGCACCTGCGGGGCGGCAAGGCCGCGGAACTTGACCCATCGGGCGAGGAACGCTGGATCGCCGGCGGCGAAGCCGCAACGCAGCCCCGCGAGGTTGGAGCGCTTGGACAGCGAATTGAGCGCGATCACGCGCTCGTAGCCGGCGCCGAGCGCATGGGCCGCCTCGAGCACGCCGGGCGGCGGCGACGTGCGGTAGATCTCCGAATAGCACTCGTCGGCGAAGATGTAGAAGGCGTGGCGGCGGGCCAACCCGATCAGGGCCTGCCAGTAGGCGAGGCTGGCGTGCGCGCCTTGCGGATTGGCCGGGGAGGCGAGGTAGACGGCGACGGTGCGGTCGAGCAGGTCGGGCGGCAGGGCGTCGAGATCGGGCAGGAAGCCGGTCTCGGCGCCGGTGTCGAGCAGCACGGCCTCGGCGCCGGCGATGTGGGCCGCGGCGGCATAGGTCTGGTAGAACGGATTGGGCAGCAGGACCGCTGGCCGTTCGATGTCCTTGGCGAGCTGGTCGCGGGCGGCGATGGCGCCGAAAGACAGGCCCTCGCGCGAGCCGTTGAGCGGCAGCACGCCCCGCTCCCGGTCAATGCTGCCGCCGAGGCCGTAGCGGCGGTCGAGCCAGCCGGCAACGGCGGTTCGAAAGGCCGGCGTGCCCTCGATCGGCGGATAGCGACGGAAATCGGCCATGTTTTCCGCCAGGACCTCGGCGGTGAACGGCGGCATGGCATGCTGCGGCTCGCCGATTGTCAGCACGATGGGATCGGCGCCCGGCGCCCGGTCGCCGAGCAGGGCGGCGAGGCGCTGGAACGGATTGGACTCGGGCAGGGCGGAGCCCCGGCCCGGGGGCTTTCGAAACGACGTCATCGGCGGTCCGGACACTCGATACTCACGATTGCCCGCACCCTAGCCTGCCTTTGGTAAAGCGCTCATTAACCAAGGGCGGTGTCGGCGGTCTAGAAATCCGCCGTCAGGCCCTTGATCTCCCAGTCCTCGTAGCGGGTCGGCTCGAGGCCGCCGCGGCCGTCGATCTCGCGCGGCAGGACCTTCTGGCGTTCGTCGATTTCCTTGCGACGGGCTTCGGCTTCCTTCAGCGCGCGCTGGGCCGCCGGCGGCAGATCCTCGAAGCGCCGGCGCGGGGCTGGCGCCGCCTCGGCATCGGACGGAGCCTGCGGTGCGGTCGTGGGATCGGGTTCGTCGTGCACCTCGTTCTCCTTGCTCTGTCCGGCGTCGCGCCGGCGCCCATCCGCCTTGCGGGGCGGCGTCCGGCTCCCCATCATATAGAGGAGTTGGCAGCGCAGAAAAACCACCCGGCGCGAGGTGTCGTGCCGCCGGAGGGAACGCTGCGTTGCCGTGCGTTTTCGAACCGGGGTCCAGGACGAGGCCATGAACTATTTCCGCACGGCGCTTCTGCTCGCCGCCCTGACCGCGCTCTTCATGGGCGTCGGCTTCCTGATCGGCGGCGAGAGCGGCATGATGATCGCTTTCGTCATCGCCGCGGGCATGAACCTGTTCAGCTACTGGAACGCTGACAAGATGGTGTTGTCCATGCACCACGCGCGGGAGGTCGACGAACGCTCGGCGCCGGAACTGTTCGGCATGATCCGTCAGTTGTCGGCCAATGGCGGCCTGCCGATGCCGAAGGTCTACATCATCAACAACCCGCAGCCGAACGCCTTCGCCACCGGTCGCAACCCGCAGAACGCCGCGGTCGCAGCGACCACCGGCCTGCTCGACACGCTGACCATGGAGGAAGTGGCGGGCGTGATGGCGCACGAGCTGGCGCATATCAAGAATCACGACACGCTGATCATGACCATCACGGCGACCATCGCTGGCGCAATCTCGATGCTTGGCAACTTCGCGTTCTTTTTCGGCGGCAACCGCGAGAACAACAATCCGCTCGGCTTCGTCGGCGTGCTGGTCGCCATGATCGTCGCTCCGCTGGCCGCCATGCTGGTGCAGATGGCGATCTCGCGCACTCGCGAATATGCCGCCGACCGCTTGGGCGCCCAGATCTGCGGCCAGCCGATGTGGCTCGCCTCGGCGCTGGCCAAGATCTCAGGGGGCGTCGCACGCATCCACAACGAGGACGCCGAGCGCAATCCGGCGACGGCGCACATGTTCATCATCAACCCGCTGTCGGGCGAACGAATGGACAACTTGTTCTCGACACACCCGAACACCCAGAACCGAATCGCCGCCCTGCAGAACCTGGCTCGCGAGATGGGCGGCCCGGCGCCGCGCGGCGGCGCGTCCGGCCCCGGTCCGTGGGGCTCCGGTTCGACGTCGCGGCGCGGTCCCTGGGGTTGAGGCGGACCGGCTCGCTTTCGTCAACGCTCTTTCCCGCCGGCGCATTGCACTTTAGACTGAACCCCCCGCCGCGGACCGACGAGGTCCGCGGCGGGTCTGTCTTTGCATTACCGATCGGACTTGTCGCTTGACCGCAGACCGCCCCGCCGCCTCCCGGCCCCGCCCCGTATCGTCGGCAGGCGACATGCAGCAGACGCCTGGCTTCGCCGTGCGCAAGGCCGCCGCGGACATTCTGGGCGCCGTGGTGCACGCCAGGCGACCGCTCGACGGCGAGCTCGATCCCGTCTCCGGCCATTCCGGCTTCAGGGCCCTCGATTCCAAGGACCGGGCATTGGTCCGTGCAATCCTCGGCGCCTGCCTGCGCCGGCGCGGACGGATCGCTGCAATCGTCGACGCCCTGCTCGACCGGCCGATCCCGGAAAAGACCGGTCGCGTGCTCGACATCCTGCATGTCGCTGCCGCGCAGGTGCTGTTCCTCGACGTGCCCGACCGCGCCGCCGTGTCGGTGGCGGTCGACCTTGCCGCCGCCGACCGCCGGGCACGGCCCTACAAGGGCCTGGTCAACGGCGTGCTCAGGCGCCTGTCGCGGGAAAAGGACGCCTTGCTGGCGGATTTTTCCGACGTGCGCGGAACCCCGCCCGACTGGTTGTTCGACCGCTGGACGGCGGCTTGGGGCGAGGCGACGGCAGTGGCGATTGCGCATGCGCTGGCAAACGAGCCGGAGCTCGACCTGACCGTGAAATCCGACCCGGAACTGTGGGCGCAGCGGCTCGGCGGCCGAGTGGTCGCGACCGGGTCCGTGCGGCTGTCGCGCAAGGGTGCTGTCGAGACCTTCGAGGGCTACGGCGAAGGCGCCTGGTGGGTGCAGGACGCGGCGGCCGCGCTGCCCGCACGCCTGCTCGGTCCGCTTGCCGGCAAGCGCGTCGCCGACCTGTGCGCGGCACCCGGCGGCAAGACCGCCCAGTTGGCTGCCGCTGGCGGACGGGTGACGGCCGTCGACATCTCCGGCAAACGGCTCAAGCGGGTCGCCGAGAACCTCGCCCGCCTTGGCTTCGAAGCCGACATCGTTGCCGCCGACCTGAAGGACTGGCAGCCGGCCGAGCGCTTCGACGCCATCCTGCTCGACGCACCCTGCAGCGCCACCGGCACGATCCGGCGCCATCCCGATGTCGCCTGGACGAAGCGGTCGCAGGACATCGCCACGCTCGCCGGGGTCCAGGCGCTGCTGCTGCGCCGGGCGGCCGGCTGGCTCGTGCCCGGCGGCACGCTGGTCTATTGCACCTGTTCGCTGGAGCTGGAGGAGGGCGAGGCGCAGATCGCCGCGTTCCTGGCCGAGGTGCCGGGTTTCGCGCTGGTGCCGGTCGCGCCTGGCGAGATCGGCGGCCTTGCCGAATGCGTGACGGACGAGGGCTGCCTGCGCACGCTGCCGTGCCATCTCGGCGGCGCAGAGGCGGCTGACGGTGGCCTCGACGGCTTTTTTGCCGCCCGTCTGACGCGACTTTAACGGCCCCGTAACCGTTCTGCCCCGCAATGGAAAACAAGACGATAACCCTAACGGATCGTTACGGGACCTGTGCACGAAAGGATTTACCGATTAGGCGTCCGCGGCGGACCATAGACGGCGGGCCCCGGTCATGAGCCTCGGGGCGGTGTCGGAACAGGGGCGCATCTGGCGCCTGCTGGCCCATCATGCGTGGCAGGCCGCCTTGCGTTGGCTGCATGGTGGACCGCTGTTCCGGCTGCAGCCGTTTTCCGGTACGCCGGCGCGCCTCCTGATCGCGCCGCAGGACCTGCGCACCGCCGACCAGACCAATGCCATCGACATCTACGGCGGCCGGTTCCTGTTCAGCGGCCATGTTGTGGAGGCGCGCGGTCGCTCGCCGTTTGAGCTCGAAGGCGAGGACCCGGCCTGGCAGCGAGAGTTGCACAGCTTCGGCTGGCTGCGCGACCTCAGGGCCGCCGACAGCCGCGTCGCGCGGCAGAACGCGCGTGCGCTGGTCGACGACTGGATCAAGCATTGCGGCCGCTGGCACCCGATCGGCTGGGAACAGCCCGTCGTTGCCCGCCGGGTCCTGTCCTGGCTGGCGCAGTCACCGCTGGTGCTGGAGGAGGGCGACGCCGACTTCTACCGCCGCTTCCTGCGTTCGCTCGCCCGCCAGGTCCGCTTCCTGCGTCGGACCATCAACGAGACGTCCGACGGAGTGCCGCGTCTGCAGGCGGCGCTGGCGATGGCCGCGGCCAGCGTTTCCATGGCCGGTCAGGGCCGTTTCGTGCGCCAGAGCCTGCGCCGGCTCGACCAAGAATTGCAGCGCCAGATCCTGCCGGACGGCGGCCACATCTCGCGCAACCCGCGCGCGATCCTCGACATCCTGACCGACCTGCTGCCGATCCGGCAGGCCTTCGTCACGCAGGGGCTCGAAACGCCGCCGGCGATGATGCAGGCGGTCGACCGCATGATGCCGATGGTGCGTTTCTTCCGCCACGGCGACGGTGCCTTCGCCCATTTCAACGGCATGGGCTCGACCCCCAACGACCTTGTTGCCACCATCCTGGCCTATGACGACGCCCGTGGCGCGCCGCCGGGCAATGCGCCGCATGTGGGCTACCAGCGGCTGACCGGCGGCGACACGGTGGTGCTGATGGACACCGGCACGCCGCCTGCTGCGGCCCTGAGCGAAACGGCCCATGCCGGCTGTCTGTCGTTCGAGATGTCGTCGGGGCGCCAGCGCATCGTCGTCAACTGCGGTATCTCCGGACGCGCTAGCGAGGGCTGGCGGGCGGTCGCCCGCTCGACCGCCGCCCATTGCACCGCCGGCATCGAGGATACCTCGTCCTGCCGCTTCCTTGCCGAAAGACCGTTCGGACGCTGGCTCGGCGCGCCGGTGATCGCCGGGCCGAGCGTCGTGCCGGTCGATCGCCAGGAGGATGACACCGGGACGCGCGTCACCGCCTCCCACAACGGCTATGCGGCGCGCTTCCATGTCGTGCATGAACGCGACATGCGCCTGGCGCGCGACGGCACCGTGCTCGACGGGCTCGACAGCTTCAACACGCTCGGCCCGCTCGGGCCGCGCGACCGCTACACCATTCGCTTCCACCTGCATCCGGCGATCCGTTCCAGCCTGCTGCGCGCCGGCACGGCGGTGCTGCTGGTCTGCCCCGACGGCGAAGCGTGGGAATTCGACGCGCCGGGCAGCGAACTGGCGCTGGAGGAATCGATCTACCTGTCCGACGTCTTCGGCCATCGCCGGACGACCCAGATCGTGCTCTACGGCCGCATCAGCCTGGCCAGCCAGGTGCCCTGGCAGTTCCGCCGCACGGCCACCGCCAGGCTCAGCCGGCGCGCTCCGTCCGGCTTCGACGGCGAGGAACTGCCGTTCGACGGCTGAGCCGAACGCTCGCCTTCCGTTCCTCCCCCTTTCATGCTAGGGGCTCGCGCAGATCGAAATCCTCACCAGATCGCGAGGCAATCAGCATGGCCGTGGTGTCCAAGGGGGTGCCGGTACCCCCACTCGTTTCCGTCAAGCGTGCGCTTCTGTCGGTGTCCGACAAGTCGGGACTGGTCGAGTTCGCGCAGGCGCTGGCCGCCCGCGGCATCGACCTGGTCTCGACCGGCGGCACGCGCAAGGCGTTGGAGGACGCGGGCCTTGCGGTGAAGGATATCGCCGAGGTGACCGGCTTCCCGGAGATCATGGACGGCCGGGTCAAGACGCTGCATCCCAGGGTCCATGGCGGCCTGCTGGCGATCCGCGACGACGCCGACCACGCCATCGCCATGACCGACCACGGCATCATCGGCATCGACCTGCTGTGCGTGAACCTCTATCCGTTCGAGGAGACCGTCGCGTCGGGCGCGGACTACGCCACCGGCGTGGAGAACATCGACATCGGCGGGCCGGCGATGACCCGCGCGGCGGCCAAGAACCACGCCTATGTCACCGTCGTGGTCGATCCGGCCGATTACGGGGCCGTGCTCGACGATCTGGCCGCCAACGACGGCAAGTCGTCGATCGCCCTGCGCAAGCGTCTCGCCCAGAAGGCCTTCGCGCGCACCGCCGCCTATGACGCGGCCGTGTCCAACTGGCTGGCCGACCAGGTCGGCGAGCCGACGCCGGACTACCGCGCCGTCGGCGGCCGGCTCGCCGAGGTGATGCGCTACGGCGAGAACCCGCATCAGAGCGCCGGCTTCTACCGCACCGGCGAGCGCCGGCCGGGGGTCGCCACGGCACGCCAGCTGCAGGGCAAGACGCTGTCCTACAACAACATCAACGACACCGACGCGGCCTTCGAACTGGTCAGCGAGTTCGACCCGGCGCGCACCCGTGCGGTTGCCATCATCAAGCACGCCAACCCCTGCGGCGTGGCGGAAGGGGCGACGCTGAAGCAGGCCTACGAACGCGCCCTGCGCTGCGACCCGGTGTCCGCCTTCGGCGGCATCGTCGCGCTCAACTGCCGCCTCGACGCGGCGGCCGCCGAGGAGATCGTCAAGATCTTCACCGAGGTGATCATCACCCCGGAGGCCGACGACGAGGCGGTCGAGATCGTGGCACGCAAGAAGAACCTGCGCCTGCTCGTCACCGGCGGCCTCGCCGATCCGCGCGCGCCGGGGCTGTTCGTCAAGTCGGTCGCCGGCGGCCTGCTGGTGCAGTCGCGCGACAACGGCGTCGTCGACGACCTCGACCTCAAGGTCGTGACGAAGCGCGCGCCCACCGCGCAGGAACTGGCCGACCTGACCTTCGCCTTCCGCGTCGCCAAGCACGTCAAGTCCAACGCCATCGTCTACGCCCGCGACGGCGCCACGGTCGGCATCGGCGCGGGCCAGATGAGCCGCGTCGATTCGGCGCGCATCGCCGCGCGCAAGGCGCTCGACGCCACCGAGGCGGCCGGCCTCGGCGAACCGCTGACGAAGGGCTGCGTGGTCGCTTCCGATGCCTTCTTCCCGTTCGCCGACGGGCTGCTGTCGGCGGCGGAAGCCGGCGCGACGGCGGTGATCCAGCCGGGCGGCTCGATGCGCGACGACGAGGTGATCAAGGCCGCCGACGAGGCCGGCCTCGCCATGGTGCTGACCGGCATGCGCCACTTCCGCCACTGAGGCGGATCGGGAGCGGATCGGGGCGGACTCAGGCCTGGCGCGGCACGCGCAGCAGCAACGCGCCGCCGGCGAGGAAGAAGGCCAGGATCACCGACATGCCGGCGGCCTGGCTTGCCGTCGCCGCCGTGACCAGGCCGACGGTGAGCGGCGCGAGGAAGCTGGTCAGCTTGCCCGACAGCGCGAACAGGCCGAAGAACTGCGTGGTCTGGCCCTCCGGGGCCAGATGGATCAGCAGCGTGCGCGACGCCGACTGCAGCGGCCCGGCGACCGCGCCGATCAGGCCGCCGAGTAGTAGGAACAGGATCTCGGCCGTCGAGCCGGTGAGCCCCGGCGCCGCCGATGGCGCCACGTCGACGACGAACAGGACCGTGTCGCGATCGATCGAGACGAGGCCCAGGCCGCACAGGATCAGCAGCGCCAGCGCGCCGATCACCACCGGCCGTGGTCCGAGCGCGTCGTCCAGCCGGCCGCCGAGGAAGGCGCCGGCAGTGCCGGTGATGGTCAGCAGCACGCCGAAGCTGCCGATCTCGATCGTGCCCCAGCCGAGCTGTCCGGCGGCGTAGATGCCGCCGAAGGCGAACAGCGCCACGAGGCCGTCCTTGTAGATCATGTTGGCGAGCAGGAAGAGCAGAACAGGGCGGTGCCGGCGCGCCTCGGCGGCGGTGCGCGCGAGGCGCGTCAGGCCGGCGCGAACGGCCGGCAGCAGGGCGGAGCGGCGCGGCACGTCGGGCACGAATAGGAACAGCGGCAGCACGAAGACGACGTACCAAACCGCCGACAGCGGCCCGGACGCCCGGTCGCCCTCGCGCAGCGCCGCATCGAGGCCGAAGGCCGGGGCGAGGCCGATCAGCGTCCTGCCGGTCGCCGGGTTGGCGGCCAGGAAGCCGAGCACGGCGACGAGGCTGACCAGGCCGCCGAGATAGCCGAGCGCCCAGCCGCTGCCCGACAGCCGGCCGAGCCGGTTGCGCGGCACCAGGTCCGGCATCATGGCGTTGGTGAACACGGTGGCGAACTCGACCGACAGCGTCGCCACGGCGAAGGCGGCGAGCGCCAGGACAATGGCGCCGTCGCTCCCCGGCGCGGCGAACCAGAGCGCGGCGCAGGCCAGAACGAAGGGCACGGAGAACGCCAGGATCCAGGGCTTGCGCCGGCCGGTCGCGTCGGCAATGGCGCCGAGCACCGGTGCCAGCACGGCGATGGCGAGGCCTGCGGCCGCGCTTGCATAGCCCCACAGCGCCTGGCCCTGCGCCGGCGTCGCCGCCAGCGCCGAGGCAAAATAGGGCGCGAAGACGAAGGTCGTCACCAGCGTGAAGAAGGGCTGCGCCGCCCAGTCGAAGAACAGCCACGACCACACGGCGAGGCGCCCGGCGCCCTCCCTCAGGGGGCCGATGGACGGGTCGGGGCGGGGAACGGACGTGCCTATCGGGCGACCTCCGCAAGCAGGCCCGCGGCGACGGCGAACTTGGACACGCTGAGCGCGCCTTCCAGGATCTCGCCGACGGTGCGGGTGGTGCGGGCGACCTCGCCCTCGCGGCTGGCCAGCCAGCGGGCGAAACCGCCGGCGCGGATCGCCTGGCCGGTGAGCTGGCGATGCGCGGCGGCCAGCATCGCGCGGGCGCGGTCGAGCGCCAGTCCGTCGTAGTAGTCGGCGATGACCAGGTCGCGCGCCAGCGCATCCATGGCGCCGATGCGGAAGTGCGCCGCGACCTCGAAGAAGCTGCGCGCGGCGGTCTCCAGCTCCGCCCCGGTATCCTCGGCGACCAGCACGATGTCGGGCACGGTCGCCTCGACCGGCAGCCAGGCGAGGCGGCGGGCGAGCGCCTTGGGCACGCCTTCGGCCTCGTGGCGTGCTGCGACCGCATTCAGCGCCCCGGCCTCGGCCGGCGTCACCGCCGCTTCCAGCTTCGGTGCCAGCGCCTCGATGCCGGTGCGGAACCGCTCGACCACCGCGGCGATGCCGTCCTGGAACGACACGTGGCGCTTGAACCAGACGATCTGGTCGAGGAACAACTCCTGGACGGCGCCGTAGAGTTCGAGCTGCAGCGCGCCGTCGACACGGGTGTCCAGCGCGTCGATGTCGTTGTTGAGTTCGGTCAGGGCGAAGCTGTTGCGCACGGCGACGAAGCCCTGGGCGATCTCCGCCGCGGTCGCGCCGGTCTGGTCCATGATCCGGGTCAGGAAGGACGGCCCGCCGCGATTGATCATCGAGTTGGCCAGCATGGTCGAGATGATCTCGCGCCGCAGCCGATGGCCGGAGATCTCGTTTTGGTAGTCCTCGGCCATGCGGTCGGGGAAATAGCGGAACAGTTCGCGGCCGAGATAGGCGTCGTCCGGCACGGGACTGTCGAGCAGGGCGTCGAACAGGGTGATCTTGGCATAGGCCAGCAGCACGCCGAGCTCGGCCCGGATCAGCGTCTGGCCGGCCTTCTCCAGCTCGGCCAGGGCGGCGTCGTCGGGCAGGTGTTCGACCTGACGGTCGAGGTGGCCGGCCTGCTCGAGCTGGCGCATCATGCGCACCTGGTAGCCGAAATCCTCTGCGCCGCGGCGTTCGGTCATCGAGATCGCCAGCGTCTGCAGGTAGTTGTTGCGCAGCACCAGGTCCGCCACTTCGTCGGTCATGTCCGCCAGCAACCGGTTGCGGCTGGCGACGTCGAGGCGGCCGGACTGGACCGCGGCGCCGAGGGCGATCTTGATGTTTACCTCCATGTCGGAGGAGTTGACGCCGGCGGAGTTGTCGATCGCGTCGGAGTTGCAGCGCCCTCCCGCCCGGCCGTATTCGATGCGCGCCAACTGGGTCATGCCCAGGTTGGCGCCCTCGCCGACCACCTTGGCGCGCAGCTGCGCGGCGGTGACGCGGATGGCGTCGTTGGCGCGGTCGCCGACGTCGGCGTCCGTTTCCGAGCGGGCGCGGACATAGGTGCCGATGCCGCCGAACCACAGCAGGTCGACGGGCATCTTGAGGATCGCGGCCATGACCTCCTGCGGCGTCGCCTTGTTGCGGTCGATGCGCAGCAGCGCCTGCATCTGCGGCGATAGCGGGATCGACTTGAGCTGGCGCGAGAACACGCCGCCGCCCTCGGAAATGAGCGCGGCATCGTAGTCCTGCCAGGACGAGCGGCCGAGTTCGAACAGCCGCTTGCGCTCGGCGAAGGACCGCGCGGCGTCGGGATCCGGATCGAGGAAGATGTCGCGGTGGTCGAAGGCGGCGACCAGCCGGATCGCGCGCGACAGCAGCATGCCGTTGCCGAACACGTCGCCGGACATGTCTCCGACGCCGGCGACGGTGAACGGCTCCTTCTGGATGTCGCGGTTCATCTCGCGGAAGTGGCGCTTGACCGCCTCCCAGGCGCCGCGGGCGGTGATGCCCATCTTCTTGTGGTCGTAGCCGGCCGATCCGCCGGAAGCGAAAGCGTCGCCGAGCCAGAAGTCGCGGCTCTCGGAGAGGCCGTTGGCGGTGTCGGAGAAGGTCGCGGTGCCCTTGTCGGCGGCGACCACCAGATAGGGGTCGTCGCCGTCGTGGCGCACCACGTCGGCGGGCGGCACGATGCGGTCGTCCTTCAGGTTGTCGGTGACGTCGAGCAGCGAGCTAACGAAGATCTTGTAGGCTTCTGTGCCCTCGCGGAACACCGCCTCGCGGTCTCCCCCGGCGGGCAGGCGCTTGGGCACGAAGCCGCCCTTGGCGCCGACCGGCACGATGACCGCGTTCTTGACCTGCTGCGCCTTGACGAGGCCGAGCACCTCGGTGCGGAAGTCCTGCGGCCGGTCGGACCAGCGCAAACCGCCGCGCGCCACCTTGCCGAAGCGCAGGTGCACGCCCTCCACGCGCGGGCTGTAGACGAAGATCTCGCGGAACGGGCGCGGCTGCGGCAACTCGTCGATGCGGCGCGAATCGATCTTGAAGGCGAAGGTCGGCTTCGGCTGGCCGTGGCTGTCGAGCTGGAAGAAGTTGGTGCGCAGGACCGAGTCGATGACGTTCTGGAACCGGCGCAGGATGCGGTCGTCGTCCAGGCTGACGACCTCGTCGAAGGCCGCGGCAAGCTCGTTCTCCAGCCGCGCGGCGCCGAGCGTGCGGTCGTTCTCGCTCATCGCCGGGTTGAAGCGGATGTGGAACAGCTCGACCAGCCTCTGCGCGATCGGCGGATAATTGTTCAGCGTCGTCCACATGTAGTCTTCGGAATAGCGGATACCGGCCTGACGCAGGTAGCGGGACAGTGCGCGCAGCATGGCGATGTCGCGCCAGGGCAGGCCGGCGGTCAGCACCAGGGCGTTGTAGCCGTCGCTTTCCGCCTGGCCGAGCCAGACCGCCATATAGAGCGCCTCGAGCCGTTCCTTGACCGCGTCGTCGAAGGCGACGTCGCCGTCGCGGCTGGTCTCCAGCGTCATCTCGTGCAGATAGGCGAGCGGCAGGCTGGTGGGCGTGATGCGGTAGGTGCGCTCGTTGATGACCCGGAAGCCCATGTTCTCCAGCAGCGGCACGCGCGCCGTAAGCGGCAGCGGCGCCTCGCGGTGGAATGCCTTCAGCGACAGCCGCCGGTCGGACACCTCGTCGCGCCGGTAGAAGCGGATCGCGGTCTGGCGGGTGTCGGACAGCGTCTCGATGGTGCGGATGTCGGACAACGCCGCGTCGGCGGAATAGACGTCCTTGTAGCCGCCGTGGAAGGCTCCGGCGTAGCGGTCCGACAGGTGGCGCGCCGTTGCCGGATCGTAGGTGGCGCGCAGGGCCTCGCGCAGGCCGTCGCCCCAGGTGCGCACGACGTCGGCGACGGCCTTCTCCAGGTCTTCCTGGGCCGGGTCCGGCGTCTCGCCCCTGTCGCGGCCGATGATGAAATGCACGCGCGCCAGCGGTCCTTCGGGATAGCTGACGTACCAGGCCGACACGCGCCCGTCGAACGCCTCGGCGAAATGGGCGCCGATCCTCAGCCGCACGTCGGTGGTGTAGCGGTCGCGCGGCACGAAGCACAGGATCGAGACGTAACGGTCGAACTTGTCGCGCCGCGCCAGCACGCGGATGCGTGGCCGCTCGTCGAGCTGCAGGATGGCGAGGGCGAAATGATACAGCGTGTCGACGTCGACCTGGAACAGCTCGTCGCGCGGATAGCTCTCCATCACGTTCATCAGCGCGCGGCCCGAATGGCTGTCGGGATCGTAGCCTGCCTTGGCGAGCACGGTGGCGACCTTGCGGCGCAGGTAGGGGATGGAGCCGGTCGTCTCGGTGTAGGCGACGGCGGTGAACAGACCGACGATCCGCAGCTCGCCGGTCAGCGTGCCTTCCTCGTCGAACAGCTTGACGCCGACATAGTCCATGTGGACACGCCGGTGCACCCGGCTCTTGACGTTGGCCTTGGCGATGATCAGCGGTTCCGGCTTCTTCAGGAAGTCGCGGATCTCCGGCGTCACCAGCACGAATTCCGAACCGCGCCGCAGCACGCGTACCGAGGGATCCGCCAGTAGCCCGAGACCGGTGCCCTGCAGATGCGACAGGTCACCTTCCTCGACGCCGCCGTCGAAGGTGTATTCGCGCATGCCGAGGAAGATGAAGTTGTTGTCGGCCATCCAGTCGAGGAACTGGATCGCCTCTCCGAGTTCGTCGACTGCCAGCGGCGGCGGCGAATTGCGGTAGGTCTGGATCGCGGCCTCGAAGCGCGCGCGCATCGGGTGCCAGTCGGAAACGGCGGCGCGCACGTCCTTGAGCACCTGGTCGAGGCGCCCGCGCAGCGCGTCCATCGCCTCCTCGGTGTCGATGCGCGCGACATGGATGTGGATCAGGCTCTCGCGCCGGGCGCCGGCAGCGGCCGTGCCGCGCGCCGTGCGGCTGGAGCGCAGCCGGCCGTCGCCGTCGCGCTCGACCTCGTAGATCGGGTGCAGCACCAGGTGCACGTCGAGGCCGCTGTCCTGCAACTCATCGAGCACCGAATCGACCAGGAACGGCATGTTGTCGTTGACGATCTCGACCACCGAAACCTCGGCGGCGCGGGTTCCGGCGCTGCGGAAGGCGGGATTGAACACGCTGATGCGATGCGTGCCGTGCGTATGGCTGGCGAAATCCTCCCAGGCGAGGGCGGCGAAGGCGATCAGGTCCTCGGGCGTGTAGAGCACCAGATCCTCCGCCGCGCCCTGTCCGTACAGGTCGGCGGCGAATCCGGCGAGCGCCTCGTCCGTGGCCCGCAGCCTCGACAACGTTTCCTCGATCAGCGCGGTTTTTCGGATTTCCCTGGCCTGCGGCATCGTCTTTCTCCCGCTGCGTTCCGTGGCGGATCGCGAGCATGCTAAGGTCTGCAGCCAAAATAAAAAGCGACGATTCGGGAGGGTGGAGGAAAATGACCAACAAAGACGTAATGGCGCTGGATCTGGGGGACGGCGCACCGAGCGAGCAGACCCAGGGCTATTTCGCCAAGTGCGAGGAGAAGCTCGGCCTGGTGCCGAACGTGCTCAGGGCCTATGCCTTCGACGACAAGAAGCTGCGCGCCTTCACCGACATGTACAACGACCTGATGCTCGGCGACTCCGGCCTGTCGAAGCTGGAGCGCGAGATGATCGCCGTCGCCGTGTCGGCGGTGAACCGCTGCTTCTATTGCCTGACCGCCCATGGCGCGGCGGTGCGCCAGCTGTCCGGCGATCCGGTGCTCGGCGAGCTGATGGTGATGAACTATCGGGTCGCCGACCTGTCGGAGCGCCAGCGCGCCATGCTCGACTTCGCCGTCAAGCTGACCGAGCGCCCGCACGAGATCCTGGAGGCCGACCGCGAGGCGCTGCGCCGGGCCGGCTTTTCCGACCGCGACATCTGGGATATCGCCTCGGTGACCGGCTTCTACAACATGTCCAACCGGGTTGCCGCGGCCACCGACATGCGCCCGAATCATGAGTATCACTCAATGGCGCGTTGAGATCTCGGCGCGGCGGGGGCGGTGACAGCCTTGCCGATTGGGTGTAGAACCCCGACGGTTCCGGGGACTTCCCCGAAGTCAGCGGCAAGGGAGACGGGACGATGGTCGCGCGCGTGTTCATCGATGGCGAAGCCGGCACGACGGGTCTGCAGATCCGCGAGCGCTTGGCCGCGCGCCGCGACATCGAGCTCCTGTCCATCGCCCCGGAGCGGCGCAAGGACCTGTCCGCCCGCGCCGAGCTGCTCAACGCCGCCGACGTCGCCATCCTGTGCCTGCCGGACGACGCGGCCAGGGAAAGCGTGGCGCTGATCGCCAGCGACACGACCCGCGTCATCGACGCCTCGACCGCGCATCGGGTCGCCGAGGGCTGGGCCTACGGCTTCGCCGAGATGGACCGCGGCCAGGGCGCGGCGATCGCCGCGGCGAAGCGGGTCGCCAATCCGGGCTGCTGGCCGCAGGGCCTGATCGCCGCCGTGCGGCCGCTGGTCGAGGCCGGCCTGCTGCCCGCCGACCATGCGGTGACCGTGACCGGCATCTCCGGCTATTCGGGCGGCGGCAAGTCGATGATCGAGGACTACGAGGCGAAGGGGAGCGCGGCCAACGTGTTCCAGCCCTACGGGCTGACCTTCGCCCACAAGCATCTGCCGGAGATGAAGCGCTACGGCGGGCTCGCCCGCGACCCGCTGTTCGTGCCTTCGGTCGGCAGCTACTACAAGGGCATGATGACGCTGGTGCCGCTGCAGCTTTCGACGCTGCCGAAGGTGCCGAGCGGTGCCGAACTGCATGCGGCGATCGCCGACCATTTCGCCGCCGTACCCGGCGGCTTCGTCGAGGTCGCGCCGCTCGGCGCGCTCGAACGCGCGGCCGAGCTCGACCCGCAGGCGCTCAACGACACCAATGCGCTCAAGCTTTATGTCTTCGCCAACGACGCGCGTGCCCAGGCGGTGGTCATCGCCGTCTACGACAATCTCGGCAAGGGCGCCTCGGGCGCAGCCGTGCAGAACCTCAATCTGATGCTCGGCGTCGACCAGGCGACCAGCCTGGCCGCGTGAGCCAACGACAAGACCCGAACCAGAGACCCTCGGAGACAACGCCTTGGACAAGTTCACCACGCTGACCGGTGTCGCGGCGCCGCTGCCGATCATCAACATCGACACCGACATGATCATCCCCAAGCAGTACCTGAAGACGATTAAGCGCACCGGGCTGGGCACCGGCCTGTTCAGCGAGATGCGCTACAACGAGGACGGCTCGGAAAACCCGGACTTCGTGCTCAATAAGCCGGCCTACCGCGGCGCCAAGATCCTGGTCGCCGGCGACAACTTCGGCTGCGGCTCGTCGCGCGAGCACGCGCCCTGGGCGCTGCTCGACTTCGGCATCCGCTGCGTGATCTCCACGTCCTTTGCCGACATCTTCTACAACAACTGCTTCAAGAACGGCATCCTGCCGATCGTTGTCGCCAAGGACGAACTCGACAAGCTGATGGACGACGCCTCGCGCGGCGCCAACTCGACGCTTACCGTCGACCTGGTCGCCCAGGAGATCCGCGGCCCGGACGGCGGCGTGATCGGCTTCGAGATCGACCCGTTCCGCAAGCACTGCCTGCTCAACGGCCTCGACGACATCGGTCTGACCATGGAGAAGGCACCGCGGATCGACGCCTTCGAGACCAGGAACGCCGAAGTCCATCCCTGGGCCTGACTTGGGACCCGATCCTGGACCTGACCGGCCGGGCAGGGCAACACCGCGAGCAAGGTCGGCCCCGCGCCGACCTTTTTCCTGAGCGGCCTGCTCTGGCGTCGTCCGCCCTTCACGCAGGCTTGAACAGGCGTTTGATCCGGATCCGCCGCCGAGGCTGTATCTGCAAGGACACGACCCTCGCTGCACAGGGCCTTCCGTCTTGCCGATGACCGCCGTTCCCGTCCGCTCCCTCCGCCCCTGTCTGCCCTGGACCGACCGGTCCGGACGGCTGTCGCCGCTGCGGCTTGCGGTGTTCGTCGCCGCGCTGGCGCCCGGCCTCTGGCTCGCGGGGCGCTTCGGCACCGGCGGCCTCGGGCCCGAGCCGCTCAAGGCGGCGCTGCACGGCTGCGGTGACTGGGCCGTCCGCTTCCTGTTCGCCACGCTCGCGGTGACGCCGCTGATGCGCATCGCGGCGCTGCCGAGACTGGTCGCGGTGCGCCGCATGCTCGGCCTTGTCGCGCTCGCCTATGCGTCCGCCCATGTGCTGCTCTATGTCGCGAGCGAGCGCTGGGCGCTGGCCAAGGTCGCCGCGGAGATCGTCCAGCGCCCCTATCTGGCCATCGGATTTGCCGCACTTGCCGTGCTTGCCGTGCTCGGCGCGACCTCGACCGACGGCGCCGTCCGCCGGCTCGGCCCGGCCTGGCATCGCCTGCATCGGCTGGCCTATCTGATCGCCGTGCTGGCCAGCCTGCATTTCTTCCTGCAGGCCAAGGCGGACGTGTTCGAGCCGACGGTCATGGCCGGGCTGTTTTTGCTGCTGCTGCTTTGGCGCGCCGGACGAGCCCTCGGCCTCGGCCTGAGCCGCCCGCCGCAGCTCGTCGGACTGGCCGCGGTCGCGGCCGTCGCGACGGCCGGCCTCGAATATGCCTGGTATGCGCTTGCGACCGGCATTCCGGCCGAGCGGGTGCTGCTGGCCAATGCCGATCCGGCTGCCGTGCCGCGGCCGGCGGCGCTGGTGCTGCTTGCCGGGCTAGCGCTCGCCGCGCTTCCCGTGGCGCGCGGCGCCGTGCGCCGGTTCGTCCCCGCCGGATGATGCCCGGCTTGAGCCCGCGTCTCCTGCGTTCAGCCGTCGCTGCGTCCCCTCAGGCCGGCCATGACGGCGAACCTGTCCAGGTCGCCGAGCCGCTCGCCGATCGGCTTGAGCGCCTGCGCGGTCGCCTGGTAGCGCGCGGCATGGGCCTCGAACAGGCGCTGGGCCAGTTCTGGGAATTCCTGGATCATGCGCTTGAACAGGGCGCGGCGGATGCGGATCGCCCGCACCCGGCCGACGCAGACGGCACGCGCCGGCCGTCGCGTCTCGACCAGCATGGCGGTCTCGCCGAGCAGCGCGCCCGGCCCGGCCTGGTCGATCTCGACGAAGCCGGCCGGTCCGGCCTTCTGCAGGCTGACCAGACCTTCGGCGACCACGATGCCGCCGTCGGCCCGCTCGCCCGCGTCGAACAGCACCGTTCCGTCGCGATAGTCCAGGCTTTCCGCGCTGAACGCGAGCAGGCGCAACTGGTCATCGGAAAAATCCGACAGCATGGGGATCCGGCGCAGAATCGCGATGTCCTGAACGAGGCTCATGCCTCAAGTGTTAAGCCCCAAACCGCTCAGGGCACAAGCTTATATCCGCCGGCTTCGGTAACCAGAAGCTCCGCGTTGGACGGGTCGCGCTCGATTTTCTGGCGCAAGCGGTAGATGTGGGTCTCCAGCGTGTGCGTGGTGACGCCGGAATTGTAGCCCCAGACCTCGTGCAGCAGGATGTCGCGGGTCACCGGCTTCTCGCCGGCGCGGTAGAGGAACTTGAGGATCGAGGTTTCCTTCTCGGTCAGCCGGACCTTGCCGCCGCGTTCGTCGAGCATCAGCTTGGCCGCCGGGCGGAACGAGTAGCGCCCGATGGTGAACGTGGCGTCCTCGCTCTGCTCGTGCTGGCGCAGGTGCGCGCGGATGCGGGCGAGCAGCACGGCGAACTTGAACGGCTTGGCGATGTAGTCGTTGGCGCCCGCCTCCAGGCCGAGGATGGTGTCGCTGTCGGTGTCGTGGCCGGTCAGCATCAGCACCGGTGCCTTGAAGCCGTTCTTGCGCAACAGCTTGACGGCCTCGCGGCCGTCGATGTCGGGCAGTCCGACGTCCATCAGCATCAGGTCGACGTGCTCCTTCCTGGCGACGGCGATGCCGGTGCTGGCCGTGTCCGCCTCGAGGGTCGCGAACTCGTCGTAGAGCGACAGCTGCTCGACCAGCGCCTCGCGCAGGTCGGTATCGTCGTCGACGATCAGTATCGTGCGGGCGGTCATCGTCGGTGTCCTCGCCAGAAAGTGTCCCACAAATCGTTCCCGCAACATGGGAGTTCCCGTGCGCGGGTGCGAGGAAAATCATCGCGAAAACGGGCGCGGTTCGTCAATTCTTCTTCACGGGCGCTTTACCGGCGGTTTATCAAGGTGTTGCGACCAGCAGGGAGAAGCGCATGGCAGATCGGGACGGCGTGGCGGCAGCGCAGGGCCAGCGGCTCGTGGTGCGCGCTTCGCCGGGTGCCAGGAGCCGCGGTACGCTTTGGTTCGGACCGCTCGCGGTCGCCTGCGCGCTCGGCCGCTCCGGCATCGCCCGCCGCAAGCGCGAGGGCGATGGGGCGACGCCCGCCGGCCGTTTCGAACTCGTCAGCGTCTACTATCGGGCCGACCGCGGCCGGCGCCCGGTCACTGGCCTGCCGGTCGAGCCGATCGCTCCGGCGGACGGCTGGTGCGACGATCCCGCCCACCCGCGCTATAACCGTCCGGTCGAACTGCCCTTCGCGGCGAGCCACGAGCGAATGTGGCGCGACGACCCGCTCTACGACATCGTCGTGGTGCTCGACTACAACCTGTTCCCGGCCGTGCGCGGGCGCGGCAGCGCCCTCTTCTTCCACATCGCCCGGCCTGGTTACACGCCGACGGAGGGTTGCGTCGCCGTCACGCCGCGCGACATGCGGTTGATCCTCGCCCGCGTGCGGCCGGGCGCGGTGATGGAGATCGTCGGCTAGGCCGGCCGGCCCGGTGGCGCGGCGATACTGGTAATCCGGCGCCTTTTCCGCCATATAGGCGGGTAACGGCCCGTGCGGGCCGATGGTTTCACCTCAGGCTCGAAGCGATCCGGCATGGCGTCAGCGCGCAGACCCTTTCTCAAGATGAACGGCCTCGGCAACGATTTCGTCGTCTGGGATGCGCGTGCCGAGGCCCTGTCGCTGTCGCCCGAGACCATCGCCGCGCTCGGAAACCGCTCGACCGGCATCGGCTTCGACCAGATGATCACGGTGGAGTGCTCGCCGGCCGGCGCCGACGCCTTCATGCGCATTCACAACTGCGACGGCAGCCAGGTCTCCGCCTGCGGCAACGCCACGCGCTGCGTCGGCCGTCTGCTGATGGAGGAAAGCGGCCGGCCGGATGCCAACATCGAGACCCGTGCCGGCCTGCTGGTCGCGCGCGCGACCGGGGATCCGCGCGTCGTCACCGTCGACATGGGCGTGCCGCGGCTCAGGTGGGACGAGATCCCGCTCGCCGAGGAATTTGCCGACACGCGCGCGATCGAGCTGCAGATCGGTCCGATCGACGCGCCGATCTTGCACACGCCGGCGGTCGTCAATATGGGCAATCCGCACGCGATCTTCTGGGTCGGCGACGTCGAGGCCTACGACCTCGGCCGCATCGGTCCGCTGCTGGAACGTCATCCGATCTTTCCCGAGGGCGCCAACATCTCGCTCGCCCATGTCTTCGCGCCGGACCAGATCCGAGTGAAGGTGTGGGAGCGCGGCGCCGGACTGACGCGCGCCTGCGGCACCGCCGCCTGCGCGGTCGCCGTCGCCGCCGCGCGCGACGGCCGGGCCGGGCGGCGCTCGACCGTGCACCTGCCGGGAGGGCCGCTGACCATCGAGTGGCGCGAGGGCGACGGCCACGTGCTGATGACCGGGGCGACGGAAGTGGAATTCGAGGGCGAGATCGACCTAGACACGCTGGCCTGGGAGCGCACCGGGCCGGGCGACGCGGATGCGGCCGCGGCGGAGGCCGCTTCGTGAGCATCGACGTCGTCACCTTCGGCTGCCGGCTGAACTCCTACGAATCGGAAGTCATGAAGCGCGAGGCCGAGGCCGCCGGGCTGAAGGACGCGATCCTCATCAACACCTGCGCGGTGACCGCCGAGGCGGTGCGCCAGGCGGGCCAGGCGGTGCGCAAGGCACGGCGCGACAATCCGGACGCGACGATCATCGTTACCGGCTGTGCGGCGCAGACCGAAACGGCGAGATTCGCCGAGATGGCCGAGGTCGACCTGGTGCTCGGCAATTCGGAGAAGCTGGAACGGGCCTCCTACGGCCGGCTGGCGCAATTCGGTCTCGACGACAGCGAGAAGGTGCGCGTCAACGATATCATGAGCGTGAGGGAGACCGCCGGTCACCTGATCGACGGTCTGGAGGGCCGCGCGCGCGCCTTCGTGCAGGTGCAGAACGGCTGCGACCACCGCTGCACCTTCTGCATCATTCCTTTCGGCCGCGGCAATTCGCGCTCCGTGCCGATGGGCGTCGTCGTCGACCAGGTGCGCCGGCTGGTCGACAACGGCTATCTGGAGATCGTGCTGACCGGCGTCGACATCACCTCCTACGGCGCCGACCTGCCGGGCGCGCCGCGGCTTGGAGCGCTGGTCGCCAAGATCCTCAAGCTGGTGCCGGGCCTGAAGCGGCTGCGCCTGTCATCGATCGACTCGATCGAGGCCGATCCGGCGCTGATGCGCGTCGTCGCCGAGGACGAGCGGCTGATGCCGCATTTCCATCTCTCGCTGCAGGCTGGCGACGACCTGATCCTCAAGCGTATGAAGCGCCGGCACCTGCGGGCCGACACGATCCGCTTCTGCGAGGAGGTGCGCCGGCTGCGGCCCGACGTCGTGTTCGGCGCCGACATTATCGCCGGCTTCCCGACCGAGACCGAGGCGATGTTCGAAAACAGCCTGGCGATCGTCGACGACTGCGGGCTGACCCATCTGCACGTCTTCCCGTTCTCGCCCCGGCCGGGAACGCCGGCGGCGCGCATGCCCCAGCTCGACAAGGCGGTGATCAAGGCGCGCGCGGCGCGCCTGCGCGCCCGCGGCGAGGCGGCGCTCGCCGCCTATCTCGCCGCCGAGGTCGGCCGGCTGCGACCGGTGCTGGTCGAGCGCGAGGGGCTCGGGCGCACAGAACAGTTCACCCAGGTCGAGGTCGACGGCGGCACGCCGGGCGAGATCGTCGAGACCCGGATCACCGGCCACACCGGGCGCCACCTGCTCGGCACGCTGCTCTCCAAGGCCGCCTGAGGCGGCGCAACGTCAGGCGGATTCATGAGCGAGAAGAAGCGCGGCTTTCTCGGGCGGCTGTTCGGTTCCAGGCCGGACGACGCGGATAGGGCCGAATCGCCGGTCGCGGTCGGCGGCGACGAGGCGGCGGCCGGCGAGGTCCCGGCGCTCGACACCGCCGACATCCCGACCTCCGGTTCGGCGCCCGACGTGCTGGCCTTTGACGCCGCGCCCGACCTGGTCGAGCCGCTCGGGAGCCCCGACCTGCCGGAGGCGACGCCGCCGGCCGACCTCGGGCCGCAGGAGGACGTCGCGCCGCCAGAACTCGACCCTGTTCCCGAACCGGAGCCTGAAGCGGTGTCGGCGCCGGACCCTGCGGCGGCGCCCAGGCTGTCCTGGTTCGGCCGGCTGAAGCAGGGCCTGTCGCGCTCGTCCTCGGCACTGACCGAGGGCATCTCGTCGATCTTCACCAAGCGCCGCCTCGACGCCGCCATGCTCGACGAGCTGGAGGACGTGCTGATCCAGGCCGACCTCGGCGTCGACACGGCGACGGCGATCACCGAGCGCCTGTCCGTCGGCCGCTTCGACAAGGAGATCTCGGCCGAGGAGGTGCGCGCGGTGCTGGCCGAGGAGGTCGAGAAGGTACTCGCGCCGGTCGCCCGGCCGCTCGACCTCGACGGCGAGCACAGGCCGCACGTGGTGCTGATGGTCGGCGTCAACGGCACCGGCAAGACCACCACCATCGGCAAGCTGTCGTCCAAGCTCGCGGCGGAAGGCCGGACGGTCATGCTGGCGGCCGGTGATACGTTCCGCGCCGCCGCGGTCGAGCAGCTGAAGATCTGGGGCAGCCGCACCGGCGCGGAGGTGGTCGCGCGCGACACCGGTGCCGATGCCGCCGGGCTCGCCTTCGATGCGCTGCAGGCGGCCAGGGACAAGGGCGTCGACGTGCTGCTGGTCGACACCGCCGGCCGGCTGCAGAACAAGGCCGAGCTGATGGCCGAACTCGAAAAGGTCATCCGCGTCCTGCGCAAGATCGATCCCGCGGCGCCGCACACGGTGCTCCTGACGCTCGACGCGACGACGGGGCAGAACGCGCTCAGCCAGGTCGAGATCTTCGGCCGCACCGCCGGCGTCACCGGCCTGGTCATGACCAAGCTCGACGGCACCGCCCGCGGCGGCATCCTGGTGGCGATCGCGGCGAAATACGGCCTGCCGGTGCATTTCATCGGCGTCGGCGAGGGCGTCGACGACCTCGAGCCGTTCTCGGCGAAGGATTATGCCCGGGCGATCGCCGGCCTGGCGTGACGGCCTGGCCTGCCGATCTTGCGTGACGCCCTGTTAGGTCGCGAGGTTGACCGCGTGGTGCTCCAGCTGGCCGCCGTGGTCCTCGTAGGCGTGGCGCACCGTCTCAGGCGGCTGGCGGTTCACCGGCGCCTTGTAGGCAGGTCTCCGGCGGTTTTCCGGCACGGATCCGAGCGCCCGCTCGGCCGCCGCGCGATAGGCAGCGACGCCGTCGAGGGTCGGATTCTGCGTATGGTGGGTGTCCAGAACGACCGCCGGCTCGTCATCGAGCGACGCGGGAATCTCTTTTTGTTCAGAGGGTTGGGAGCCTGCACCGTGGCCACCCTGATCGTGGCCGCGCCGGTGCTGGTCGTTGTATTCGGTCGCCTGCACGACATTGCTGGGCGCAAGCACTCTGTCTACGCTCGTCGCCATTTCGGCCTCCTGGCCTCTCGTCGGGCCTGGCCTCCTGGCCCGCCACGGGCCGAATCATTGCAAGAAAAGGTTAACGATTCTTTACGTTTGGTAAAGATCCGGCGACACTTCTCCAGTCGCGCCCGGCGCTACAGCAGCGCCCGGCACAGGCAGCCCCGCGTCGCCGGCGGGCAGAAGTTGGCGGCATAGCCGAACAGGATCGACACCAGGATGGCGGCGAAGAAGCCGACCAGGCTGGCCCCGATCAGCACGCGCGAGGCAGGGTTGTAGATGGTCGGAGTCTTCGGCGCGCCGTTCTCGGTGCCGGGATGTTCGAGGTTGCCGGTCAGCGACATCAGCCCAAGCAGGCCGAACAGGATGGCGGCCAGGAACAGCCCCCAGGCCAAGATCATCAGGTAGCGGGCCTCGGCCGGCGCCTCCTTGAAGATGTAGTTCGACGCGGAGATGGTCAGGGTGATCACCGCCGTCGATAAGGTCAGCACCTGCCTGATCAGCTCGGCGGCGAAGTCGAACGATTTTTTCGTTTCCTCCTGCATGCGCCGCCTCCTAGCAGAACGGATAGAGGCCTGGGCACAGGCGGAAGAACATCGTCTCGACGTCGTCCAGTTCGACCACGCCGAGGACGGTACCGCGACCTTCCAGCGCCTCGCGCAGCAAGCGGCCGACGAGCCGGCAGTTCTCCTCGAATTCCAGCAGCCGCGCTTCCTCGGCCAGGCTCGCGCGCTGCTGGCGCGTCGCGTCGGCGATGCGCGTATAGAGATAGTCGCGCGCATCCTCCGACAGGCCGTGGTCGCCCAGTTCGAATTGGATCGTGTTCAAGTAGAATTCCGGATCGCCGGCGCTCGGCGCGGCAGGCAGTGCTTCGGCTCCGGCCATGATGCCACCTCTCTTTGTCGCTTCTGGCAAGAGACCGGCTGCCCGCCGGTCCCCTTTCGTCCGGTCTGTGCCGGTCGCATCCCGCGCGACCCTGACAGCCTGCGATTGAAGCCTAGCAGGATTTCGCGCTTCGATCCATGCGAGCCGCCATCGGTCCGGCGCCGGCAGAACGGGCGCCCGGTCGCATGCGGGGCCCGAAGCCGGCGCGCGACCTGATCGACTTCCACCTCCGTTGGCCGGAGTTCCGGCCGCTGGCCCTGGCGCTGCTCGACCGACCGGATACGACCGCCGTCGAGGCCGAGACGCTGCGCTGGCTGATCGCGCTTGCCGACCGCGTCGGCCGCGACGACCTTGCCGGCTGACCGCGTCGGACCACCGCAAGCCGCCGGCAGGACTCCAGACTCGAAGGGGACATGCCTGCCAGCTAGATCAAGCCAGGGCCCCGGCGTTCGTCGAGGGCCTCGACGTAATACCAGCGCCCGCCCTTCTTGCGGAACAGGCTGAGTTCGCGGTGGCTGTGCAGGGCGGCACCCGACAGGTAGCGCGCCTCGAACAGCACGGTGCCTTCGCGGTCGCCCGGTTCGCCCCGGTCGGCGGCGAGCACGGTCAGGCTGGTCCAGCGGTTCTCCGCCGCCCAGCGGGCGGTGCCAAGCCCGTCGAAGGCCGGCTGGAACTTCGGCCACAGGGTGTCTTTCAGATAGGCGATGTCGCCGACCACATAGGCAGTGTAGCGCGAGCGCATCAGCGCCTCGGCCGTTTCCGGGCGCGCCGCGCCGGCCAGGAACGGCCCGCAGCACAGTTCGATGTCGCGGCCGGAGCCGCAGGGACAGGGGGTCATGGCGTCCTCGCTCCCGTCTGACTTGCCCGATCCGGGGCACAACCGTTCTTCCGTCCTATCGCGCTTCAGCCCGCAAGGCTATTGTCTGCGGCGACCGGCCCGCGGCCAAGAGATGACAGCCAAGCAGACGACACGGGATCCGCCCATGCGCCTTGCCACCTTCAACCTGGAATCCTTCGGCGAGGACGACTTCGACGCCGAGGCGCTGCAGCCGCGGCTCGACGCGCTCCGCCCGACGCTGCTGGCGCTCAAGGCCGACGTCCTGTGCCTGCAGGAGGTCAACGCCCAGCGGCTGGAACGCAAAGGAACGCGGGTGTTCGCCGCGCTCGACGCGCTGGTTGCGGGCACCCCCTACGAGGACTTCTTCCGGGCCACCAGCCTGCGCCCGGACGGCACCGCGCCGGCCGACAAGCACAATCTCGCCGTGCTGTCGCGCTTTCCCGTGGTCTCGTCACGGACAATCCGCGAGGACCATGTCGAGCCGCCGCTGTGGCGGCCGCGCAGCGCCGACCCGTTGCCCGCCGGCCCCGAGCCGGTCGGCTTCGACCGGCCGCTGCTGCACGCCGCCCTCGACGTCGGTCTTCCGCGGCCGCTGCATGTGTTCTGCGTTCACCTGCGGGCGCCGATCGCTGCTCCGGTCGCCGGCGGCAAGCTCTCGGCGGTGAGCTGGGGCTCCACGGCGGCCTGGGCGGAGGGCTATTTCCTCGCCTCGATGAAGCGGGTCGGCCAGGCGCTCGAACTCCGCCTTGCCATCGATGCGCTGTTCGACGCCGACCCGGAGGCGCTGATCGCGGCGGCCGGCGACTTCAATGCCGTCGGCCTGGAAAGCCCGCTGCGCCTGGTCATGGCGGATCCCGACGACACCGGCAATCCTGCGCTCGGTCACCGGCGCCTGCGCCAGCTCGACGCGGCGGTGCCGGAAGAGCGGCGCCAGACCGTGGTGCATCGCGGGCGCGGCCACGCCCTCGACCACATCCTGGTCAGCCGCGAATTGCTGTTTCGCGCCCGCGACATCCGCGTGCTCAACGAGGGCCTGGCCGACGAGGTGCGCGACGCCGGCACGCCGGCCGAGGCCGGTTCTTTCCACGCCCCCGTGGTGGCGACCTTCGAGCTGTGACCTGCGGGGCGCCTGCTGAAGCGTGCCGGATATGTGCCGGAGTTGCGCCGGACATCTGCCGGATTCCGGCGACAGTGCGGCGATCCGGCAGCGTCAGGTGCCGCCATCGACAAAATCTTAAGTCCCCCGTGCCATAAAGGGCCGCTACGGAACCAGATCCGGGACGGGACGGACTTGCGCCAGACGCCGACAGCTTCGACCGGCCGCCTCGACGGCGCCGACGCGCTCGCACCCGCGGGATCGCTCCGGACGCGTCTCGCCGGGCTGCTGCGGCGCGGAGTCGGTGGCGGCGCCCGGCGCATGGCGCTGTCGACCTTCGCCATTCGCATTGTCGGCGCCGGGCTCGCCTATCTGTCGCAGATCCTGATGGCGCGCTGGATGGGCGCCCACGACTACGGCGTTTTCTCCGTGGTCTGGACCCTGGTGATGATCCTCGGTCTGTTCGCCTGCCTCGGCTTTTCCGCCTCGCCCAACCGCTTCGTGCCCGAATACGCCGGCGATCCCGCCTTGCTGCGCGGCTATCTTCATTCCAGCCGGCTGATCGCCGTCGGCGCGGCGAGCCTGCTTGCTCTCCTCGGCTTTGCCGGCATCTGGCTGCTGCGACCGGTGATCGATCCCGTCTATGTCGTGCCGGCCTATCTCGCCATGCTGGCGCTGCCGGTGTTCACCCTGGTCGGCGTCCAGGACGGCATTGCGCGCAGCTACGACTGGCCGGCGCTGGCCATGCTGCCGACCTACATCTGGCGACCGCTGACCCTCCTCGCCCTGCTGTCGGCGGCGATGCTGCTCGGCTACCAGATCGGTGCGACCGCCGCCGCGGCTGCCGCCGTGGCGGCGACCTGGGCGGTCGGCCTCTACCAGCTGCTCAAGCTTAACGGCAACCTGCGCGGCCGGGTGCCGCCCGGTCCGCGCCGCTTCCAGATCCAGCACTGGCTGGCGATCTCGCTGCCGATGCTGCTGGTCGAGGGCTTCCTGCAACTGATCACCAGCGCCGACGTGATCATGGTCAGCTTCTGGCGCCCGCCGGACGAGGTCGGCGTCTATTTCGCCGCCTCCAAGACCCTGGCGCTGGTGCATTTCGTCTATTTCGCCGTGCGCGCGGCTTCCGCGCACCGCTTCTCCAGCCTGTACCGGGACGGCGACCCGGCGGCGCTCGACGCCTATGTGCGCATGGCGACGCGCTGGACGTTCTGGCCGTCGCTGGCCGGCGGCGTGCTCCTGCTGGCGCTCGGACCATTCCTGCTGCGCCTGTTCGGCGCCGGTTTCGAGGCCGGCTATCCGCTGATCGCCGTGCTGCTGGTCGGCGTGCTCGCCCGCGCCTCGGTCGGTCCTGCTGACGCGCTGCTGTCGATGTCCGGCCATCAGAAGAGCTGCGCCGGCATCTATGCCGGCGTGTTCGGCCTCAACGTCGTGCTGAACGTCGCCCTGATTCCGATGTTCGGGCTGATCGGCGCGGCGCTGGCGACCGCCGCCGCGATTTTCTTCGAGGCCGTCGCGCTGAGCCTGGCGTCGCGCCGCAAGCTCGGCGTCACGCCGTTCATCCTGGCGTCGGCGCCCGTTGGCGGAGCGCCGGGTCACGGGGCGCCGGGCCGGTGACCGGCGCGGGTTTCGAGACCCTGGTCGTCGACCCGAAGGACTGCGTCGGCGATCAGTCGGACTGGCGCCGGCTCGCCGCCACAGCGCTCGAATCCAACCCGTTCTTCGGCCCCGATTTTCTCAGCCCCTTCCTGACCCATGTCGGCCCGTCTTCGGTCCGCCTGTGCGTCGTGCGCGAGACCGCCGGCGGGCCCTGGCTCATCGCTGCGCCGGTCGGCCGGCGCCGGGCCGGGCTGGTCGTCCCGACCGCGACCGTGTGGGCGAGCGAATACGGCCCGCTCGGCGCGCCGCTCGTCGCGCCTGGCGCGCCGCCGCAGGCGGTTGCCGCCTTCCTCGACCTTGCCGCCGGCGCCGGCGGCACGCCACTGGTCACCATCCCCTACCTGCCGACCGAAGGGGCGGCGGCACGGGCTCTGGCCACGGTCGCCGACTGGCATCCGGTCTTCGACGATCCGCAGGAACGTGCCGCCCACGACGCCGGCGAGCAGGGCCAGAGGCAACTGCTGGAAGCGATGACGGCCAAGCGGCGCAAGGAACTGTCGCGCCTGTCGCGGCGGCTGGCCGACAGGGGCGCGACCCGTCTCGTCAGCCACCGGGGCGAGGCCGCGGCCGACGTCTTCGAGCGCTTCTTGGTCCTGGAGCACGCCGGCTGGAAGGGCGCGCACGCGACCTCTTTGCTGAGCGACCCGGCAACGGCGGCCTTCGCCCGACAGATGATCGCCGCACGGGCGCAGGCGGGCAGCCTTCGCATCGATGCGCTGATGCTCGACGATCGACCGCTGGCCATGCTGGTCATGCTGCTGGAGGGCGCGCGCGCCTTTTCCTGGAAGATCGCCTACGACGAGGCCTTCGCCCGCTTCTCCCCTGGCCAGCGGGTCGCGCTGTTCGCCCTGGAGACGAACCTGCGCGAGCCGGGGCTGGCCGGCGGCGATTCGCTTGCCGTGCCGGGTCACCCGATGATCTCGCCGCTGTGGCGCGGCCGGATGGTCTATGCCACCGGCCTGTTCGCCCGCTCGCCGGCCGGGCGGCTGATCCGCCTTGCGGCCCGGCTCGACCTGCATGCTGAGCGGCAGGCCCGCCGCCTCGCCCGCCGGCTGCTTCGGCGGGGATAGTTCAGCCGCCGCGATCGGTCTCGTCGCGCGCCCGCTCGCGCAGCTCCCGGCGGACGACCTTGCCCGTGGTGGTCATCGGCAGGTCGTCGATGAAGGCGATCTCGCGGGGGTATTCGTGCGCCGACAGGCGCGTGCGCACGTAGTCGCGGATCTCTTCCTCCAGCGCCGGCCCGGGGGTATAGCCCTTGTTGAGCACGATATAGGCCTTGACGATCTCGGTCCTGAGCGGGTCGGGCTTGCCGACGGCGGCCGACAGCGCGACGGCGGGATGGGTCAGCAGGCAGTCCTCAATCTCGCCCGGGCCGATACGATAGCTCGCCGAGGTGATGACGTCGTCGTCGCGGCCGACGAAGCGCACGTAGCCGTCGGCGTCGGTCATGCCCTGGTCACCGGTGGTCATCCAGTCGCCGACGAATTTCTCTGCCGTCGCCTCCGGCCTGTTCCAGTATTCCAGGAACATCACCGGGTCGGGCCGGCGCACCGCGATCTGGCCGAGTGTTTCCGGCGGCAGCACGGCGCCGGCTTCGTCGATCACTGCGACCTCGTGGCCGGGGATCGGCTTGCCGATCGCGCCGGCGCGCGAGACGCCGAGGGCCGCGCACGAGCCGAGCACTGCGTTGCATTCCGTCTGGCCGTAGAACTCGTTGACGACAAGGCCCAATTCCGACCGCACCCAGTCATAGGCCTCGCGCCCCAGCGCCTCGCCGGCCGAGCCGATGCTGCGCAGCTTGAGGTCGAAACGCGCCGCGGGACGGTCGACCTGGCGCAGCATCTTTAGTGCCGTCGGCGGGATGAAGGCGTTGCGCACGCCCTGGCGCGCGATCAGGCGGAAGGCGTGCTCCGGATCGAACTTGTGCACCGCGTGGGCGATCACCGGCACGCCGAGGAGGAGGGCGGGAAACAGCGCGTTGAGCAGGCCCCCCGCCCAGGCCCAGTCCGCCGGCGTCCACAGGATATCCCCAGCCTGTCCCAGGAAGTCCTGCGACATCTCGATGCCCGGCATGTGGCCCAGGAGCACCCGATGGCCGTGCAGGACGCCCTTCGGCTGGCCGGTGGTGCCCGAGGTGTAGATCATCAGGGCCGGATCGTCCGGCGTCGTCGCGACTGTCTCGAACCTGTCCGACGCCCGTCCCAAGAGTGTCTCGAATCCCTCCGCTCCCGCCCCAGCGCCGTCGATCGACACGACCAGCCGCAGATCCGGCAGACGGCCGCGCAGGCCGGCGAGCTTTTCCAGCCCGGCGGCGTTGGTGACGATCGCCCGCGCGCCGGAATCGGTCAGCCGGTAGGTCAGCGCCTCGACGCCGAACAGGGCGGCGAGCGGTACGGCGATGGCGCCGAGCCTGTAGATCGCCAGATGCGCGATCGCCGTCTCCGGCGCCTGCGGCAGGAGCAGGGCGACGCGGTCGCCGCGGCCGATGCCGCGTGCGGCCAGCGCATTGGCGAAGCGGCTGGAGGCGCGCGCAAGCTCAAGGTAGCTCCAGGTGCGCACCGAGTCGTCGGTCTGGACGTGGACGATCGCCGCCCGCTCGGGCGCGCGCGCCGCCCAATCGTCGCACACGGCGGCGGCGATGTTGTAGCGCTCGGGGATCGCCCAGCGGAAGCCGGCGCGCAGGGTCTCGTAATCCGCAGCCTGCTCGAGCATGTGCGGTCTGTCCTTGTCGATCGAAATCGCGCGAGCCTAGTCGGCGTCGTGCTGCGGCGCAATAGACGGCAATGACCGTGTCGCTTTTTGCCAAGCTTGCGTCGCCGCTCTCCTTGCGGAACCTTTGCCGTCAGGCGCGCGCACGGGCAAATTTCATTGCGACACCTGCCGATCACTGGTCTTCTGGTCGCGACACGCCTGCCGGAGACCGCTTGCATGCCCACCCTTGCCGTCCGCCCCTGGGTTCCTGCCGCCTGCGAGGCGCGCGTCCAGACGCTCGCCGCCACCGCGTCCGCGCCGTCGGATGCCGTCGCCGCCCGGATCGGGCAGCTGATCGAGGAAAACCGGCGCATCCACGAGCGGACCTGCTTCAACCTCAACCCGGCCTCCAACGTCATGAACCCGAAGGCGGAGGCGGCCCTTGCCGCCGGCCTGTCGTCGCGCGCCTCGCTCGGCTATCCGGGCGACAAGTACGAGACCGGGCTGGAGGCGATCGAGGAAATCGAGGTGCTGGCGGCGGAACTCGGCGCCGAGATCTTCGGCGCCCGCCACGCCGAGATCCGCGTCCCGTCGGGCGCGCTCGCCAACCTCTACGCCTTCATGGCCACCTGCTCGCCGGGCGACACGATCATCGCGCCGCCGGCGGCCGTCGGCGGCCACGTCACTCATCATGCCGCCGGCTGCGCCGGGCTCTACGGGCTGAAGACGGTCGAGGCGCCGGTCGACGCCGACGGCTACACCGTCGATCTCGACGGCCTGCGCACGCTGGCGCGGCAGGTGCGGCCGCGGCTGATCACCATCGGCGGCAGCCTGAACCTGTTCGAGCATCCGGTGCGCGAGATCCGCGCCATCGCCGACGAGGTCGGCGCCAGGCTGCTGTTCGATGCCGCGCACCAGTGCGGCCTGATCGCCGGCGGTGTGTGGGCCAACCCGCTGCGGGCCGGCGCGGACCTGATGACCATGAGCACCTACAAGAGCCTCGGCGGGCCGGCGGGGGGGCTGATCGTCACCGACGACGCGACGCTGGCGGAGCGGCTCGACGCCATTGCCTATCCCGGCATGACGGCCAATTTCGACGCCGGCAAGACGGCAGCCCTGGCCCTGACCCTGCTCGACTGGCGCGACCACGGCGCCGCCTATGCGAGGGCCATGCAGGCAACCGCCAGGGCCTTCGCGCAGACGCTCGATGCCGTCGGCGTGCCGGTATTCGCGAAGGCGCGCGGCTTCACCGCCTCGCACCAGTTCGCGATCGAGGCGGCGCGCTACGGCGGCGGCCAGACGGCGGCGCGGGCGATCGCCAGGGCCGGCTTCCTCGCCTGCGGCATCGGCCTGCCGATCGCGCCGGTCAAGGGCGACCTCAACGGCCTGCGGATCGGCACGCCGGAACTGGTGCGCTGGGGTGTGGGCGAACGGGAGGTGCCGGAGATCGCCGTCCTGGTCGCCGAGGCGCTGGCCAGCGGCACGCCGGAACGGCTGGCGCCGACGGTCGCGGCGCTCAGGGCGCGGTACGACCGGGTGCACTTTGTCAACGGCTGATGCCGGAGTGCGGTGAAACCGGCTCATTGCACTCCGGTCAAGCCCGTACGGCGCTTGAGCGAACACATCCCGGATCGGTCACGATCTTCGGGATTTGGCATGAGGCGCAGCGGCGGCTATCTCTTGCGCAGATCGCCCTTCAGCCACTTGCGCCACTGCGACTTGCTGCCGAAGAACACGTTGCGGTCGACCGGGCCCTTGATGCCGGCCACGGTGCCTTCGGCGGTGTATTGCCAGAAGGTCCAGTCGTCGCGCTTCTCGTACTTGTGGCGCGGATGGCTGGCGACCGAACGGATCCAGAAATCGTGCGCGGTAAAGGCGCCGACCAGGATGTCGCGATGGAAATCGACCGTGGTGTAGATCACCGCCCGCTTGCCGTAGTGCTTCTCGATCGCGTTGAGGAAATAGGTCATGTCGGCGATGATCTTGCCGGCCGGCGGTTGTAGCCGGCAGGTCTTGGAATGGCCGTTCCATTCCATGTCCAGCACCGGCGGCAGGGCATGCGGATCGACCGGTACGTTCTCGATGAACCAGGCGACCTGTTCCTCGACCGGACGGCAGAAATAGTAGAAGTGATAGGCGCCGCGCGGCACGCCGGCAGCCCGGGCGGCGTGCCAGTTGTGCAGGAACTTCGGGTCGACGTAGTCGCCGCCCTCGGTCGCCTTGATCCATGCGAAGGCGGTGCCGTCGCGCCGCGCCGCGTGCCAGTCGATGTCGCCCTGGTAGCGCGAGACGTCGATGCCGTGGATGGCGAAGTCTTCCGGAGTCGGGTCCGGGATGTCGTAGGCCGCGCAGGCGACGACGACGAGCGGGATCAGGACGGCGAGCAGGCGCTTCAGCAACACGGTCAAAACGGCACCAATGGTTAACGCAGGACGAACACCAGCGCTAAAACTGCCGCAAATATCCTAACGGAGGGTGGATAAATGATGGCGGGAATGGGGCATTTGTCCAGCCATCCTTGCGCTGGCGCAATCCGCCGCCCATCGGGGCATGCTAGACCATCGCCATGGACGCTGCCCTGATTCTGATGGCGCTCGGCGTGCTGTTGCTCGCCGGCATGGCCGCCGACGAGATCGGCCACCGCACCCGCCTGCCGCGGGTGACCCTGCTGATCCTGTGCGGCGTGGCTGCCGGTCCGTCGGGTGTCGACCTCCTGCCGGATGCCTTTCACCGCATTTACGATCTCCTGTCGGTCGTGGCCCTGAGCATGGTCGCCTTCCTGCTCGGCGGCAAGCTGTCGACGATCTCGCTGCACAACAGCGGTCGCACCATCCTGATCGTGTCGCTGGTCGCCGTCGGGGCGACGGGTGTCTTCGTCGCCGCAGGCCTGTGGCTCGTCGGCGTGCCGCTTTCACTGGCAATCGTGCTCGGCGCCCTGGCAACCGCGACCGACCCGGCCGCGACCCAGGACGTTGTCCGCCAGACCGGCGCCCGGGGGCCGTTCACAGGAATCTTGCTCGGCATCGTCGCTCTCGACGATGCCTGGGGCCTGATCGCCTTCGCCCTGTTCCTGATCGGCGCACAAGTCGCGGTCGGCGCCGACACCAACGGCGTCGTCGGCCAGGCGCTGTGG
The DNA here is from genome assembly GCF_000192745.1 of Polymorphum gilvum SL003B-26A1. Taxonomy (NCBI): domain Bacteria; kingdom Pseudomonadati; phylum Pseudomonadota; class Alphaproteobacteria; order Rhodobacterales; family Paracoccaceae; genus Polymorphum; species Polymorphum gilvum. The sequence goes on from NC_015259.1 coordinate 181,384, forward strand.
GAGATCGCAGGCGCCGTCGCGCTCGGCATCGCGATCGGCGTGCCGGCGGCCTATCTGACCGGGCGGCTCAGGCCCGGCGATCCGACCCAGTCCGAAGCCCTCGGCGTGGTTTTTCTGACCGCCGGGCTGGCGCTGTGGCTGGAGGTGTCGTTCCTGCTCGCCGGCATCGTGACCGGTGCTGTGGTCGTCAATTTCGCCCGCCACCATGCGCGGCCGTTCCACGAGGTGGAGCACATCGAGTGGCCGTTCATGATCCTGTTCTTCGTTCTCGCCGGCGCCAAGCTGCAGTTCGACAGCCTCGTTGCGCTCGGCATCGCCGGCGCCGCCTTCGTCGCCCTGCGCCTGGTCGCGCGCATTGCCAGCGGCTGGCTTGGCGGCCGGCTGGCCGGCATGCCGGCGGCGCAGCGACGCTGGATCGGCTTCGCGCTGGTGCCGCAGGCCGGCGTCGCTCTTGGCATGGCCCTGATCGCCGGCGAGGCCTTGCCGGCGCTGCGCGACACGATTCTGACCATCGCCATCGGCTCGACCGTGGTGTTCGAGCTCGCCGGCCCGCTGCTGACCCAGCTCGCCCTGACGCGGGTCGGTGAAATCCGCATCGACAAGGTGCCGGCGGACCGGAGCAACCCGGAGGCGGACTGAACAGCGTGCTACCCTTTCGCGGCGCGAGCGACTATGAAGGGGCGATCCGTCCATCGACCGCCCCGAACCAAGGCTCCGGATGACCGACCGCCTGACCATCGCGACCTGGAACATCAACTCCGTCCGCCTGCGCCTGCCCATCGTCGAGAAGTTCATCCTCGAACAGGCTCCCGACGTGCTGTGCCTGCAGGAGACCAAGTGCCCGGACGCCAACTTTCCGGAAGCCGCCTTCCGCAAGCTCGGTTACCCGCATATCGCGATCAACGGCCAGAAGGGCTACCATGGGGTCGCGACGATCTCGCGCCGGCCGCTGGCCAATATCGAGAAGCGCGGCTTCTGCGACAAGGGCGACGCCCGCCACATCGCCGTCGACGTCGCCTTTTCCGACAGCCCGCTACGCGTGCATAATTTCTATGTTCCCGCCGGCGGCGACGAGCCGGACGCCGCGATCAACCCCAAGTTCGGCCACAAGCTGGATTTCATGGCCGAGATGAAGGCCTGGCTGAACGGCGCGGAGACCGAGCGACCGGCAGTGCTGGTCGGCGATCTCAACGTCGCGCCCTACGAGCACGACGTGTGGTCGCACAAGGCGCTGCTGAAGATCGTCAGCCACACGCCGGTGGAGACCGAGCTGCTGGAGGCAATCCGTAGCCACGGCGGCTGGATCGACGCCATGCGCCGCTTCGTGCCGATGGAGGAGAAGCTCTACACCTGGTGGAGCTACCGAGCCAGGGACTGGGCCGCGGCCGACAAGGGTCGCCGCCTCGACCATGTCTGGGTGTCGCCGCCGTTGGCCGACCGGCTGAAGGCGATGCGCGTGCTGCGCGCGGCGCGCGGCTGGGACAAGCCCTCCGACCACGCGCCGGTGATCGCCGTGTTCGAGGAATGACCCTCAGGGCGTGACGATGACCTTGCCGCGTACGCTGCGGCCGGCGATCTCGGCGAGCGCCTCGGCGGTCTGATCGAGCGGATAGACCGCGTGGATATGCGGGTTGAGCCGGCCCTGGCGCACCCAGTCGAGGATCTGCGCCATGTTGGCCCAGTGGCCTTCCGGATCGCGCACGATCGATTCGCCCCAGAACACGCCGCGGATGTCGCAGCCCTTGAGCAGGACGAGGTTGAGCGGGATCTTCGGGATCGTGCCCGAGGCGAAGCCGACGACCAGGAAGCGGCCCTGCCAGGCGGTCGCGCGCAGCGCCTGTTCGGCGAGCTCGCCGCCGACCGGATCGTAGACGACGTCGACACCCTCGCCGCCGGTCAGCGCCTTCAGTCGGTCCTTGAGGCTCTCGCTGTCGTAGTTGATCGTATGCGCCGCGCCGAGGCTGCGCGCGAAGGCGAGCTTGTCGTCGGAGGAGGCGCAGGCGATCACCTCGGCGCCCATCAGCACGCCGATCTCGACCGCCGCCTGGCCGACTCCGCCGGCGGCGCCGAGCACGGCGACCCGCTCGCCCGGCTTCAGTCCGGCCCGGTCGCGGAAGGCGTGCAGCGTCGTGCCGTAGGTGACCGACAAGCCGGCTGCGGCCTCGAAGGAGATGCCGTCGGGCAGGGCGACCAGATCGTCCTCCACGGCCACCACCAGGTCGCGCGCCGCGCCGTAGCGCACGTAGCCGATGACCGCGTCGCCGGGCGCGAAGCGTTCGACCCCGTCGCCAACCGCCTCGACCACGCCGGAGAACTCCGCGCTCGGCGAGAACGGCATCTCGGGCCGGAGCTGGTACTTGCCCTCGATGATCAACGTGTCGAAGAAGTTGAGCGCGAAGGCCCTGACCCGCACCAGCACCTCGCCCGGCCCGCAGACCGGGTCCGGAAGGGTCTCGACGGTCAATGCGGACGGCGGTCCGTAGGACCGACAAAGGACAGCTTTCACGAAGACCCCCTGAATTCCCCGAATTCTTCAGATGTTGCCTAGCACGCGTCCCGAGACCGGAAAAGGTTCCGCACCGTCTATTTTCACAATGACGCTACCGGAGCTTGAGGACTGCGGCCTGAGGCAGCTATGAGGAGGCAAATCCAGCCGAAACGGAGAGGATTGATCATGCGCGGATACTTCGCGGTCGGGGCCGAAGGCCTGTCCAAGCGGATGAACCTCGGCAACCTCATGCGCTCCGCGCATGCCTTCGGCGCCAGCTTCTTCTTCACCGTCGATGCCGCGCAGAGCCTGCGCAAGGCGCCGCCCTCCGACACCTCGAAGAGCCCGGAGCACCTGCCGCTGTTTTCCTGGGACAGCGTGGAGACCATGGACCTGCCGCACGGCTGCCAGCTGGTCGGCGTCGAACTGACCGAGGACGCCGTCGACCTGCCGAGCTTCATGCATCCGCTGCGCGCGGCCTATGTACTGGGTCCCGAGCGCGGCTCTCTGTCGCCGGCCATGCTGGCGCGCTGCGACCACGTGGTGAAGATCCCGACGAGGTTCTGCATCAACGTGGCGACCGCCGGCGCGATCGTGCTCTACGACCGCCACCGCGCGCTGGGGCGCTACGCGGAGCGCCCGCTGACCGCCGGCGGACCGAAGGCCGAGCGGCCGCCCCATACCCACGGCGGGCCGATCTTCCGCTCCGGCCGCAGGCCGCCGGGAGCATGACGGATCAGTCGATGTCGACGGCGGCGTCGGCTTCCAGGAGTTCGCGCAGGCGGGCGAAGGCGAGGCGGATGCGCGACTTGACGGTGCCGAGCGGCAGGCCGGTCGCCTCGGCGATCTCGCTGTGCGACAGGCCGAGGAAGAAGGCCTGACGGACCACCTCGCGCTGGGTGTCGGGCAGTTGCTGCAACGCGAGGCGTACCCGCTCCTCGCGCAGGCCCGCGTCGAGCGTGGTGTCGACATCCTCGGGCGCGGAGGGTTGCAGCGCCGGTTCTTCGGGGTCGAGCTCGGCGGTCCGCTGGCGGCGCAGGAGGTCGATGCGGCGGTTGCGGGCGATGCGAAACAGCCAGGTGCTGGCGGAGGACTTGGCGGAATCGAACAGCTCCGCCTTGCGCCACAAGATCACCATGGCGTCCTGCGCGACCTCCTCGGCCGTGGCGGCGTCGGCGCCCTGCTGCATCAGGTAGCCCTTGATGCGTGGCGCGAAGTGATCGAACAGCTCCGCGAAGGCCTCCCGGTCACGGCTTGCGGCCACCTTCTCGATCAGGGCTGAATAATAGTGCGCCTCGGCCACCGCAGAACTCGCTTCCCGCCACCCGGTCGTAACCGGCCCAATGCCACTTCGGTCGGGACCGTCGTCACACTCTCGCCCGATTTATCGAGCCAGCGTCCCATGATTGGAGCCGATAATACCGACAACGACGCAGAGCGCCATCCGGCAGATCGGGTTTCAACCCTTTCGTAACCCGCTTTAATGTAGCATTAAGGCCGGGTTCATATGTCGGACGGCAATTGAGTAAAACCTGAAGCGTTTGACGCGCAAGCGAAGCGGTGTGGAGATGATGCAAGCACGTACGCTGGTGACCGCCGGTCTGGTCCTGGTTCTGTCCGGAATGACGGCCGCGGCACAGACCCCGACGCTGCTCAAGCAGCACAACGACTGGGCCGCCTACTCCCATGCGAGCGGCGGCGGCAAGGTCTGCTTCGCGCTGACCAAGCCGACGCAGATGCTGCCGGGCGACCGCAACCATGGCGAGGTCTTCTTCTTCGTCTCGACCCGGCCGGGCGAGGGCGTGTCGAACGAGCCGAGCCTGCAGGTCGGCTATCCGCTCAAGGAGGGCTCCAACGTCAGCGTCGACATCGACGGCAGGGCCTTCTCGATGTTCACCAAGAACGACGGTGCCTGGGTCGAGAACGCCGCCACCGAGCAGCAGCTGGTCGCCGCCATGAAGGCAGGCCGACAGATGACGGTGAAGGGCGAATCGAGCCGAGGCACCGGCACCACCTATACCTTCTCGCTGTCGGGCGTGACCGCGGCGATTGACACCGCCAGCCAGGCCTGTCGCTGATCCAAGCCGCGGTCCCGGAACCCTTGTACCTGCCGGTCGGGGCCGTTTGCCGTTCCGCCGGGCGTCCCGCGCCCGGCCGGCCGGCGGGCGCAACAGTTGATTTTTTCCGCGGTTTGTGGTTTTGACGACGCTCTGAAACGCGGCCCGATCGGACGGCCGCGACCGCCGGCGGTGTTGGCCGGCGCTTTCGATCGGCGACGACGGGCTGCGGCCGTTAGGTCGCGGATCCCGACGCGGACCAGGACATGGCAGTTACGCTCGACATCGCGCGGGGCAATGCGAACGCGCAGACGGTTTCCGGCATCCCGGTAACGGCGCCCGCTCCAGCACCGGCTTCGGCCGCGGACGACAGGCCGACGCTGATCGGTCTGACGCGCGACGAGCTGGCCGACGCCATGGGCGAGATCGGCGTGCCGGAGAAGCAGCGCCGCATGCGCGCTGCCCAGCTGTGGCACTGGCTCTATGTGCGCGGCGTCTCCGACTTCGCGCTGATGACCAACATCGCCAAGGATCTGCGGCAGCAACTCGATGCCCGTTTCACCATCGCCCGGCCGGAGATCGTCTCCGAGCAGATCTCGGTCGACGGCACGCGCAAGTGGCTGTTCCGTTTTCCGCCGCGCGGCGCCGGACGGCCGGTCGAGATCGAGACCGTCTACATTCCCGAGGAAGGCCGCGGCACGCTGTGCGTCTCCTCTCAGGTCGGCTGCACGCTGACCTGCACCTTCTGCCACACCGGCACGCAGAAGCTGGTGCGCAACCTGACCGCCGAGGAGATCCTGTCGCAGATCCTGATGGCGCGCGACCGGCTCGGCGACTTCCCCGACGCGGCCACGCCGCAGGGCGCCGTCGTGCCGAGCGAGGGGCGCCTCGTCTCCAACATCGTCATGATGGGCATGGGCGAGCCGCTGTACAACTTCGAGAACGTGAAGAAGGCGCTGCTGATCGCCTCAGACGGCGACGGCCTGTCGTTGTCCAAGCGCCGCATCACCCTGTCGACCTCAGGCGTGGTGCCGGAGATCGCGCGCGCCGGCGCGGAGATCGGCTGCATGCTGGCGATCTCGCTGCATGCGGTCAACGACGACTTGCGCGACGTGCTGGTGCCGATCAACAGGAAGTGGCGGATCAGGGATCTGCTCGACGCCTGCCGGGCCTATCCGGGCCTGTCCAACGCCAAGCGCATCACCTTCGAATACGTGATGCTGAAGGGCGTCAACGACAGCGATGCCGACGCGCGCGAGCTGGTGCGGCTCCTGAAGGGGATTCCGGCCAAGATCAACCTGATCCCGTTCAATCCCTGGCCGGGCTCGGACTACGAGTGCTCCGACTGGGAGCGCATCGAGCAGTTTGCCGACATCGTCAACCGCGCCGGCTACGCCTCGCCGATCCGCACGCCGCGCGGCCGCGACATCTTCGCCGCCTGCGGGCAGCTCAAGTCGGCGTCCGAGCGGATGCGCAAGAAGGACCGCGAGGCGGTCGCCGCCGGCGCCTGAACGCAAGGTCCGGTCGGGGGAGTTGCTGGGCCGGTGGAGTTGCGGGGAAGGGGAAAGGGCCTATCGGCCCTTTCCGTTCACGGCATGCCTCGCACCCGTCGCCGAGTCAGGCAGCGGCGACGTCGGCGAGGAAGCGGTCGACGGCCGTGCCGAGCTCCTCGGTGCGGCGGGCGACGTCGGTCGAGGCGCGTTCGACCTGGCCGGCCGACTCGGTCGTCTCCGACACCGCGCCGCGCACCCCGCCGACATGGCTTGCCACCGCCTGCGTGCCGGTGGCCGCCTCGGTGACGTTGCGCGAGATCTCGCCGGTCGCCGAGCCCTGTTCCTCGACTGCCGCGGCGATGGCGGCGGTGAAGCCGTTGACGTCCTCCATGGTGCGGGCGATGCCCTGGATGGCGCCGACCGTGTCGCCGGTCGCCGCCTGGATTGCGGCGATCTGGGCGGCGATCTCGTCGGTCGCCCGCGCCGTCTGGTTGGCCAGCGACTTGACCTCGGCCGCGACGACGGCGAAACCCTTGCCGTGCTCGCCGGCCCGCGCCGCCTCGATGGTGGCGTTGAGCGCCAGCAGGTTGGTCTGCTCGGCGATGTCGGAGATCAGGTTGACCACCTCGCCGATCTTGTTGGCGGCGGCGGAAAGGCTGGCGACCTTGTCATTGGTCGCCCGGGCGTCCTCGGTGGCGCGCGAGACGACCGTGGTGGTCTCCTCGACGCGCCGTCCGATCTCGCCGATCGAAGCGGTCAGTTCCTCCGCCGCGCTGGCGACCGTCTGCACGTTGGTCGAGGCCTCCTCGGCGGCGGCCGCCGCGCCGTCGGCCCGGGTCGAGGTCTGGGCGGCGATCGCCGTCAGCGCTCCTGCAGTCGCGCGCATCTGTTCCATGTTGGCGCCGACCGCGCCGAGCAGTTCCTGCGCCCGGCTGCGGAAACCGGCGATGAGCTCGTCGACGTGCTTCTGACGCGCCGCCCGGGCGGCCTGCTCGCGATCCTGTTCGGCCTCCAGCCGCAGCCGCTCGATGGCGTTGTCGCGGAACACGGCGACCGCGCGCACCATCTCGCCGATCTCGCTGCGCCCGTCCGCGCCGGCGAGGTCGACGTCGGTGCGCCCGGCAGCGAGGTCGCGCATGGTCGCTGTGATGGCGCCCACCGGCCCGGTGATCGAGCGCACGATCAGCATCGAGAGGATGCCGACGAGGGCCAGCACCGCCAGCGCCACGCCGAGCGCGACATAGAATCCGGTGTCGGCGGCATCGGCGATCGACGCGGCGAGTTCGGTCAGGTCGGCCGCGACCCTGTCTTCCACCGCCTTGAGGGCGTCGATCCGCTCGCTGGAGCGGGCGAACCAGTCGGCGCCGGTGATGGCAGCCAGCGACCCGCCCGCGATGCCGGCGTCGGCGAGCGCACGCGCCGCGACCACCTGGCGCGCCGCCGCGCCGTCGAGGGCCCGCTCCAGCAGCGGCCTTTCGGCCTCCAGGGCGTAGCGGTCGAACAGGGTGAAATACACGTCCTGCATCGCGCCGAGGCGGACGAAGCGCTGATAGGTTTCGGGCGTGAAGGCGCCGGCGGCGAAGCCCGCCGCACCGGTCGCCCGCTCCAGCCCGGCCCGCTCCTTGCCCTGCAGCAGGGCCGAATAGGCGACGATCTGGCGGACGATGCGACCGTCGTCGGCCATGCCGTTCATCGATTCGATCATCGCCAGCATCTCGGCGATCAGGCCGCTGTAGAACTCGGCCATGCCGGTCGCGTCGAGGCGCAGCGTGTCGATCTTCGCGCGGACGTCGTCCAGCTGAACGAGCCTGTCGCGCACCGCGGCGGCGTGCCGGCCGAAGGCGCCGCCGATCGCGTCGATCTCAGCGCGCGCGCGATAGTGCTCGCGCGCGCCGTCGGTCAGCCGGCGCTGCTCGGCCAGCATCGCGGCGAAGCGGTCGCCGCCGTTCGAGCCGAGGAAGCCGGCCGAGGCGCCGCGCTCCCTCTGCAATTCGTGCACGAGCCCGCTGATCGCGGGCGCCGCCGAGGAGATTCCCGCGACGTGCCGGGCAGCGGTGGCGATGACGTAGCGGTCGACCAGGGCGACGCCGGCGAAATAGGTCAGCGCCAGCATTGGCAGGATGCCGATCGCGACGATGCGTGTTCTGATCTTCAGACTGGAGACAAAGGTTCTCATGGCGGTTCCCCCGGACATGGCCGATTCGTTCGGTCTGTCACGTCAGGGTTCTGTAAAAATGCCTAATAATTAGTATCAATGTTTAATTGTTAGGCAGAAGAGATCTTGTGCAGGAATAATTATATTTTACATGTATTATTATATCTAAAATAGATAATTGCCGGAAGCCAACGGTTACTGAAGGAATTGTTGCCGACGGCAGAAAGGCCATCCGTTTGATGCCGCTGCGGCAGAATGCGGTTGGCTTTTCGGCCGCAGCGGCGGTCGAGGCCGCCCCGAAGGGCAGCCTCGCCGGTGTGCGGCCTGTCGGGATGCGCTTCAGGCCAGGCCGTGCTTCGACAGCGGCAGGACCGTGACCCATTCGCCGGTCGCCGCCGCGATGGCGTTGGCGACGGCCGGACCGATCGGCGGCGTGCCGGGCTCGCCGATGCCGGTCGGCGCCATGGCCGAGGGCACGACATGCACCTCGATCCTGGGCATGTCGGTCAGCCGCAGCGGCAGGTAGGTGTCGAAATTCGCCTGGTCGACGATGCCGTCGGTCAGGGTGATCTCGTTCCTGAGCACCGCGCCGAGGCCGTAGCCGATGGCGCCCTCGACCTGGGCGGCGATGACGTCCGGATTGACCGGCAGGCCGCAGTCGACGGCGACGACGACCTTCTCCACCTTCACCGTGCCGTCGGCGCGCAGCGAGATCTCGGCGACTTCCGCCACGCAGGAGTTGAACGAGGTGTGCACGGCGATGCCGCGATGGCGCCCCTCCGGCACCGGCGTGCCCCAGCCGGCCTTGTCGGCGGCGAGCCTGAGCACGGCGAGTTTGCGCGGATCGTCCTTCAGCAGCTTCTCGCGGAAGGCGACCGGATCCTCGCCGGTCTCGCGCGCGAGGCGGTCGATCATGGTCTCCATCACGTAGGCGGTATGGGTGTGGCCGACCGAGCGCCACCACAGCACCGGCACCGCCGTCCTGGCGTTGTGAACCTCCACCTTCATCGCCGGCAGGGCATAGGTCGTGCCGTGCACGCCCTCGACGGTCGTGTCGTCGATGCCGTTCTTGACCACGAAGCTCTCGAACGGCGTGCCGATCATGATCGACTTGGCGGCGACGCGGTGGTGCCAGCCGAGGATCCGGCCTTCCGCGTCCAGGCCGACGCGCACCTTGTGGGCGACCATGGGCCGGTAGTAGCCGCCGCGGATGTCGTCCTCGCGGGTCCACACCACCTTGATCGGCTGCGGCGCATGGCCGGCGTCGTGGCGGGCCCGCGCGATCTGCGCGGCCTCGGCGAAATAGTGGCTGTCGGGCTGGGCGCGCCGGCCGAACGAGCCGCCGGCCCAGGTGGTGTCGATCGCCACCTTGTCGGGGGTCAGGCCGAGCACGGCGGCGGCGACCGTCTGATCGATGCCCTGGAACTGCGACCCTGTGTGGAACCGCGCCGTCTCGCCGTCGAAGAGGACGGTGATGTCCAGCGGTTCCATCGGCGCGTGGGCGAGGAAGGGGAAGCTGTAGTCGACCTCGACCACCTTCGCTGCTGCGGCGATTGCCGCCTCCGCGTCGCCCTCGTCCGCGGCGACCAGGCCGGGCTGGGCCGTCAGGTCTGAAAGTTCCGCCAGCATGGCGTCGCTGGAGCGCGTTTCGGCCGCGCTGTCGTCCCAGGTCACCTCGAGGAGGTCGCGCGCCCTGATTGCCGGCCAGGTCGAGGTGGCGAGTACCGCGACGCCACTCGGCAGCGCGACGACGTCGACGACGCCGGCGACAGCGCGCGTTGCCGTGTCGTCGACCCGCGCCACGGTGGCGCCGAAGCGCGGCGGGCGCGCCAGCACCGCGACCAGCATGCCGTCGGCCTGATGGTCGATGCCGAAGGCGCCGGGCGCGCCGACCGTCTTCATCCGCGTGTCGAGGCGCGGGAAGCGCTTGCCGATATAGACCCACTGCTCGGGTGTCTTCAGCATCGGCTCGGCCGGCACATCCTCCTGCGCGGCCGCCCCGGCGAGGTCGCCGAAGGTCGCCGAGCGGCCCGAGCCATACGACACGACGCCGCCGGAGACCGCGATCTCGTCAGCGGGAACGCCCCACTGGCGGGCGGCGGCGGCAACCAGCATGGCGCGTGCGGCCGCGCCGGCGGCGCGGTACTGCAGGAACGAGTTGGCGATGGCGGTCGAACCGCCGGTGCCCTGCACGCCGAAGAACAGGTTCTTGTAGAGTTCACCGTCGGCCGGCGCGAAGGCGACGGTGACCTGCTCCCAGGCGGCGTCGAGTTCGTCGGCGACCAGGGTGGCAAGGCCGGTGGCCACGCCCTGGCCCTTGTCGAGATGCTTGGACAGCACCACCACCGTGCCGTCGGTGCGGATGTGGACGAAGGGCTGGGCGAAGGTGCCCTCGGCCGCCCGGGCGGGCGCCGCGCCGGGCAGCCGCAGGGCGAGCAGCAGGCCGCCGGCAGCTCCGGCGGAGAGCTTCAGGAAGGTGCGCCGGCTCGGCGCGACGGCCGCGAGCGGCCGGTCGAGAAGATGCAGCATGGCTCAGCCCTCCAGTTTTTGGGCCGCGACATGGATCGCGGAGCGGATGCGGGCATAGGTCGCGCAGCGGCAGACGTTGCCGTCCATCGCCGCGTCGATGTCCTCGTCGGTCGGCTTCGGCGTCTCGGCCAGCAGCGCAGCGGCGGCCATGATCTGGCCGGACTGGCAGTAGCCGCACTGCGGCACGTCGAGTTCGCTCCAGGCGGCGCGAACGGCCTCGGCGGCCGTGCCGGCGAGGCCTTCGATGGTGGTGACGCTGGCGCCGTAGACATCGGACAGGGCGGTCTGGCAGGAGCGGATCGGCAGTCCGTCGATATGCACGGTGCAGGCGCCGCACTGCGCGATGCCGCAGCCGTATTTGGTGCCGGTCAGGCCCAGTTCGTCGCGCAGGACCCACAACAGGGGCGTGTCGGGATCGGCGTCGACAGTCCGTTGCGCGCCGTTGATGGTGAGAGTGACGGGCATGGTCGGAAATCCTCCCGTGGCTGGTGGGGATTGGCTTCGAGGAGTAAACTACACGGTGCAGTTTACTTCGATTTCCGCAAGTCTGTAAACTCCCTGGTTTACATAGGGCGATGTTTCTGGGATCAAGGATTTATGAGCGGCGACCAGGCGCAGTCGGTCAGCGACCGCAAGCGCAAGCAGATCATCGAGGCGGCGATCGCCGAATTCCAGCAGCGCGGCTTCGCCGGCGCCAGCATGGACCGCATCTCGGAGCGCGCCGGCGTCTCGAAGCGGACGGTCTACAATCACTTCGACAGCAAGGAAGCGCTGTTCCGCGCCATCGCCGACTGCCTGGCCGAGCGGATGAGTTCGGTCTGCGACATGCGCTACGGGTCGGGCGAACCGGTCGCCGCACAGCTGGCGCGGCTCGGCTGGGCCGAGGGCGCGCTGCTGATCGATCCCTGCTTCATGCGCATGGCGCGCATGCTGATGGGCGAGGCGATCCGCGATCCGCACCTGGCCACCGCGATGGCGGCCAAGGTCGACAAGATGTGCGTGTTCGAGGGTTTCATGCGCGCGGCCTTCGCCGACGGCGCGCTGGCAAACGGCGAGCCCGACATCGCCGCGGCCCAGTTCCTCGGCCTGATCAAGGCGCGCGGCTTCTTTCCCCAGCTGATGGGCGGCGCCCTGTGCGCGCGCGCCGAGATGGACGCCATCATCGCCGACGCCGTGGCCCTGATCCTGCGCGCCTACGGGCCGCGGCCGTCGCGCGTGGACGGCTGACGACAGCCACCCCGTGCAAGCACGAAGGGCCGCCCGGTCGGGCGGCCCTTGACGTCTCCGGTTTGGCCGCGGGCGGTCACACCCGGCGTTCGACCATCATCTTCTTGATCTCGGCGATCGCCTTGGCCGGGTTGAGGCCCTTGGGGCAGGCCTGCGAGCAGTTCATGATGGTGTGGCAGCGGTAGAGACGGAACGGATCCTCGAGGTTGTCGAGCCGTTCGCCGGTCGCCTCGTCGCGGCTGTCGATCAGCCAGCGGTAGGCCTGCAGCAGGATCGCGGGCCCGAGGTAGCGGTCGCCGTTCCACCAGTAGCTCGGGCACGAGGTCGAGCAGCAGGCGCACAGGATGCATTCGTAGAGGCCGTCCAGCTTGGCGCGGTCCTCTTGGCTCTGGCGCCATTCCTTCTCCGGCGCCGGCGAAACCGTCTGCAGCCAGGGCTCGATCGAGCGGTGCTGGGCGTAGAAGCGGGTCAGGTCCGGCACCAGGTCCTTGACCACCGGCATGTGCGGCAGCGGATAGATCTTGACCACCGCGCCGGCGACTTCGTCCATGCCCTTGGTGCAGGCGAGCGTGTTGGTGCCGTCGATGTTCATCGCGCAGGAGCCGCAGATGCCCTCGCGACACGAGCGGCGGAAGGTGAGCGTCGGGTCGATCTTGTTCTTGATGTAGATCAGCCCGTCGAGCACCATCGGGCCGCAGTCGTCGACGTCGACGTAATAGGTGTCGACGCGCGGGTTGCGGCCGTCGTCCGGATTCCAGCGGTAGATGCGGTATTCCCGCAGGTTTTTGGCGCCCGCCGGCTTGTCCCAGACCTTCCCCTCGGTCACCTTGGAATTCTTGGGAAGCGTCAGCTGAACCATTTCTCGTCGCTCCGCGTGTTGGGCCCTCGATGTCGCGTCCGGGCCGTCCCGTGGCGGCGGTCGGGCAGGGGGCCCGATCGCCGCGGTGTCCTTCGTTGCGGCGGCGTCAGTAGACGCGCGCCTTGGGGGCGATCTTCTTCGGGTCGATGCCGCCCTGCTCGTAGGGCGTCAGCGGCTCGGTGATCACCGGACGGTAGTCGAGCGTGACCTCGCCGGCCTCGCTCACCCGCGCGAGCGTGTGCTTGCGCCAGTTCTCGTCGTCGCGGCCGCCGAGCGGGCCGTCCTTGTAGTCTTCGCGCGCATGCGCGCCGCGGCTTTCCTTCCGCGCTTCGGCGCCGTAGACCGTGGTGATGGCGTTGGCCATCAGGTTCTCCAGCTCCAGCGTCTCGACCAGATCGGAGTTCCAGATCATCGAGCGGTCGGTGACCTTGAGGTCCTTCAGTTCGCCCCAGATCTGCGACAGCCGCCGGCAGCCCTGCTCCAGGCTCTCCTGGGTGCGGAACACCGCGGCGTCCTCCTGCATGGCGCGCTGCATCTTGTCGCGCAGGTCGGCGGTCGGGATCGCGCCGGAGGCGTGCCGCAGGCGGTCGAAGCGGTCCATGATCTTCTCGCAGGAGGCCGCGTTCGGGGTCGGGATCGCCTCCTTGGGGTCGACCACCTGGCCGGCGCGGATGGCTGCGGCGCGGCCGAACACCACCAGGTCGGTCAGCGAGTTGGAGCCGAGCCGGTTGGCGCCGTGGACCGAAGCGCAGCCGGCCTCGCCGACGGCCATCAGGCCGGGCTGGATGCGGTTCGGATTGGTGCCGTCGGCGTTCAGCACCTCGCCCCAGTAGTTGGTCGGGATGCCGCCCATGTTGTAGTGCACGGTCGGCAGCACCGGGATCGGCTCCTTGGTGACGTCGACGCCGGCGAAGATCTTGGCCGATTCGGAGATGCCCGGAAGGCGTTCGGCCAGCAGCGCCGGATCGAGGTGATCCAGGTGCAGGAAGATGTGGTCCTTGTTCTTGCCGACGCCGCGGCCCTCGCGGATCTCCAGCGTCATGCAGCGCGACACGACGTCGCGCGAGGCGAGGTCCTTGGCCGAGGGTGCATAGCGCTCCATGAAGCGCTCGCCTTCGGAATTGACCAGATAGCCGCCCTCGCCGCGGGCGCCCTCGGTGATCAGGCAGCCCGAGCCGTAGATGCCGGTCGGGTGGAACTGCACGAATTCCATGTCCTGCAGCGGCAGCCCGGCGCGCGCCACCATGCCGCCGCCGTCGCCGGTGCAGGTATGTGCCGAGGTGCAGGAGAAATAGGCGCGGCCATAGCCGCCGGTCGCCAGCACGACCATCTTGGCCGCGAAGCGGTGGATGGTACCGTCGTCGAGGTTCCAGGCGATCACGCCCTGGCACACGCCGTCCTCTGACATGATCAGGTCGAGGGCGAAATACTCGATGTAGAACTCGGCGTTGTGCTTGAGCGACTGGCCGTAGAGCGTGTGCAGGATGGCGTGGCCGGTGCGGTCGGCTGCGGCGCAGGTGCGCTGCACCGGCGGACCGTCGCCGAAGTTCTGCATGTGGCCGCCGAACGGGCGCTGATAGATCTTGCCTTCCTCGTTGCGCGAGAACGGCACGCCGTAGTGCTCCAGTTCGTACACCGCCTTCGGCGCCTCGCGGGCGAGGTACTCCATGGCGTCGGTGTCGCCGAGCCAGTCGGAGCCCTTGACTGTGTCGTACATGTGCCACTGCCAGCTGTCCGGCGTCATGTTGACCAGCGAGGCGGCGATGCCGCCCTGGGCGGCGACGGTGTGCGAGCGGGTCGGGAACACCTTGGTGATGCAGGCGGTCCGCAGGCCCTGTTCGGCCATGCCGAGCGTGGCGCGCAGGCCCGCGCCGCCGGCGCCGACCACCACCACGTCGTGGCTGTGGTCGATGAATTCGTACATCTTGGCCATCTGGGTCAGCCTCCGAAGCCGAGCTTGAGCACTGCGAACACCGAGCCGAGGCCGATGAAGGCGCAGAAGAAGGTATTGGCCATCAGGGCCAGGAACTTGACGCCGTCGCCGTGGACGTAGTCCTCGATGATCACCTGCATGCCGAGCTTCATGTGATAGACGCCCGAGGCGATCACCAGCAGCATCAGGATCGCGACGATCGGGTTGCCGAGGCAGGTCCGAACCTCGTCGTAGCCGGCGCCCTGCAGGGAGATCAGCGTGATGACGAAGAAGGAGATCAGGAACACATTGGCCACGGCGGTGACGCGCTGGCGCCAGAAGTGCTCTGTGCCGTCCTTGGCCGAGCCGAGGCCGCGGACCTTGGCGAGGGGGGTGCGCATGTCGGTCATGTCGGCCTCCTTCAGCGAACCATGTAGCCGACGATCCACAGCAGGATCGTCACGGCGACGGAACCGATGATCGTGGCGCGGGCGAGCCACTCGCGCGCCTCGCGGCCGAAGCCGGCGCCCATGTCCCAGATGAAGTGGCGGATGCCGCCGAGCATGTGGTGCACCAGCGCCCAGGTGAAGCCGAACAGCACCAGGCGGCCGAGGATCGAGCCGTAGATCCCGTTGACGAAGTCGAAGTAGGCCGGCCCTGCGGCGGCGGCAATCAGCCACCAGGCGAGGAGAAGGGTGCCGAAATAAAGCGCCGCCCCGGTGATCCGGTGCAGGATCGACATCACCATCGTCAGGATCGGCTTGTAGATCTGCAGATGGGGCGACAGAGGGCGGTTGCCCTGCCTATCGACGTGCGACATGGATTTTCTCTCCCGTCCGACGCACCGTTAACGCTTACGTAAGCGTAAGTAGACCGGCGCGTTGTCTGAGAGCGTAATAGCGCCAACGACCCGGCCCGTCAAAGTATCCTATCGGCGAAACCTGGGAGAATTGTCTTTCCGGTCAATCGGGATCGAGTCAGGACGAGACCTCAATCGATTGAAAGGCGGGAAAGCGTTACCGGCAGGTAAACCCGCCAGCCGTTCAGGCGCGCGCGGTCGCCAGACCCTTGTAGAGATGCACCATGAAGATGGTGGCGAAGATCGGGGTCACCAGGTTGAGGATCGGAACGGCCAGCACGCCGGCGATGACCAGCCCGCCGAGGAACACCGTGCCGCCGCGCGCCCGGCGCAGCGCCCTGGCCTCGGCCGGGCTCATGAAGCGCATGGCGGCGAACTCGAAGAACTCGCGCCCGAGCAGATAGCCGTTGACCAGGAAGAAGGCGGCGACGTTGATGCCCGGCACCAGCAGCAGGATCAGCGCGACCAGGTTGCCCAGGACGACGACGCCGGTGAACTTGATTGTGAGAAGCAGCGATTGGCCGAGCGGCATCGCCCGTCCCGGCGGATCGGCGGGATAGTCGCGGCGCTCGACGATCTCGGCGATGTCGTCCTGGAAGAAGGCGGCGAACAGCGCCGACACCGGCGCGACCAGGAAGCCGAGGCCGATGATGGCGCCGATGCCAGTCAGGATCGACAGCGTCGTCTCCAGCCACGGATACGGCAGCTCGACGAAGCCCGCGACGAGCCCCTGCAGCGCAATCCAGATCACCAGCAGAACCGCCAGCGTGAAGCCGAGCGACTTCCACAGGATCGCCCGGAACGGCGGCTCGAAGATCTGGCCGAAGGCGCGGGAGGCGGCGGAAAGCATGCGGATCCTCGGGTCGGGGCGAGCGCCCCGACGAAGGCGCGACGGGTCGGGGCGGCCGCCCCGACATAGGCATGATCGGCGGGGCGCACAAGGGCGGGGTCCCGCAAAGGCTCCGACCGACCGCCATCAGGATCGCGCGATGGCGCCTGCGCGCCCCGCGGTCCGGGATGACGGTCGCAAACCGACGATCAGAACCGCGTGCGGGCCTTGAGCGCCTGGGCCAGCGTGCCCTCGTCGAGATAGTCGAGCTCGCCGCCGACCGGCACGCCGTGGGCGAGCCGGGTGACGGTAACGTCGAGCCCGGCGAGCTGGCCGGTGACGTAATGCGCCGTGGTCTGGCCTTCGACCGTGGCGTTGACGGCGAGGATGACCTCGCGGATCGTGCCGGCGCGCACCCGCTCGACCAGCGCGGCGATGGAGAGATCCTCCGGGCCGATGCCGTCGAGCGGCGACAGCGTGCCGCCGAGCACGTGGTAGCGGGCGTTGAGCACGGCGGCGCGCTCCAGCGCCCACAGGTCCGAGACGTCCTCGACGACGACCAGAACGCTGTCGTCGCGGCCCGGATCGGCGCAGATGGTGCAGGGGTCGGAGGTGTCGACCGTGCCGCAGGTCGAGCAGATGCCGACCCTCTCGACAGCGACACCCATGGCCTCGGCCAGCGGCACCAGCAGCTGCTCCTTCTTCTTGATCAGATGCAGCGCGGCGCGGCGCGCCGAGCGCGGTCCGAGCCCCGGCAGTTTCGCCAGGAGCTGGATCAGCCGTTCGATCTCCGGTCCGGCCACCCTGCGGTTCGACATGATGCGTTCTTGATCCTCGGCCCTGCTAATCGGGATTGCCAGCCCGCTTTCCAGTCCACTTTCCAGTCTGGCGGACGGCGCGGCGAACGGGGCACGCCGCCCGCCGCCCGAGAGGCAGCGTCGGCCAGGTCCCCTCGCGGTGCCTCAGAACGGCAGCTTCATGCCGGCCGGCAGGCCGAGGCCGCTCATCAGGTCCTGGGTCTTCTCCTGCATCAGCGCCTCGCCCTTGGCCTTCGCGTCGGCGTGGGCGGCGAGAATCAGGTCCTCCAGAATCTCGACCTCGTCCTCCTTGAACAGCGACGGGTCGATCTTCAGGCCCTTCATGTCGCCCTTGCCGGTCAGCGTGACGGTGACCAGGCCGGCGCCGGAACTGCCGGTCACCTCGATCGCGGCGATCTCCTCCTGCAGGGAGCCCATCTTCTCCTGCATCTGCTTCGCCTGCTTCATCATCTTGAGGAAGTCCATCGCGTTCTCAACTCCGTCGCTGGCGGGACGGCCTGCCGCCCCTTGGCTCCTTGGTCTGGTTCCGCCTCGCCTTTAGGCGCGCCGGGCAGGCCAGGCAAATTAAATCTCGTCGCCCTCATCGGTGCCGAGCGCCTCGCCGAGCAGCGGGTCGGCGGGCGTCTCCTCTTCGTCGTCCTGGACGCGCACGTCGACCACCCGCGCCCCCGGAAATTCGGTGAGCAGCGCGGCGACGGTCGGATGCGAGCGGGCATCGGACAGCAGCTGGGCCTGGTTCGCCTCGCGCTCCTCGTGGATGGTCGGCCGGCCCTGCGTGCGGCTGACGCTGACGATCCAGCGCATGCCGGTCCACTCGGTCAGCTTGCGGCCAAGTTCGCCGGCAAGGTCGGCGCCGGCGTCCGGCGTCGGCTGGAACTCGATCCGACCCGGGTCGAAGCGGACCAGCCGCATCTGCCGCTCGATCGCCACCTTGAGCGGGATGTCGCGCTTTTCCGAGGCGAGCGCGGCGCAGTCCTGCAGCGAGGCGAGCCGCACCGCCGGCGACCAGTGTGGCGATTGGACAGGTGTCTGGGCCGGTGTCTGGGCCGGTGTCTGGGCCGGCGCCATGGCCTGCTGCGGCGCGCCGCCGGCGACGGCGGTCAGGCGCGGCCGCCCGTCGCCGGCGGCGGCGAGCCTGGCCGTCGGGGCATCGGACGGGGCAACCGGGGTCGGCCCACCGGCAAAGCCGCCTGGAGCAGCCGCAGCACCCTGGACGGGTGCCGGACCGCCTCGCGGCGCGCCGCCCGCCGGCATGGTCCCGCCGGAAGCCTGGGCGCCGGAAACCTGGGCGCCGGAAGCCTGGGCGCCGGAAGCCTGGGCAATCGCGGGCCCCTGTCCCGACTTCAGCAGCCTGAGCGCCTCCTCCGGGTCCGGCAGGTCGGCGGCATAGGCGAGCCGCACCAGCACCATGTCGGCCGCGGCCAGCGGCTTGGGTGCGCCCTGCACCTCCGAAATGCCCTTGAGCAGGATCTGCCAGGCGCGCGACAGGCTGCGCATCGACAGGCTTTCGGCGAACTCCCGCCCGCGCAGCCGTTCAGTCTCGGTGACGGAGACCTCCTCGCCGGCCTTGGGCACGATCTTCAGCCGGGTCACCAGATGGGTGAAGTCGGCCAGGTCGGTCAGCACCACCGCCGGATCGGCGCCGCTGGCATATTGCCCGGCCAGTTCCTCCAGCGCCTCGGCGACGCGACCGGCCATGACGTGACCGAACAGGTCGATGACGCGGGCCCGGTCGGCCAGGCCCAGCATTTCGCGCACCTGCACGGCGTCGATATGGCCGGCGCCGTGAGCGATCGCCTGGTCGAGCAGCGACAGCGAATCGCGTGCCGAACCCTCGCCGGCGCGCGCGATCAGGCTCAGCGCCTCGTCGGAGATGTCGATGCCCTCCGCGTCGGAGATCCGGCGCAGCAGGCCGACCAGCTTGGGCTGCTCGATGCGGCGCAGGTCGAAGCGCTGGCAGCGCGACAGCACGGTCACCGGCACCTTGCGGATCTCCGTCGTCGCGAAGATGAACTTCACGTGCTCAGGCGGTTCCTCCAGCGTCTTCAGCAAGCCGTTGAAGGCCGCGTTCGACAGCATGTGCACTTCGTCGATGATGTAGACCTTGTAGCGCGCCGTCGCCGGCCGGTAGCGCGCCGCGTCGGTGATTTCGCGGATGTCGTTGATGCCGGTATGGGAGGCGGCGTCCATCTCGATGACGTCGACGTGCCGGCCTTCCATGATCGCGCGGCAGTGGGTTCCCTCGCGGCTCAGCCTCACCGTCGGCCGATCGGCCTCGCCGGGGATCTCGTAGTTGAGGCCGCGGGCGAGGATGCGCGCCGTCGTCGTCTTGCCGACGCCGCGCACGCCGGTCAGCATCCACGCCTGGGCGATGCGCCCGGTGGCGAAGGCGTTCTCCAGCGTCTGCACCATCGGCTCCTGGCCGACCAGGTCGTCGAATGTCTGCGGCCGGTACTTGCGCGCCAGCACCCGGTAGGTGCCCTGCCGGTCCGCCGGAGGCGCGTCGAACAGCGCGATCGTCCCCTCGTCTGGGTGCTCGCGCTCCGTCGGTCCGAACTCCGTGTGGTCTGGAATGTCGCCGTCCATGCCGCCCGTCTACAAGCCGTCGAGTCTGGCGGAGGGGCCGTCCTCCGCCGTGCCGAGGACGGCCGGTCCGCGCCCGTCGGGACGCGCCGGGACCCGCCCGCCGCGCCTTGCTCGCGACGCGCCGCCGGACTGCATGTGCGCGGGAAATGAAAGGGTGGGAGGCTGGCACGGTGACCCGTGCCGCGACTCGTTGGGGCTGCTTCCTTCCGGACCTGACCCGGTTGGCGAGTGGCTCGTCCACCACCAACCTCCCGAGCCCCTTATATCAGAAGGAAAGGGGCCTTTGGCAAGGGTTGATGTTGTTGCCCGGTCCGGTGCCGCGAGGCCGCGCTGTCAGGCCGCGCTGTCGGGCCGTCGGGCCGCCCGCTCCACCGCCTTCAGCAGCAGCGCGATGTCCTGCGACCGGGACAGCCGGTGATCGCCGTCGGGGACCAGCGTGAAGGTGACGTCGTCGTCGGGCAGCGCTTCGACCAGCCGCCGGGCGTGGCTCCAGGGCACGTCCGGATCCGCGCGCCCCTGCAGGATCGTCACCGGGCAGCCGAGCCGGTGCGGCCGGTCCATCAGCAGGTGATGGCGGCCGTCCTCGATCAGCGCGCGGGTGATGACATAGGGCTCGTCGCCATAGGCCGACGGCTGTTCCCAGCGCCCCTGCGCCAGGATCGCCTGCCGTATCTCCTCGGTGAAGCGCTGCTTCCACATCAGCTCCTCGGTGAAGTCGGTCGCCGGCGCGATCAGCACCAGGCCGCGGATCCGGCTGGCCGCCTCGCCGACCTCGGCAACATGGGCGAGCGTCAGCAGCAGCGCGATCCAGCCGCCCATCGACGAGCCGACGATGATCGTCGGCCCCTGGCAGAAGCGGTCGAACACCGCCTTGGCCTCCTCCAGCCAGCGCGACACGGTGCCGTCCGCGAAGGCGCCGCCGGAGGCGCCGTGGCCGGAATAGTCCATGCGCGTCGCCGCAAGCCCGCTTGTCGCCGCCCACTCCGCCAGCGCTTCGGCCTTGGTGCCGGTCATGTCCGACCTGAAGCCCGACAGCCAGAGCACGCCGGGGGCGGCGCCGGCGCGGTGGCGCACCGCGATCGGCCGCGCCTGCGCGCCCGTGCCGACGGTGATGAATTGCGGCTCGTCGACGCCCATAGTATGGCTCTCCGCGCGCTGTCGTTGCGATCCCGGATGCCGGTTTGGCACAGGCAGACGACAATGAGAAGTCGGTCCCGTCCCGCCGGAGTGCCTGTCCCGTGCCAGATCCCGCCGCCCCGCCCGTCATCCTGCAGGTGATCCCGGAACTCGACACCGGCGGCGCAGAGCGCACCGCCGTCGACGTCGCCGCCGCGATCGTCGCGCGCGGCTGGACGGCGCTGGTGGTCAGCGAGGGCGGCCGTCTGGTCGGCGAACTGGAGGCGGCCGGGGCCGAACACATCGTGTTGCCGGTTTCCAGCAAGAATCCGGCGGTTCTCCGGCGCAATGCCGGACACTTGTCGGCACTTATCCGGAGCCGCTCGGTCAGCCTCATCCATGCCCGCAGCCGGGCCCCGGCGTGGTCGGCCCTGTGGGCGGCGCGGGCGGCGAAGGTCCCCTTCGTGACCACCTACCACGGTATCTACAAGCAGACCAACTTCTTCAAATCCTTGTACAATTCCGTCATGGCCCGGGGCGACGCGGTGATCGCCAACTCCGCCTACACCGCCCACCTGATCGCCGAGCGCCACCCCTTCGCGCGCGACCGCATCACCGTCATCCACCGCGGCTCGGACCTGTCCGCGCTGGCGCCGGAGGCAGTCGGCGGGGACAGGCGCGCGGCGCTGCGCGCGGCCTGGGGGATAAGTGCCGACACCCGGGTGGTGCTCCAGCTCGCGCGGCTGACGGCCTGGAAGGGCCAGCGCGTGGTCGTCGACGCCATGGCCGAGCTGGCCAGGCGGGGATATCCCGACGTGGTTGCGGTCATGGCCGGGGACGACCAGGGCCGCACCGGCTACCGTGCCGAGTTGGAGGCACGCATCGCCGCCGCCGGTCTTTCCGGCCGCGTCCGCCTGGTCGGCCATTGTTCCGACGTGCCTGCTGCCCTGTCGCTCGCCGACGTTGCCGTCGTCACCTCGACCGAGCCGGAAGCCTTCGGCCGCGCGGCGGTGGAGGCCCAGGCGGCGGGGATACCGGTCGTCGTCAGCGACCTCGGCGCGGTGCCCGAGACCGTGCTGGCGCCGCCGGAGGTGGACGCGGCCGCGCGCACCGGCTGGCGTGTGCCGGCCGGCGACCCGGCCGCCCTCGCCGACGCGATTGCCCTTGTCCTGCAGATGGATGCGGCGCAGCGGTCGGCGCTGACGGCGCGCGCGCGGGCGCATGTCGGCGCGCATTTCTCGGTCGCCGCGATGTGCGCGGCGACGCTTGCGGTCTATGCCAGCCTGCTCGGGCTGCCGCGGGGATAGAGATCTCCGGCACCTGCGCAAGACAGGTTGACTTTCCGCCGGTTTCACCGGATCCTTTGGCCCGCTCGATCGTTCTTCCGGACGATGCCCAAGCCTCGGCGTTCGCGTTCGGGGCTCTCTGTGCATTGAAGGCCGGGCTCGCCGAGCCAGACATGTGCAACAACACAGGAGATCGCGACCATTCGCCGTCCGTTCCGCGCCCCGCCTCCCACCAAGGAAGGCCCGCGCACAAATGATGAAATTCGCGTCCGCGAAGTTCAGCTGATCGATCACGAAGGCCAGAACAGGGGGGTCATTCCGACCCAGCAAGCCCTTGATATCGCTATGGAAGCGGGGCTTGACCTGGTCGAGATCCAGCCGAACGCAGAGCCTCCGGTCTGCAAGATCCTCGACTACGGCCGGTTCAAGTACCAGTCGCAGAAGAAGGCCGCCGAGGCGCGAAAGAAGCAGAAAACCGTCGAAATCAAAGAAATCAAGATGCGCCCGAACATCGACATCCATGACTATGAGGTGAAGATGAAGAGCATGCTGCGGTTTTTCTCCGAAGGCGACAAGGTCAAGGTCACCCTGCGCTTCCGCGGCCGCGAAATGGCGCACCAGGATCTGGGTATGAAGCTCCTGATGAAGGTTCGCGACGAGACGGCGGAGATCGCGAAGGTGGAATCCGCGCCGCGCCTGGAAGGCCGGCAGATGGTCATGGTGCTGGCACCGATCCAGCGCTAGAGCGGGGCCGCGCCGCCGGATCCCGGTGGCTGGCCTGGCTTGGCACCCTCGGCGAAGGCGGTCTCACGGCCGCCTTCTTGCGCTTCCGGCTTCGAGCACGGCCCGGAATCGGGTTGCATTCGCACTGCTCTCCCCCTATAAGCCTGCGGTCCAGAGTCGTCCGGCTCGTCGTGGACCCCTGTTGCTGTTGCCTGACATGCCGGCCCTGCCGGCGCGTCGTCCCAGCCCGGGCCACGACTATCCAGGGCATGCCGTGTCGACGTCTCGATGCACCAACAAACGAGCGGGCGGTTTTCGTTCGCGCCAATGAAAGGATGCAAAATGCCCAAGCTGAAGACCAAGTCTGGAGCGAAGAAGCGCTTCAAACTGACCGCGACCGGCAAGGTGAAGACCGGGCAGGCCGGCAAGCGGCACGGCATGATCAAGCGCACGGCCAAGTTCGTCCGCAACGCCCGTGGCACGACCACGCTGGCGGACCAGGACGCCAAGATCGTGAAGCAGTTCCTGCCGTACGGCTGAGCCCCACGTCTGTCTCTGAAGGAGTTTACCCATGTCGCGCGTCAAGAGGGGCGTAACCGCCCACGCCCGTCACAAGAAGGTTCTCAAGGCTGCCAAGGGCTTCTACGGCCGCCGCAAGAACACCATCCGCATCGCCAAGCAGGCGGTCGAGAAGGCCGCCCAGTATGCCTATCGCGACCGGAAGGTCCGCAAGCGCAATTTCCGCTCCCTGTGGATCCAGCGCATCAACGCGGCCACCCGGGAGCACGGCATGACCTACGGCCGCTTCATCGACGGCCTGAACAAGGCCGGCATCGAGGTCGATCGCAAGGTTCTGTCCGACCTGGCCATCCATCAGCCGGAGGCCTTCAAGGCACTGGTCGACAAGGCGCAGGGCGCCCTGGCCTGACCGGCTCCAGCCGACAGACGAATTGAAGAGGCGCGCGTCCGCAGGGAGCGCGCCTTTTTCGTGCCGAAGACCCCGCCAGGCGCCGCCTCAGGCCGGCACGAAACGGACGACATCCGCAACCGGACGGCGGAGCGAAGGCGGCAGCGCCGGCCCCCTGCCGTAGCGCAGGACCAGCGCGGGACGCAGGCCGTCGCCCAGCCAGGACTGGAAGTCGGCGCGCACGGCCGCGACTTCCACCGGCTGGTTGACGAAGCTGGAGCGGATGCCGCGCGCCGTGGCCTCGAGCTGAAAGCGCTGGCTCGCGCGGCCGACGTTGAACCAGCCTTCCGGGTCGTCCCGTTCGGCAGACAACACGACCGCACCGGCCGAGCCGTCGAGTTGCGACGCATATTTCGGATTCTCGGCCGATGCCGTGAACACCAGCGGAAACAGCCGCCGGCCCAGCCAGCGCGGCAGCGGGGGATTTCCCGTCGCACCGGAATAGAGGCCGTCCCTGGTCTTGGCCGCCTGGGTCCGGTTGAAGCGCACCCAGGCGCCGAGTTCCTCGACGAACGCCGGATCGGCACATTGCGCCGTGTTCCCCGCAAGAACGAAATCCTTCAGACGATCGAGGTCGCTGCGATCGGTCAGGGACCGCACGAACACGCCCGGCCTGGCGCAGGCGTCCAGGAGCGGATGGAGGTCCTCGTCCGGCAGCGCGGCCGGGTCGAACGGGGCGCGGGTCGACTGGCGTTCGGGAATGGCATGGAAGGCGGCCGTTGCCTCGGGTTTCGCGTCTTCGAAGCGAACGACGACACTGCGGGTCGGCGCGTCGAAGACGATGTCCGACCGGAAGCCGAGGGCGCGGGCGGCAAGGTCGAGGTTTTCCGCCGCGCAGCCGAGAGACGCCATCAGATGCCGGTCGTCCGGGTCGACGACCGGACATCGGCGGGTCTCGTCGGGCCGGATCCGCACGAAACGGTCGCCGACCTCGAAGATCCAGGGCTGCGTGTTGTGGCTGTTGGCGGCGAGCGTCGCATAGCGGACGATGTCCGCGACGGCAGCTGTGAATGGCAAGGGGGCATCCGAAAGCCGTTTCCGGCTTTCGGCGACGCTGCTATCGAAGGCCGGATCGTCGCCCGGCCATAGCCACCAGGCCAGGCCCGCTCCGGCGACCGCTGTCGCAGCGCTTCCAACGACGAAACGTCTGGTCGGCATGGCACGCCCCCTTTTCTGCTTCCGGTCCACGCGCCGACGGCGGCGGCTCGCCGCGCGGCTTGCCGACGAGGTCTAGCAGCCCGCGAACACGCGGCCATGACACGCCTCAAGTCACGCCGCCCGTCCGGCGCGGCTGCCCCCCCCCTGTGCTTTGCTAAAAGCCGCCCGACCGTATTAACCATTCTGCGGCAAAATCGCGCCTTTCTGCGGCCAAAGGTTAACAGGCGCCGAAAACTGGCATACCTGTTGCGGAGCTTCGGTACGGCACGCGTCCAGTGTGTCGAACTGAAACAAGTCGAGGCGTGGTCCAGTGCGAGTTAACCCGGTCGTGGCCCTTGGGCGGCCCAATGTGAAGCGCAGGCGTTCTTCTGCGGGCGAGGCCGAGAGCGAGCGCACGATCCCTGTCCGCTCCGACCTACCCGTGCCCGTGCAGCCCGTCCAGGCCACGGGGCGGACCCTGTTTCCGGACCGCTACCGGCCGAATTCGCCGTTCCTCGCCCACCTGATCGCGACCTGGGACGCCGAAGGCCATGCCCCGTACGGCTGGCAGGCGGTCCCGCAATTCGGCACATCGGCCTATCGTGCGACCGCTGCCGCGCCGCGCCGGCGGTCCTCCGGGCACGTGATCAGCCGAGATTTTTAGGACACCGACCGGCGCTGACCGCGCCGCATCCGCGCGATGGGGCGGATGCGGGCCGATCAGGTCTCGCCGATCTCGTCCGTCCCGTCAGTATCCGGCAGCGTGGCCGTCCTTGCGCGGGTCCGATCCGGCGGCGAGGGTCCGTTTCCTGCGTTCGATCAGGATCGCCTGTGCGCCGCCGATCGGCGCCTTCGCACGGGCGACGTCGTGGCCTTTCGCCCGCAGCGCCTCGACCGTCGCCTCGGGGATATGGGTCTCGGCCTGGAGTGTGCGGAAGGCATCATCGAAGAACAGACGCGGGCAGTCGATCGCCTGCTGCACATCCATGCCGTGGTCGATGATGTTGGTCAGCAGGTGGGCATGGCCGCAGGCCTGGTAATGGCCGCCCATGACGCCGAAGGCGAGCCAGGGCGTGCCGTTCTTCAGGCCGAAGGCCGGCAGGATCGTGTGCATCGGCCGCTTGCCGCCCTCGATCGTGTTCGGATGTCCCGCCTCGACACGGAAGCTGGAGCCGCGGTTGTGCAGCAGCACGCCCGACTTCGGCGCCACGATGCCGCTGCCGAACTCCTTGAAGATCGAGTTGATGAAGGAGATCGCCAGCCCGTCGCGGTCGACGACGGTCAGATAGACCGTGTCGGTCTGGGGCATCAGCGCCGAGACCGGTAGGTCGATGTTGCGCCGGGTCGGGTCGAGGCGGGCCGCGAGCTGGTCCAGGTAATCGGTCGAGATCAGCTTGGTGTGACAGACGTCCATATGGCCGGGGTCGGCGACGAAACGGTCGCGAACGGCATAGGCGATGCGCGCGGCCTCCATTTCCAGGTGCAGGCGTTCGGGCCCGACCGGGTCCAGCGCCCCGAGATCGAAGCGCTCCAGCAGGCCAAGCATGACCAGGGCGACGAGGCCCTGGCCGTTCGGCGGCAATTCCGCGATCGTGTGGCCGCGGTAGTCGCGCAGCACGGGGGCGACGGCGGTGGTGTGACAGGCGGCGAGATCCTCGACCGTCATGTAGCCGCCGCGCTCGGCCAGCGTGTCGACGATGTCGCGCGCCACGGCGCCGGTGTAGAAGGCGTCGGCGCCGCCATCGGCGATTGCGGCGAGCGTGTCGGCGAGCTGCGGCAGGCGGACGATGTCGCCCGTCCTCGGCGCGGCGCCGTCGATCAGGTAGGCCTTCGCGGCGGCCGGATCGGCGGCGAGCTTGTCGACGTTGCGCGCCCAGTCGAAGGCGACCCGCGGCGCGACCGGGAAGCCGTCGCGAGCATAGCCGATGGCGCGCTTCAGCAGGGTTTTCAGCGGTCGCGTGCCGTGGGCGGCGAGCAGCGTTTCCCAGGCCCGCACCGCGCCCGGCACGGTGACCGCGTGGACCGAGCCCGGCCCGATCTCGCGGATGCCCATGTCGGCCAGCTTCCTGGTGCCGAGCGCGCGCGGCGCCGCCCCCGAGCCGTTGAACCCGGCCATGCGGCCGTCTGGCTCGGTGACGATGGCGAAGCAGTCGCCGCCTATGCCGGTCATGTGCGGCTCGACCACGCATTGCACGGCGACGGCGGCGATCGCCGCGTCGACGGCGTTGCCGCCGGCCTGCAGGATCTCGATGGCGGCGGAGGTGGCGAGCGGGTGGGACGTGGCGGCGACCGCCTCGGTGGCAAGGACCGGCGAGCGGCCGGGCGCTTCAAAATCGCGATGCACGGAAACCTGTCCCCACTGCGTTGTTTCCTCTCCGTTGGAGGAATTGTGTCGTTTTGATCCTGTCGGGCGCCCGGCTGATCTGCTAGCCAGAAGATCGACGCCCGACGATCCTGGTTTTAAGGAGATCTGACCCGATGAGCAAACTGACCCTTTCGATGGCCCAGACCATGGTTTCCGCCGCCCTCGCCAAGGCCGCGGATCTGGGCCTGAAGCCGCTGACCGTTGCGGTCATGGACGCCGGCGGCCATCTCGTCGCCCTTGCCCGCCAGGACGGGTCGTCGATCATGCGACCGCAGATCGCCAGCGGCAAGGCTTTCGGCGCCCTCGCCATGGGCACCGGCACGCGCTGGCTGAACGCGAATGCCGAGACCCGTCCGCATTTCGTGCAGGCGCTCAACGGCGTGGCCGGCGGCGCCATCGTTCCGGTCGCCGGCGGCGTGCTGGTCAAGTCGGCGGGCGGGGAGGTGCTCGGTGCCATCGGCGTTACCGGCGACAGTTCGGACAATGACGAGATTTGCGCGCTCGCCGGAATCGCGGCGGTCGGGCTGGTCGGAGACTGCGGCTGAGCGGCCAGGCCGGGCCCGCGCGTGCGGACGGCGACAGGCTCAGGCCTTGCCGCCGCCCAGCGAGTCGATCTTCTTCTGCATGGCGGCGAGTTGCTTCTTCATCTCGTCGAGATCGCTGCTCGGCGGGCTCTTGGGAGCCGCCGCCGCGCCGCCGGCGTTGCCGCTCGCCGAACTGCCGCCACCGCCGAAGGGCATGAACATCTTCATGGCCCGTTCGAACATCTCGGTGTTGCGCTTGACCTGCTCTTCGATCGCCTCCAGCGCGGTGGAGCCGAAGGCCTCCGTCATCTGGGTGCGCAGCTTCTCCTGCTCCCTGGTCAGCGAGGAGATGGAGAATTCCAGGTAGCTGGGCACCAGGCCCTGCAGGCTGTCGCCGTAGAAGCGGATCAGCTGGCGCAGAAAGGTGATCGGCAGCAGGCTCTGCCCGCCCTTGCCCTCCTGCTCGAAGATGATCTGGGTCAGCACGGAGCGCGTGATGTCCTCTCCGGACTTGGCGTCGTAGACGACGAAGTCCTCTTCCCCCTTCACCATCACCGCCAGATCCTCGAGCGTCACGTAGGTGCTGGTGCCGGTGTTGTAGAGGCGCCGGTTGGCGTATTTCTTGATGATGGTCGGCTCGTTGGTCTTGGCCATTTGTTCTTCTGCTCCCAGGAGCCTCGTCGGCAGTTTCCCGTTTGACGGCAAGCCTTTCCGGGCCGGCCGCCGGTCCTCCGACTTTCAGACTAAGCCAATCGGCGCAATCCCCGCCAGCGTTTTCATGGGTGACGACGAAAGGATGATGCCGCAGTTGCGAAAAGAGGCGGCGCGTACGGGTCTCTCCGGTTGACTCGGATCGTGGCACGGTCTCTAGTCGCAGCGAACGGGCGAGGGATCGGGACAAGACAAACCCGGAGGGCCGGTCCCGCATGCCCTGGGGAGGATGTCTCATCAGGAGGTCTTCATGAGCGCTTCGAACGATGTCGTCATTGTCAGTGCGACCCGCACGCCGGTCGGATCCTTCAACGGCTCCTTCGCCAACACGCCCGCGCACGAACTTGGTGCGACGGTCATCAAGGCCGCGCTCGACAAGGCCGGCGTGGCGCCCGGCGACGTCGACGAACTGGTGTTCGGCCAGGTGCTGACCGCCGGCCAGGGCCAGAACCCGGCCCGCCAGGCGGCCATCGCCGCCGGCCTGCCGGAAAACTCCACCGCCTGGCTGCTGAACCAGGTCTGCGGCTCGGGCCTGCGCACGGTCGCCATCGCTGCCCAGCAGATCCAGTGCGGCGACGCCACGATCATGGTCGCCGGCGGCCAGGAGAACATGTCGCTGTCGCCGCACTGCGCG
Organism: Polymorphum gilvum SL003B-26A1; assembly: GCF_000192745.1. Taxonomy (NCBI): domain Bacteria; kingdom Pseudomonadati; phylum Pseudomonadota; class Alphaproteobacteria; order Rhodobacterales; family Paracoccaceae; genus Polymorphum; species Polymorphum gilvum. The sequence continues at coordinate 210,659 of NC_015259.1, forward strand.
CACATGCGCGCCGGCTACAAGATGGGCGACTACAAGATGATCGACACCATGATCAAGGACGGCCTGTGGGACGCCTTCAACGGCTACCACATGGGGCAGACCGCCGAGAACGTCGCCGAGAAGTGGCAGATCTCGCGCGACACGCAGGACGAGTTCGCGCTCGCCTCGCAGAACAAGGCCGAGGCGGCGCAGAAGGCCGGCAGGTTCAAGGCCGAGATCACGCCGGTGACGATCAAGGACCGCAAGGGCGACAAAATCGTCGAGGACGATGAGTACATCCGCCACGGGGCGACGCTCGACAGCCTGGCCAAGCTGCGCCCGGCCTTCGCCAAGGACGGCTCGGTGACCGCCGGCAACGCCTCGGGCATCAACGACGGCGCAGCCGCGCTGGTGGTGATGAGCGCCGCCGAGGCCGCGCGCCGCGGCCTGACTCCGCTTGCCCGCATCGCCTCCTGGGCGACCGCCGGCGTCGATCCGACGATCATGGGCAGCGGCCCGATCCCGGCCTCGCGCAAGGCGCTGGACAAGGCCGGCTGGAAGGCCGCCGACCTCGACCTGGTCGAGGCCAACGAGGCCTTCGCCGCGCAGGCCTGCGCGGTCAACATGGACATGGGCTGGAACCCGGACATCGTCAACGTCAACGGCGGTGCGATCGCCATCGGCCATCCGATCGGCGCCTCGGGCGCACGCATCCTGGTCACGCTGCTGCACGAGATGGGCCGCCGCGACGCCAGGAAGGGCCTCGCCACGCTGTGCATCGGCGGTGGCATGGGCGTCGCCATGTGCCTGGAACGCGCCTGAGCGTCCGGCTCGATTCATTGGCTTGAGCTTTTGCAGAGCCTTTGACACGGGTCATGGCGGGCGCCGCGGCGGCCCGCCATACTTGACCTTTTGAGGAAACAGGCGGCGACAGGCCGCGGCACGTAGGCAGCAGCAGTCTGGGGAGACGAGTATGAGCAAGGTCGCACTGGTTACCGGCGGAACGCGCGGGATTGGCGAGGCGATTTCCAGGGGCCTGAAGGACGCCGGCTACACGGTGGCGGCGACCTACGCGGGCAACACCGAAAAGGCGGAGGCGTTCAAGGCCGCGACGGGCATCCACGTCTACAAGTGGGACGTGTCGCATCCCGAGGAATGCGAGGCCGGCATCAAGCAGGTGGAAGCCGAGCTCGGACCGGTCGACGTGCTGGTCAACAACGCCGGCATCACCCGCGACGGCATGTTCCACAAGATGAGCTTCGACCAGTGGCGGGCGGTGCTGGCGACCAACCTCGACAGCATGTTCACCATGACCCGGCCGGTGATCGAGGGCATGCGCGCGCGGGGCTCCGGCCGGATCATCAACATCTCGTCGATCAACGGCCAGAAGGGCCAGATGGGCCAGACCAACTATTCCGCCGCCAAGGCCGGCGTGATCGGCTTCACCAAGGCGCTGGCGCAGGAGAACGCCTTCAAGGGCATCACCGTCAACTGCGTCTGCCCGGGCTACATCAACACCGACATGGTCGCGGCCATGCCCGAGAAGGTGCTCGAATCCATCGTCGCCGGCATTCCGGTCGGCCGCCTCGGCCATCCGGAGGAGATCGCCGCAACCGTCGTCTATCTCGCCTCCGATGCCGCTGCCTTCATGACCGGCGCGGTGATGACCATTAACGGCGGGCAATATATCGCCAACGGCTGAACGAGACGAAAGGGGCGGCGCCATCTCCGTCCCTTTCCCGTCGTCCGACGGGTCGTTGTCCAGCCGCCGCAAACGGGTTCATCGCCGCGACGTCCCTCTTCCGGTGTCATCCTGATGCTCAGTCGCTGGCCGCAGACAGGGCGCGTTTGGCGCGACCCGGCCCGTCTGCTGCGGAAAGGAATGCGGCCGTGCGGCCTTGACCGCAGGGGAGGTCGCATCCTATCTCGGGGACATCCGGCCGCCGGACAGGCTACAGATGGACACGACCCGCCCATGGAATTCGAACGCGATCCTAACGATCCTGACCGCAGGGAACTGTCGCCGCTGCTGAAGCTGGCGCTGGAACTCGGGCCGCTGGCCGTGTTCTTCCTGTTCAATTCGCGGGGCGAGCAGATCGCGGCGCTCTATCCGGCCCTCAAGGCCCTCGGGCAGCCGATCTTCCTCGCCACCGCTGCCTTCATGGTCGCCATAGCCGTCTCGCTCGGCGTGTCGCTGTGGTTGACGAAGCGGTTGCCGATCATGCCGCTGGTGTCCGGCGTCGTCGTGTTCGTGTTCGGCGCGCTGACGCTGTGGCTGCAGGACGACCTGTTCATCAAGCTCAAGCCGACCATCATCAACTCGCTGTTCGGCGCCGTGCTGCTCGGCGGGCTGCTGTTCGGCAAGGCGCTGCTCGGCTATGTCTTCGACAGCGCCTTCAGGCTGACCGACGAGGGCTGGCGCATCCTGACCTTCCGCTGGGGGCTGTTCTTCTTCGTGCTCGCCGCCATCAACGAGATCGTCTGGCGCAGCTTCTCAACCGATTTCTGGGTCAGCTTCAAGGTGTTCGGCATCATGCCGATCACCCTTGCCTTCACCATGAGCCAGCTGCCGCTGATCCAGAAGCACGCCATCGCGACGCCCGACCGGGAGACGTGATCGCAGGTCCGTCTAGAGCCGCTCGCCGCTGGAGAAACTGACGTCGCGGCGGGCGCCGGCGATGGTGATGCTGAAGCCCGCGACGACGTCGATCAGCGCGATCGTCATGAGCAGGAAGAACACCGAGGTGGCGGCCTGGCGCACGGTCAGGAACTCGACCAGATAGGCGACGAAGACCAGCACGGAGAGGATGTGGTCACCTAGCGCGACCACGCCTGTGCGGGTCGCCTTCAGCATCTCGATGAACAACAGAACGAGCGCTGCCGCGATCATCATGTCGCCGACGACCAGCGTGAAGCGCGCACCCGACACCATCTCAACCGTCAACACGGGCGCGAACCACGGATCGCCGCCGAAGGAGCCGATCAGGCCGAAGGCAACGATGTTGTAGATCAGCAGCGGCGCGAGCGTCAGGGGCAGGGACACGATCAGCGGCATGGCGGCACTCCGGTCGGATGCGCGAGAAACGGTTGCCGGGATTAGTCCACGACGGCGACCTGCCGCGCAAGGCCGCTCGCCCGATTCCTGATCGCTCACGAAAAAGGCCGGCGTTTCGGCCGGCCTCGTTCGAATGTCGCGTCGCTGTCGCGATCCCGCCTCAGGCGTCGTCCTTCGACGTCAGGATCTGACGGCCCCGGTACATGCCGGTCTTCAGGTCGATGTGATGCGGGCGGCGCAGTTCGCCCGAATCCTTGTCCTCGACGTAGGTCGGCTGCTTCAGGGCGTCCGCAGAGCGGCGAAAGCCGCGCTTCATGCGCGAAGTTTTTCTCTTCGGAACGGCCATGTTCTTGTTCTCCGTGGTCCATAATCGGCGCGGCCCGGACCGGGGATAGCCCGGGGCGTGGCATCACGCAGCGTGTCTGAATGCGCGGCGTTATACAGGGAAGCTTTCGGTTTTGCCAGCCCGAAGCGCGAAAAATTCTGCGGCCGCCTAGCGCGGCGCCAGAACGCAGTCGAAGATTGCGCCGGCGACCCGCACGCGCGCCATGTTGGTGCGCGCCAGCCGGTCATGCGCGCGCGAGGGTTTGGCCGGGTTGCGGGCGAGCGGATTGGGCAGGGCGGTGGCGAGGCGGGCGGCCTCCGTTTGACTCAGATCCGCGGCGGACTTGCCGAACCACGCCTGCGCGGCGGCTTCCGCGCCGAAGATGCCCTCGCCCCATTCGGCGATGTTGAGATAGAGTTCCGCGATGCGCCGCTTGGTCAGCAGCGCGTCGATCATGACGGCGAGCGGGATTTCCAGCGCCTTGCGGACGTAGCTGCGTCCGCCCCACAGGAACAGGTTCTTGGCCAGCTGCATGGTCAATGTGCTCGCCCCGCGCGGATTGTCGCCGCCGCTCAGAACCCCGATCTGCACCTCCAGCGCGCTCCAGTCGACGCCGCCGTGGCTGCAGAAGCCGCTGTCCTCGGAGGTGATGACGGCGCGCACCAGGTGTGGCGAGATGCGCTCCAGTGGCTGCCATTTGCGGTCGACCCACAGGCCCTGGACGTGGCGAGCGAGCATCAGCGTGCTTTGCGCTGGCAGCCAAGCGTAGAGGAGCGTCAGTGCGGGCGGCAGCAGGACGAGGACGAACGCGGCGCGCAACAACCAGCGGCGCGCCCGGGCGAGGGTAAGAGGCTTCACGCCCGGTCTGCCTTTTTCCGCGCCGCGGCCGGCCTATTTCGTGGCGGCGTGCCGGATGTGCTGGATGTCGCCACGCAGCTCCCGTTCGTTGTCGACGATGAAATCGCGGAGGATCGGCACCGCGTCGCGTTCCAGCGACAGCATGAGCTGGAACACCATGTTGATACCATGCAGGAAGCTGATTTCCACGCCGCAAAGGTAAAATTCCCACATGCGACAGAACCGCTCGTCGTAGAGCCGGGCCGCCTCGTCCCGGCGCGCCTCGAAGCGCTGCCGCCAGGCGCGGATCGTGTAGTAGTAGTGCAGCCGCAGCACCTCCATGTCGCAGACCCACAGGCCGAGCCGCTCGACCGAGGTCATCACCTCCGACAGGGCCGGGCAGTAGCCGCCGGGGAAGATGTATTTCAGGATGAACGGACCGGCCGAGCCGGGCGGCGCCATGCGGCCGATCGAGTGGATCATGGCATAGCCGCCCGGTTCCAGGCAGTCGCGCACCTTGGCGAAATAGCCGTCCAGGCGGCCGATGCCGACGTGTTCCATCATGCCGACGGAGACGATCCGGTCGAATTTGCCCGAGAAGGTCCGGTAGTCCTGGCGGACGAAGCGCACGGTGCGCTCGAGCCCGGCTTCGGCAACCCGCGCCTCGGCGACGGCGATCTGCTCTGGCGAGACGTTGAGCGAAGTCACCTCTGCGCCGGCTTCCCCCATGCGCATGGCCAGCGAGCCCCAACCGCCGCCGATCTCCAGCACGCGCATGCCCGGCTTGAGGTCTAGCTTGGCCAGGATGTGATCGAGCTTGGCGGCCTGGGCCTGTTCCAGCGTGTCGTCCGGCGTGCGGTAGTAGGCGCAGCTGTAGTTCAGGCCGTCGTCGAGGAACAGGCGGTAGAGATCGGTCGACAGGTCGTAATGGTGGCGCACGTCGCGCTCGGTCCGGCCGATCATGTGTCCCTGGTGGAAGCGGCGCAGCCGTTCCCACAACCGCGACAGCCTGTGCTGCAGGGGATACAGCCCCATCGGGGCCGGATTGATGAAGAACAGGGTGATGAAATCCAGGCAGGTCGACCCGTCTTCCAAAGTAAGCGTTCCGGCCATGTAGGCTTCTGCGGCGGCCAGCTCCGGATCTGTCGCGAGCTTCCAATGTAACGCAGGGTCATGAAGCCGGATGATTACATCGGGGCCATCGTGCCCCGTGCCGAATTCGTGATGACGGCCGTAAGCGTCTATGATCCGGAACCGACCTCGGACGATGCAGGATTTCAGCAAGCGTGCAAGAAGGCGCATGGTTACTGTCTCCCGATGACAGGACTTCAGCATATTCCCGAATTTCCCGCCGATGCAACCACCGCGGGCCTCGGCTCGCCGCGGATCGCGGCTTGACGCCCGCGCCGTTTCGGGTGAGGGAACCGGCCGGGCCGCGCGCGTCGATCGCGACCCAGGACAGACGCCCCGGGACAGACAGCCCGGGACGAGGGGCAGGACGAGGGACATGGACGTGACCGAACGGCTGGAAGCGCATCTTGCGGAGGTGGCCGGGCGCATGGAGGCGGTTCTGGCCGACGCGCTCGCCCCCGCGCCCAAGGATGGCGAGACGGAACGCCCGTCACGGTTGGTCGAGGCCATGCGCCATGCGGCGCTGGGCGGCGGCAAGCGGCTGCGGCCGGTGCTGATGGTCGAGACGGCGCGTCTGTTCGGCCGCGCCGACGACGGCGTCTACCGCGCCGCCGCAGCGCTGGAATGCATCCACTGCTATTCGCTGGTTCACGACGATCTGCCGGCGATGGACGACGATGACCTGCGCCGGGGGCGCCCGACCGTCCACAAGGCGTTCGACGAAGCGACTGCCATCCTGGCCGGCGATGCGCTGCTGACGCTCGCCTTCGACCTGATCGCGGAGGCCCCGGTGCATCCCGATCCGGCGGTGCGGTTGAGGCTGTCGCAGGAGCTGGCGCGCGCCGCCGGCGTCGGCGGCATGGCCGGCGGCCAGATGCTGGACCTGGAGGCCGAGCACCGCGTGCGCAGCGAGACCGAGATCCGCACGCTGCAGGCGATGAAGACCGGCGCGCTGCTGCGCTACGCCTGCCGGGCCGGGGCGATCCTGGCCGACGCGGGCGCGGAGGACGTGGCGCGGATGACGCGGTTCGGCGAAGTCGTCGGTCTCGCCTTCCAGCTTGCCGACGACCTGCTTGACCTGGAAGCGCAGGCGGATGCGGTCGGCAAGGCCACGGGGAAGGATGCGGCCGCCGGCAAGGCGACGCTGGTGGCGCTTTACGGGCCGCAGCAGACGCGTGTGATCCTTGCCGACTTGTCGGCCGAAGCGAAGGCGCTCCTCGCCAGCGACGGCGCGCGCGGAGACCTGCTCAGCCAGCTTGCCGCCTTCGTCGCCGAGCGGCAGCGCTGACGCCAGCCGGACCGGCCGTCAGGCGCTTCTGGGTGCGGTGAAGGCGGCGAGGGCTTCGGCACTGCCGCCCTTGTCCTTCAGGCCGTCGACCGTGCGCAGGAAATCCTTCAGCAGGTTGCCGGGGATTTCGATCTCCGCCTGCGGCCTGCCGAACAGGTAGCCCTGCAGATGGTCCACGGCGAGGCCTTCGATGGCGCGCGCCTGAAGCAGGGTCTCGACGCCTTCGATGGTCACCCGCATGTTCAGGGCGCGGCCGAGCGCGATGATCGTCGACAGGATCTTCTGGATCGTTTCCGCCGATTGTGCGTAGCCGTCCATGAAGCTGCGGTCGATCTTGATCTTGTCGAACGGGAACCGCCACAGGTAGCTGAGGCTCGAATAGCCGGTGCCGAAATCGTCCATGACGATGCTGACGCCGAGCGCCTTGAGGTCGTTCAGCTGTCGCAGGACGCTGTCGCTGTCGTCCAACAGCAGACTTTCGGTGATCTCCAGCTCCAGTCGGCCGGGGGCCAGGCCGGTCTCCTCGAGGGTCCTGGCGACGAACTCGGCGAGGTTGCCCGCGGCGAACTGGGACGGCGACAGGTTGATCGCGATCGACAGGTCGTCCGGCCAGGAGGTGGCCGACTGGCAGGCCTTGCGGATGACCCAGCCGCCGATGGTCGGCAGCAGGCCGAGATCCTCGGCGACCGGGATGAACTCGGTCGGCGGCACCATCTCGCCGGTGTCGTCCGGCAGGCGCAACAGGGCCTCGAAGCCGGTGATGCGCCCTTCGGCGACGCACATGATCGGCTGGAAATGCAGCAGGAAATTGCGGTCGCGCGAGGCGAGGCGAACGAGGCGCTCAAGCTCGCGCCGTCGCACCAGTTCCTCTTCCATGGTGTCGCGGAAGAAGCTGAAGCCGTTGCGGCCCGTGTTCTTGACGAAGGACAGCGCGAAGCCGGCCTTCTTGACCAGCTCGCGCGCCGACGTGGCGTCGGCGGGCATCAGCGCGCAGCCGATGCTGACCGAGATCGGCACGTCGCGGTCCTCCACGGCATAGGTCTCCGACAGGCGCCGGACCAGGCGCTGCGCCATGGACTCCGCCTGCCGCTGGCAGAGAATGCCGCACTGGGCGATCACGAACTCGTCGCCGCCGAAGCGGCCGATGAAGTCGTACGGCCTGATCATCTCGCTGGCGCGCATGGCGACCAGGCGGATCAGTGCGTCGCCTTCTTCGGGTCCCAGTTCGTCGTTGACGGCCTTGAAGCGGTCGATGTCGATGACATGCAGGGCGATGGCCTCGCCGTCGGCGGCCGCGGTGCGGACGGTCTCTTCGAGTCGGTCCATGAAGGCGGCCCGGTTGAGCACGCCGGTCAGGCCGTCGTGGCGGGCGTGGAAGTCGGCCCTGGCGTCGGCGACGCGCTTGCCTTGCGAACGGACCACGAAGGCGGTGTAGGGAATCGAGAAGGCGAGGGCGAGCAGGGCGCTCAGCAGCAGTCCCGCGAGCGTCAGGTCGTGGCGGAACCGGGTCGCGGTTTCGCTCTGGTCGACATAGACCTCGACGACGGCGGCGATCCTGCCGTCCCTGACGATCGGCAGGTAGGTCTCCGCATAGACGTCCGGCCGTCCCGGCTTCCTGTCGTCGAAGACCTGCGTGAACGGAGTGCCGGTCTGGAACACGGCGGCGGCCTGCGGGTTGTGGGTGGCAAGGTCGGCGCCTTCGGTCTCGATGCGGCCCTGGTCGTCGACCACCAGCCGCAGCCGGCCGTCGTCGCCGAAGATCTTGAAGCGGAAGACGCGGCCCATGGTGCCGGCGAGACGGATGACCTCGAGGCTCTGGGCCGACGGCTCCGAGGCGTTGGCAATGGCCTCCAGGTCGGTCAGCTTTTCCGAAAGGCCTTCCGCCCACATGCGCGATTCCATCTGCGCGTCGCGGGCGATCCAGTGGTCGACGAAATAGGAAATCAACTGCAGCGCGCAGGCCACAAAGACGACGCCGGCGACCAGCAGGCCGCCGATGAGCCGGAAATCAGAAACTGGCACCGCCTTACGCATTCGGCCCCCCGGGTTCGTCAGGAGACCTAAGCAAAAATGTCCTAATATATTCTATCGGACACTTGACAAACCGCGCCAGATGCCTGCGGCCAACTCATGCCGGACACGATCACGCCTTGTGACGGCCAAAATCCGGTGCCGCCGTTTCTTGGCCGGCCTCGATGATCGAGCGGCGGATGCCGCGGGTGCGCGTGAACAGGTCGAACAGCGCCTGGCCGTCGCCCCAGCGGATCGCCCGCTGCAGGGCGGCCAGATCCTCCGAGAAGCGTGCCAGCATCTCCAGGATGGCGTCCTTGTTGTGCAGGCAGACATCGCGCCACATGGTCGGATCGGAAGCCGCCAGGCGGGTGAAGTCGCGGAAGCCCGAGGCGGAATACTTGATCACCTCGGATTTGGTGACCGTCTCCAGGTCGTCGGCGGTACCGACGATGTTATAGGCGATCAGGTGCGGCAGGTGCGAGACGATGGCGAGCACCAGGTCGTGGTGCTGCGGGTCCATGGTGTCGACGTTGGAGCCGCAGGCGCGCCAGAAGGCGGAGAGCTTCTCCAGCGCTTCCGGGTTCGTGCCGGGCAGCGGCGTCAGGATGCACCAGCGGTTCTGGAACAGGGTCGCGAAACCGGCGTCCGGCCCCGAATGCTCCGTGCCCGCGATCGGATGGCCAGGGATGAAATGGACACCCTTCGGCACATGGGGGGCGATCTGGGCAACGACGGAGGCCTTGGTCGACCCGACATCGGTCAGGATCGCGCCTTTCTTCAGCGACGGCGCGATCCATTTGGCGACCGCCTCGCTGGCGCCGACCGGAATACCGAGCACGACCAGGTCCGCACCCTCCACCGCCACGGCCGCGTCGGCCTCGTAACGGTCGCCGAGGCCCAGTTCCTCTGCGCGGGCCAGCGTCTGCGGCGAGCGGGTGGAGATGACGATCTCCCGGGCGAGGTTCTCCTCGCGGACGACGCGGGCGATCGAGGACCCGATCAGGCCGATGCCGATCAGGGCGACGCGCTGGAACAGGGGCTCAGGCATGGCGGAGAGACGGACTTTCTAGCTGTTCAGGAACTCGGCGAGGGCGGCGACCACGGCACGGTTGGCCTCCTCGGAGCCGATCGACATGCGTAGCGCGTTGGGCAGGCCGTAATTGGCGACCAGCCGGAGCACGCAGCCGCGCGCCGACAGGAAGGCATCGGCGTCGGCGGCGCGCTTGCCGTCCGTATCGGGGAAATGCATCAGCACGAAGTTGCCGACGCTCGGCGTCACGGCAAGGCCGAGCTTTTCCAGTTCGGTCGTGACCCAAGGCAGCCAGGTGTCGTTGTGGCCGACCGCCGCCTCGACGAAGGCGCGATCCTTCACCGCGGCGACGCCGGCGGCGATCGCCGGGCCCGACACGTTGAACGGGCCGCGGATGCGGTTCAGCGCGTCGATCATGTGCGCCGGACCGAAGCCCCAGCCGAGCCGCAGGTTGGCAAGGCCGTAGATCTTGGAGAAAGTGCGCGTCATGAACACGTTCTCGGTCGTCGCGGCCAGTTCCATCCCCGCCTCGTAGTCGTTGCGGCGCACGTATTCAGCATAGGCAGCGTCGAGCACGAGCACGACATGTGGCGGCAGGCCGGCATGCAGGCGGCGGACCTCCTCGAACGGCAGGTAGGTGCCGGTCGGATTGTTCGGATTGGCGAGGTAGACCATCTTGGTGCGGCCGGTGACCCGCGCCAGGATGGCGTCGACATCCGTGGTCAGGTTCCTTTCCGGCGCCACCACCGGCGTCGCCCCGGCGGCGCGGATGGCGATCTCGTAGACCAGGAAGCCGTGCTCGCTGTAGATCGCCTCGTCGCCGGGCGCGAGATAGGCGTTGGACACGAGGCTGAGGATCTCGTCCGAGCCGGCGCCGCAGATGATCCGGTCCGGGTTGAGCCCGTAGACGTCGCCGATCGCCGCGCGCAGAGCGCTGGCGCTGCCGTCCGGATAGAGCTCCAGCTTGTCGCCGACCTCGGCATAGGCCGCGCGCGCCTGCGGGCTGGCGCCGAGTGGCGTCTCGTTGGACGACAGCTTGTACAGCCGGGCGCCGCCGGTCGCCTTGGACTTGCCGGGAACGTAGGGGGCGATGTCGAGGACACCGGGGCGGGGTTGCGGGCGGGTGATGCTGGGGGTGTTCATGGTCTTCATGCCTCGTCGGCGCGCGGGTCTCCCCAGCCGCCGGTTTCGAACTCGTCCTCCGCGCCAGGATCGATGTCGATCGGCGCGGCATAGCCGCCCACGGGGCGCAGCACGTCCGGCTCGGCGCCAGCCTCGATGCAGGCCGCCAGGACGTCCTCTTCGGTCATGTCCGCCGAGACGGCGAGCAGCGCGTCGACGCCGTCGCCGGTGCGGAAGAAACTCAGAACCTCGATGCCGCTGTTCATCAGGCTGCCGGGGAGGGCGCCGATCCAGCGGGCGTCGAAGACGCGGGTGTCGGGCATCTCCTGGCCGGGGATCGGGCGGCAGATGACCACCGCCGGCAGGTCGGCCGGCCGGTCCTCGGCGACGAAGAAGGGCAGGCGCGCGACGATCTGTGCGCCGTCCGTACCCAGGCCGCGCCACCACGGCAAGTCGGCACGCTCGCTCAGCGCGACGATGCCGAGGTCGGAGACCGAGGCGGCCACTGTGCCGACCACGTCAGCGGCATCGCCCGGCGTTTCCATCTCGACGGAAAAGCCGAAGTAGAACCGCGCCAGGTCGCGCATGGCTGCGATGTCGGCACCGCCGTCCAGATGCACCCGGTAGTCGCCCTGCAGCCGGGTGCTGGTCGAGATGATCTCGCGCCACAGGTGCTCCACCGCGGTCAGCGGCAGCGAGCCGGCATGGCGCTCGACCATGCGGCGCATCATGTCGGCCTCCCGGTCGGGGCGGAACATCACCCCTTCGGCGCCGCTTGCGCGCTTGGCCGCGACGATGCCGTCGATCACCCGCGCGCGATCCATCAACAGCCGGTGCAGGTCCGCATCGATGGCGTCGATGCGCCGGCGCAGGGCGTCGAGGGACGGGAGCTGGGCAGGGTCGTCGGACATGGCGGGATTTGGGCCTCGCGGCAATGTGGCGGTCGCGGCGCATAGTCATAGGCAGGAGCCGCGTCGAAAGCAAAAGAAAACATTGACACTGGACCGGCCGGGACCCTAGCTAGCAGCCCCTTGCAATGTGCGGCTTTCCGGCATCCGCACGACGAGCCCAGGGATGATGCTTCGGGTCATGACGGACACCCCCGCCCCTTCCACGGCTGGCGACATCGAGCAGGCGCAGCGCCGCGAGATCGATACGCCGAGCAGCCACGTCGCCCGGTTCGGCGCGGACGACGCACTGGCGCTCGACGCCGGCTCCACGCTCGGGCCGTGGCAGATCGCCTACGAGACCTACGGCACGCTCAATGCCGAGCGCACCAATGCGGTCCTGGTCTGCCATGCGCTGACCGGTGACCAATACGTCGCTTCGACCCATCCGGTGACCGGTAAGCCCGGCTGGTGGACCATGATGGTCGGTCCGGGCAAACCGGTCGACACCGATCGCTATTTCGTCATCTGCGCCAACGTGCTCGGCGGCTGCATGGGCACCACGGGTCCGGCCTCGCTCAACCCGGCGACCGGTCGGCCCTATGCGCTCGACATGCCGGTGGTGACCATCCGCGACATGGTGCGCGCCCAGACGCGCCTGGTCGAGCATCTCGGCATCGAAACGCTGTTCTGCGTTATCGGCGGCTCGATGGGTGGCATGCAGGTGCTGCAATGGGCGGCGAACTTTCCGCACAAGGTGTTCTCGGCGATCCCGATCGCCGCCGGCGCGCGCCATTCCTCGCAGAACATCGCCTTCCACGAGGTCGGCCGTCAGGCGATCATGGCCGATCCGGATTGGCGCGGCGGCAGTTACCTCTCCGACGGCGTCAGGCCGAGCAAGGGCCTGGCGGTGGCGCGCATGGCCGCGCACATCACCTACATGTCCGACGAATCCCTGCACCGCAAGTTCGGCCGCAACCTGCAGGACCGCGAGGCGCTGACCTTCGGCTTCGACGCCGATTTCCAGATCGAGAGCTACTTGCGCCACCAGGGCATGACCTTCGTCGACCGCTTCGACGCCAATTCCTATCTCTATGTCACCCGGGCGATGGACTATTTCGACCTCGCCGCCGAGTACGGCGGCTCCCTGCCGCAGGCGTTCCTGCACACGGACACGCGCTTCTGCGTCATGTCCTTCACCTCGGACTGGCTGTTCCCGACAGCCGAGAGCAAGGCGGTGGTGCGCGCGCTCAACGCGGCGGCCGCCAACGTGTCCTTCGTCGAGGTCGCATCCGACCGCGGCCACGACGCCTTCCTGCTCGACGAGCCGGAGCTGTTCCGCACCGTGCGCGGCTTCCTGACCGGGGCGGCGCATGCGCGCGGCATTCCGGCGCCCGGAGGGGCTGCCTGAGATGACCACGAACACCCGCATGCTCCAGCCGCGCGGCGATCACCTGGTGGTCTGCGATCTCGTCCCGGAAGGGGCGCGCGTGCTCGACGTCGGCTGCGAGGACGGCGCGCTGCTGCGGCTGCTCGCCGAGCGGCGCCATGTCGATGGCCGCGGCATCGAGCTGTCGCAGAGCGGCGTCAACAAGGCGGTGGCGCGCGGCCTGTCGGTCGTCCAGGGCGACGCCGATACCGACCTCGCCGACTATCCGGACGATGCCTTCGACGTGGTCATCCTCAGCCAGACGCTGCAGGCGACCCGCGATCCCAAGGGCGTACTGCGCCAGCTGTTGCGCATCGGCGGCCTGGTGATCGTGTCGATCCCCAATTTCGCCCACTGGCGCAACCGCATGCAACTCCTGCTGCGCGGCCGCATGCCGGTGACCAAGTACCTGCCCTATCAGTGGTACGACACGCCGAACATCCATTTCTGCTCGATCCGCGACTTTGTCGCCCTGGTCGACGAGCTGGACGCCACGGTGGTCAAGGCGGTGGCGCTCAGCGGTCGCGGCGAGCGGATTACCTTCAACGCGCCGTGGTGGCTGTGGAATCTGGTCGGCGAACAGGCGGTGTTCCTGTTGAAACGGTGAGGCGGGATGGCTCCGGTCCCGCCGGCCGCAATCCCGTCGCCGCGCCCTCGGGGATGAACACCGGCCGCAGCACCCGCAGCACCCGCGGCCCCTCCTCGACCGGCAGGCCGCGGTAGATCCGCTTCTCCGCCTCGACCAGCAGAAGGCCGGCGAAGGCTGGCCACAGGCGACGGCCGGCGGCCTCCCAGGTCCGCGCCGAGCGCAGCACCATGCGGGCGCGCGTCGGCGGCAGGAACAACGCCTCCTCGTTGGCGGTCACGTCGAACTGGCAGGTTTTCAGCAGTCCCTGGATCTGGCCCCTCGAATAGGGCCGGCCGTAGCCGAAGGGCGATGTCTCCGACTGCGACCACAGGCCGCGCCGGTTGGGCACCACCACGATCACCCGCCCGCCCGGCGCCAGAACGCGCCAGACCTCGCGCAGCATCGCCGCCGGATCGCCGGACAGGTCGAGGGCGTGCACGACCAGCGCGCGCTCGAACAGGGCATCGGAAAACGGCAGGTGGGCCTCGTCGACCAGAACGGCGGCATTGTCGCGCTCGCGCGGCCAGGCGACCACGCCCTGCGGTCCGGGCATGGCGGCGACGCAGCGTTCGGCCTCGTCCAGATAGGGGCGCAGGAACGGCCCGGCGTAGCCGACGCCGAGCATGCTCTGGCCCTTAAGGGACGGCCACAGCGCGCGGATGCGTCCGCCGACGAGGCTGCGCAGCAGGCGCCCGAGCGGCAGGTCGTAGAAGGTTCTCAGGTCGGCAACGTCGAGATACATGGCCCGTCCGCGTCAAGGTCGCGGCGATTGAACCTTGCCCGGCCCGATAAGGCAAGGCTTGGCCCTTGCGGCGGGCAGGCGGCTTTGCCACTGTGCGGAAAAGACACCCGAAAGAAGGAGAAGATCCATGGCCCGTGCCGAGGTCCGACAGTTTTCCTGCCTGTCCGACAATTTCGGCGTGCTGGTGCACGACCCCGACAGCGGCGCGACGGTCGCCATCGACGTGCCCGATGCCGAGCCCTATCTCGCGGTGCTCTCTGAAACCGGCTGGACGCTCGGCCACATCCTGATCACCCATCATCACTGGGACCACGTCCAGGGCCTCGCCGCGCTGAAGGAGGCGACCGGTGCCCGTGTCGTCGGCCCGGCCCTGTCGCGCGACAAGATCGCCGGCCTCGACGACACCGTGGAGGACGGCGACACCGTCCATGTCGGTCCCTGGGAGGTCAAGGCGATCGCGACGCCGGGCCACACGCTCGACCAGATCTCCTGGTGGTTTCCGTCCGAGGGCATCGCGCACACCGGCGACACGCTGTTCGCGCTCGGCTGCGGCCGGGTGTTCGAAGGCGACATGGAGATGATGTGGGCCTCGCTCGACAAGCTCGCCCGCCTGCTGCCGCCCGAGACCGTGATCTACTGCGGCCACGAATACACGGCCGCCAACGCCCGCTTCGCGCTCGCCGTCGATCCGCATAACGCGGCGCTCAGGGCGCGCGCCGACGAGGTCGCCGCGCTGCGCGCCGCCGGCCGGCCGACGCTGCCGACGACCATGGCGCGCGAACTGGCGACCAACCCGTTCCTGCGCGCGCGGGATCCGGGCCTGCAGAGGGCGCTCGGCTTCGAGGGCGCGGATCCGGCCGCCGTCTTCGCCGAGGTCCGCCGACGCAAGGACAAGGCTTAACCAGGATCGGACACGCCGGCCGCCGGCACCCCGGCGCTCGCCGCCCGACAGGACAGGAGGAAGCCGGATGCCCCTCAATCTCAGCGTCTCCGAGGTCGTGGCGATGCTCGGCATGAAGCCGCATCCCGAAGGCGGCTTCTATGTCGAGACGTTCCGCGATCCGGCGACCGACGCCGGCGGGCGCGCCGCCTCGACGGCGATCTATTTCCTGCTGCCCGAGGGCGTTCTGTCGCGCTGGCACCGGATCGATGCGGTCGAGGTCTGGCACTGGTACCGCGGCGCGCCGCTGGAGCTGTCGGTCAGCGCCGATGGCGCTTGCCTGGAGACGGTGACGCTCGGTCCCGATCTCGTCGCCGGCCAGCGGCCGCAGGCGGGCGTGCCGCGCCACTCCTGGCAGCAGGCCATGAGCCTCGGCCCCTGGACGCTGGTCGGCTGCACCGTGGCGCCGGGGTTCGACTTCTCCGGCTTCGAACTGGCGCCCGAGGGCTGGGCGCCGAGGTAAGCGGTTTCAGGACGGCCGGTTACCTGGCCGCTCAGGCGCTCGCCTTGGCTGCGGCGCGCTCGGCGCGCTTGCGGTCGTGCGGATCGAGCAGCGCCTTGCGCAGACGGATGTTCTTCGGCGTCACCTCGACCAGCTCGTCGTCGGCGACATAGGACAGTGCCGCCTCCAGGCTGAGGCGCATCGGCGTCGTCAGCTTGACCGCATCGTCCTTTCCGGCAGCGCGGATGTTGGTCAGCTGCTTACCCTTCAGCACGTTGACCTCAAGGTCGTTGCCGCGGGTGTGCTCGCCGATGATCATGCCCTGGTAGACCTTGGTGCCCGGGTCGATCATCATCGGGCCGCGATCCTCCAGGTTGAACAGGGCGTAGGCCACCGCCTCGCCGTCGCCGTTGGAGATCAGCACGCCGGTGTGGCGCATCGGGATGTCGCCCTTGTAGGGCGCATACTCGTGGAACACGCGGTTGAAGATCGCCGTGCCGCGGGTGTCCGAGAGCAGTTCGGACTGGTAGCCGATCAGCCCGCGCGTCGGCGCGTAGAACACCAGGCGGGTGCGGCCGCCGCCCGACGGGCGCATCTCGCGCAGTTCGGCCTTGCGCTCCGACAGCTTCTGCACGACGACGCCCGAGTGCTCCTCGTCGACGTCGATGATGACTTCCTCGATCGGCTCCAGCCGCTGGCCGGCGGCGTCGAACTGGTAGACCACGCGCGGACGGCCGACGCACAGTTCGAAACCCTCGCGGCGCATGTTCTCGATCAGGATGGCGAGCTGCAGTTCGCCGCGCCCCGAGACGATGAAGGCGTCCGGCTCTTCCGTGTCCTCGACCTTCAGCGCGACGTTGCCCTCGGCCTCGTCGAACAGGCGCTTGCGGATGACGCGCGACTGCACCTTGTCGCCTTCGGTGCCGGCAAGCGGGCCGTCGTTGACGCGGAAGGTCATCGACAGGGTCGGCGGGTCGATCGGCTGGGCCTCCAGCGGTGCGGTCACGTCCATGGCGCACAGCGTGTCGGAGACGGTTGCCTCGGACAGCCCGGCAATGGCGACGATGTCGCCGGCCTCGCCCTTGTCGATCGGCTGGCGTTCCAGGCCGCGGAAGGCCAACACCTTGGATATGCGGCCCGTTTCGGTCACCGTGCCGTCGCGCGACAGGGCCTTGATCGGCATGTTGGGCACCGCCTCGCCGGCGACGATGCGGCCGGTGAGGATGCGGCCGATGAACGGGTTGCTCTCGATGGTCGTCGCCAGCATGCGGAACGAGCCGGCTTCCGCCTTGGGCGCGGGGACATGGTTCAGGATCAGGTCGAACAGCGGCGCCATGGAGTCGCGCGGGCCGGAGGGGTCGTTCGCCATCCATTCCTGCTTGGCCGACCCGTAGACGACCGGGAAGTCGAGTTGCTCTTCGTTGGCGTCGAGCGCGGCGAACAGGTCGAACACCTCGTCGAGCACTTCCTCGGCACGCTGCTCCGGCTTGTCGATCTTGTTGATGGCGACGATCGGCCTGAGGCCGAGCTTGAGCGCCTTGCCGAGCACGAACTTGGTCTGAGGCATCGGTCCCTCGGCGGCGTCGACCAGCAGCACCACGCCGTCGACCATGTGCAGGATGCGCTCCACCTCGCCGCCGAAATCGGCGTGGCCGGGCGTGTCGACGATGTTGATGCGGGTGTCGCCCCACACAAGCGAGGTGACCTTGGCCAGGATGGTGATGCCGCGCTCGCGCTCCAGGTCGTTGGAGTCCATCATGCGCTCTTCCGTGCGCTGGTTGTCGCGGAATGAGCCCGACTTCTTCAGAAGGACGTCGATCAGGGTGGTCTTGCCATGGTCGACGTGGGCGATGATGGCGATGTTGCGCAGCTTCATGAAGGCTCCAAAAGACACCGCGGGCCGGTCGGGCCCGCGGTCGGTGTCTTTGCGTTGGTCGGTGCTCCCCGTCCTGCCGGGGCCGAAATCTGCGGCCTATATAGTCGCTGGGGCGGATTTGTGCAACGCGGCAGTGCGCCTTGACAGGCGCATGCCGGACGCCTACTTCATAAGTATTCCATATTATATGGCCTCCAGATGACTGCTTCCGATCCGGTTTCCTCGATCGCCATGCTGATCGTGGACCTCTCACGCCTGCTGCGGCGACGCTTCGAGGCGGCCCTTGCCGAGGTCGATACCGGTCTGACCGTGGCCGAGGCGCGCGCGCTGAACTTCATCCGCCGCCATCCCGGACGCCGCCAGGCGGTGCTCGCCGAGCGGCTCAACATCGAGCCGATGACCCTGGTCGGCTATCTCGATTCCCTGGAACGCGCCGGGCTGGTCAGCCGCGAGGTCGACAGCGCCGACCGGCGCGCCAAGATCGTCGCGTTGACCCCGGCCGCCGCGCCCGTCCTGGGGCGCATCGATCTCGCGATCAACCGCGTCCATCGCGAGTTGGTCGGCGATCTTCCGCCAGAGCAGGCGGAGCGCGCCCGCGACGTGCTGGCCGCGTTCAAGGCCAACCTGCTGGCCATCGACCGCGACGGAGACTGCGAATGAGCGCCGCGACCGCCGCCCTCATGAGCGAACGGCGTACGGCTATTCTTGGCGCCGCGCTGGTCGCGATCGGGCCGATCACCATGGCCCTCTACACCCCCGCCATGCCGGCGCTCGCCGCCGCCTTCGGCACCAGCGCCTCGATGGTCAAGCTGACCCTGACGGCCTATTTCGCCGGCTTCGCGCTGACGCAACTGGTCTGCGGCCCGCTCACCGACGCCTACGGACGGCGTCCGGTTACCCTCATCTTCATGGCGCTCTATCTCGTCTCGACCCTTTTGGCCACTTTTGCGCCGACCATCGAATGGATGATCGCGGCCCGCACGCTGCAGGGCGTTGGCGCGGCGATCGGCATCTCGGTGTCGCGCGCGATCGTGCGCGACCAGTTCACCGGCCAGACCGCGGCGCGGATCATGAACACCATCGCCATGATGCTGGCGCTCGGTCCGGCCCTGTCGCCATCGGTCGGCGGGCTGACGCTGGAGCTGTTCGGCTGGCGAGAGATCTTCATCTTCATGACGCTCTACGGCGTCGTGTTGACCCTGGCCGTCGTTGTGTTCATGCGCGAGACCAACGCCTATATCGACCCGGCCAACATCCGGATCCGGCGCTTGGTGGTCAACTATGCCGCTCTGCTGAAGGACCCCCGCTTCCTGCAGCCGAGCCTTCTGATCGGGTTCGGCATCGGCACCATCTACGCCATCGCCACGGTGCTGCCCTTCGTGCTGATCGATCGGGTTGGCCTGTCGCCGTCGGCCTTCGGTTTCGGCATGCTTGCCCAGTCGGGCTCGTTCATTGCCGGCACCGTCGTCACGGGTCGGCTGCTGAAGCGCATCGAAGCCGGCCGGCTGGTTCCGGCCAGCCTCGTCGGCATGACGCTGGCGGCGCTGGCCATGATCGTGTCGCTGACGATGCTGCCGCCCGGCTTCCTGAGCGTGATGGGGCCGGTCGCGCTGTTCGCCTTCTCGATCACCTTCATGTTGCCGGCCGCCACCGTCGCCTCGCTGCAGGGTTTCCCGCACATGGCGGGCGCCGCCTCGTCGCTGACCGGCTTCCTGCAGTTCGGCTCGGGCATCCTCGGCAGCCTGTGCGCCGCGGCCCTCGGCGACCCGCTGCTCGGCATGGCCGTGATCGGGCCGGGCATGCCGCTGCTGGCTGTCGGCGCCTATCTGCTGCTCGGCCCGTCCGCCCGTCGGCACGGCCTGCCGGCGGAATAGCCGGGCAGCGTTCGGGCGTGGGGCTTGACCGGGCCGACGCGGCGGGCCATCACCGCGCCCTGCATCCCGCTTCGCCCCGACACCAGGAGCCTGGCCTCATGGCGCATTCTCGCCCCTACACGCTCCCCTCCGGCCGACCCCACGTGATGGGCATCCTCAACCTAACGCCGGACAGCTTTTCCGACGGCGGGCGTTTTGTCGACGCCCGAACGGCCGTCGCCCATGCGCGGGCGATGGCGGAGGAGGGCGCCGACATCCTCGACATCGGCGGCGAAAGCACCCGTCCGGGCGCCGCTCCCGTCTCGCTCGAGGAGGAATGGGCGCGCCTTGCTCCGGTGCTCGATCCGGTGGTCGAGCTCGGCCTGCCCGTCTCCATCGACACCTACAAGGCCGAGATCGCCCGGCGCGCCTGCGCCGCCGGCGCAGTCATCGTCAACGACGTCTGGGGCCTGCAGAGGGACTCGGCCATGGCCGACGCGGTCGCCGAGACCGGCGCCCACGTGATCATGATGCACAACCGTACCAAAGCCGACCCGTCGGTCGACATCCTCGCCGACATCGACCGCTTCTTCGAACGCTCGATGACCCTGGCGGATCGTGCCGGCATCGCGCGCGACCGGCAGATCCTCGATCCAGGCTTCGGCTTCGGCAAGACCGTCGACCAGAACTACCTGATCCTCAACCGCTTCGCGTCGCTGAAGAAGCACGGCCTGCCGCTGCTCGCCGGCGCCTCGCGCAAGCGCATGATCGCCGCGGTGCTGGACGTGCTGGCCGACGAGCGCCTCTACGGCTCGCTCGCCGTCCACCTGCTGGCCGCCGAGCGGGGGGCGGCGATTGTGCGCGTCCACGACGTGCGACCCCATGTCGACGCCTTGCGCATCCTGGAAGCGACCCTTGCGGAGCAGGTCCGGTGAGCGCCGCCATGCCGCCCGTGCGCGCGGCACTCGGCCTCGGCTCCAACATGGGCGACCCGAAGGCCAACCTGGACGCGGCCGTCGCGAGGCTCGCCACAAGCGACGGCATCAGCCTCGTCGCCCGCTCGTCCGGCTACCGTACCCCGCCCTGGGGACCGGTGCCGCAGGACGACTACCGCAACATCTGCGTGACGATCGACACCACCTTGTCGCCGCGCGCGCTGCTCGACCGCTGCCTGCAGATCGAGCGCGAGATGGGCCGCGTGCGCGACGTGCGCTGGGGGCCGCGGCTGATCGACATCGACGTGCTGATCTACGGTCGGGAGACGGTCGACGAGGACAACCTGACGATCCCGCATCCGCGCATGGGCGAGCGCGCCTTCGTGCTGGTGCCCCTCGTCGAGATCTGGCCGGACGCGCCGCTCGGCGGCGGTCGCACGGCGCTGGAGGCGCTGGCGAGCTGCCCGGACACCGACGGCATCGTCCGGCTCGACGACTGACGGCGCTCAGTTGAGCGCGACGAGACCGGCGTTGAGATAGGTCGCGAGGGCGACCCAGCCGGCATAGGGCAGGAACAGCAGCGCGGCCGTCCGGTCCGTCTTCCAGGCGAGGTGGATGAAGGCGCCGATCGCCGTCAGCAGAGCCAGGATCACGACGAGCCCGAGGGTGAGGCTATGCAGAGTGAACACGGCCGGGCTCCAGGCGAAGTTGAGCGCCATCTGCCCCAGCCACAGGCGGAACAGGGCCGGCGTCGACACCCGCCTCTGGAATGCACGCGCCCCGGCCAGCGCGATTAGCGCATAGAGCAGGGTCCATGCCGGCGCGAACAGCCAGTTGGGCGGGGTGAACGGCGGCTTGACGAGCCCTTGGTACCAGGCGCCGGGCATGTTGGTGGCACCGATGACGAGCCCGCCGCCGACGACGGCGAACAGGAACAGGACGACGGTCGGCATACCCGGGCGAGACATGATCGGATCCTTGAGAGCAAGACTCACCGGCAGATAGCGCAGAAACTTGCCATGTGAAGGCGGGCCTGCTCGGCGCCGTGGCGGAACGCTCTACCGACCGGGCAGGCGCGGCGGGCGAGGCAGCCGGCGAAACAGTCTGCGTCCGGATTTTTCGCCAGATGGGCGCGGCAGGCCGGCACGTCGTAGCCGCCGTCCAGGCTGATCGCCCCGACCGGGCAGGCGGACAGGCAGGGCTTGTCGGCGCAGTCCACGCAGGGGCCCGGCCGGTCCGGGTCGGTCGGCCCGGGCCAGGGCTCCCGCCATGGTTCAGACGACAGCAACGCGGCCCGAAACCCGGCCCATGGCCCGAAGGTCATGTGAGCGAGCACGCCGAGCGGGCTCTGTGAGAAGCCGCCGGCCGCCAGGGCCCAGCTCTGGAACGGGCGCCAGGGCGGCCCGTCGAAGGGAAACACGGCGATGCAGCCGACCTCCCGCGCGACCGCGCCCAGGACCCGCCGGGTGTAGCGGTCGAGCGGATCGGGCGCGCCGTCCGCGTTCTCGGGCGCGCGCTCAAACGCTCGCCACAGGGCGGGCCCGGCGTTGCCGACCAGCAGCAGGGTGCGCGCCGAGGGATCGGGCACGCCCGTGAGCCGCGCCGCATCCAGCGCGCCGAGCAGCAGGAAGCCCTTGGCTTCGAGGCGGGAGCGGAGCAGGGACGGGGCCGGGGTCATTGCCGATTATCGCCGTCGATCGGTGCGATTCGGCAAGTGCTAATCCGCCGCCCTTTCCGCCTTGGCCGATCCGCCCGCGACCGTCCGACGCAGCGGATCAACGGATCGTGACTGGAATGCAACAAGGCGCTAAAAAGCATTATTCGCCGTTGATGCCGGTGGAAATCCTGTTCCTTGCCGTTGCCGTATCCGAAGCGAATGGGGCTATAAACTTTCGAAACAACAAGAACGAGCGGGGGTGCGTCGTGACATCAGCTGTGGGCCAAATCCTGGCGTCCGGACTCTGTCTTCTTGCCATATCCGGCGCGGCCGGTGCCGCCGATCTCACGGCCCCCACGCCGCGCTCCGCGGTCGTCAGCGAAGTCCGCGGCGGCCTGCTCTACCATGACCTGCTCGGCAAGGAGCCGGGCGTCGACCTCAACGCCGAGTTCCTGAGCCGCTGGGGCGGTTTCGGCTTCGTGGTGCCGGGGCTCGACACCTTCGCCATGCTGCGCCCTCACATCGGTGCGAGCCTCAACCTGATGGGCGACACCAGCATGATCTACGCGGGCTACACGCTGACCGTCGACGTTACGGACCGCCTGTTCGTCGAGGGCAGCTTCGGCGGCATGGTCCACAACGGCTATCACGACACCACGAAGCGTGACCGGCTGGAACTCGGCTGCAGCCTGCTGTTCCGCGAATCGGCGGCGGTCGGCCTGCGCCTCACCGAGCGGCTCAACGTCACGGCGACGATCGAGCATTCCTCCAACAACGGCGAATGCGCGCCGAACAACGGCCTGACCAACGCCGGCGTTCGCCTCGGCTACGCGTTCTGATCTACGGCCCTAAAGAGGATGCAAGAGTGCGCCCATGCGGCGCCCTCAGACTGCTGACACCCCTCAAAGCGCATCATCCCGCACGCAGCGAAGCGCAGATGCGGGATCGATGAGCCGGGGTCCTGTCGGTCTCCTTCATTGACACCATCGACACCGCGGCTCTCCGGTTCCGGCTCGCGCTCCGCTTGGCCGGAATGGCGCCGAGTGGTGCGGCTTGGTAAACACGCTGGCGGGCGGATGATGCGGCGCCCGTCGTGCACCTCGTCGGCGTCTGCGTTCAGCCCATGCGGTTGCGCTTGGCGAGCGTCCTCAGGCGCAGCGCGTTCAGCTTGATGAAGCCGGCAGCGTCTTTCTGGTCGTAGGCGCCCTGGTCGTCCTCGAAGGTCACCAGCGATTCCGAATAGAGCGACTTCGGGCTCTCGCGACCGATGACGATGACGTTGCCCTTGTAGAGCTTCAGCGTCACCTCGCCCTCGACATGCTCCTGACTCTTGTCGATCAGCGCCTGCAGCATCTCGCGCTCGGGCGAGAACCAGAAGCCGTAGTAGATCAGCTCGGCGTAGCGCGGCATGATCTCGTCCTTCAGGTGCGCCGCGCCGCGGTCGAGCGTGATCGACTCGATCGCCCGGTGGGCGGCGAGCAGGATGGTGCCGCCAGGGGTCTCGTAAACGCCGCGGCTCTTCATGCCGACGAAGCGGTTCTCGACCAGATCGATACGGCCGATGCCGTTGTCGCGGCCGTAGTCGTTGAGCCTGGCCAGCAGGGTGGCCGGCGACAGGCGCTCGCCGTTGATCGAGACGGCGTCGCCGCGCTCGAAACCGACCTTGATCACGGTCGCCTTGTCGGGAGCCGCTTCCGGCGAGATCGTGCGCATGTGCACGTATTCCGGTGCCTCGACGGCCGGATCCTCCAGCACCTTGCCCTCGGAAGACGAGTGCAGCAGGTTGGCGTCGACCGAGAACGGCGCCTCGCCCTTCTTGTCCTTGGCGACCGGAATCTGGTGCTTCTCGGCGAAGTCGAGCAGCTCGGTGCGCGACTTGAACGACCAGTCGCGCCAGGGCGCGATGATCTTGATGTCCGGGTTGAGCGCATAGGCCGACAGCTCGAAGCGGACCTGATCGTTGCCCTTGCCCGTGGCGCCATGGGCGATCGCGTCGGCGCCCGTCTTGGCAGCGATCTCGATCAGGTGCTTGGAGATCAGCGGCCGGGCGATCGAGGTGCCGAGCAGGTAGACGCCCTCGTAGACGGCGTTGGCGCGGAACATCGGGAACACGAAGTCGCGGACGAATTCCTCGCGCACGTCCTCGATGAAGATCTCCTTGATGCCGAGCATCTCGGCCTTGCGGCGCGCCGGCTCCAGTTCCTCGCCCTGGCCGAGGTCGGCGGTGAAGGTGACCACCTCCGCACCGAGTTCGGTCTGGAGCCATTTCAGGATGATGGAGGTGTCGAGGCCGCCGGAATAGGCAAGCACGACCTTCTTGATGTCGCCATGAGCCATGGGAGAAGTCCGATCGCAGGTGTCGTGTCGGTCGCGGCCGTGGCGGCCGCCCTTTGAAAACCGGCCGCACTCTAGTCAGGATGGCCGGAACAGGAAAGGCCTTTTGTGAAACGGCTTTTACCCTCCGGAAAACCGCCGCTTGCGGCTGCTTCGGCGCGGCTGTATTTTCCGCCGCCGCCCGCAGAAGGGCATGATTTCCTGCCCTTCTCGACCGGCGTCTCTCTGTTCCTGGGTGTTCCATGCGCCTGCCTGCCGCCTGCCTGCTCCTTCTCTCCCTTGCCCTTCCCGTGCCGGCCTCCCATGCCGGCGAACTCGCCACCGTCCGCGGTGCGCCCGAACCCTTCGGGTTCGAACTGCTCGTCGACAAGGCGCGTGCGCTGGCCGCCAAGGCCTATGCCGAGCCGCGCGTGCGCGCCGCCGAGACGCTGGAGAAGATCGACTACGATGCGCACTGGAAGATTCGCTTCCGCCCCGAGGAAACGGTGATGATCGGTGAGACCGCGCCGGTGCAGTTCTTCCACACCGGCCGCTACTTCAAGACGCCGGTCCGCCTCTACCAGGTCGAGGGCGGCCAGGCGCGCGAGATCCTCTACAACCCGCGCTACTTCGAAATGCCCGAGGACAGCCCGGCGCGCGACCTGCCGGCCGACATCGGCTTCGCCGGCTTCCGCGTCATGCGCGGCGATCTGAAGACCGACTGGATCTCGTTTCTCGGTGCGTCCTATTTCCGCACCGACGGCCAGTCTCGCCAGTACGGCCAGTCCGCGCGCGGCCTCGCGCTCGATACCGGCCTGTCCCGGCCGGAGGAGTTCCCGCGCTTCACCGACTTCTGGCTGGCCGGTCCGGAGAAGGACGGCGACACGCTGACCATCTACGCGCTGCTGGACAGCCCGAGCGTCGCGGGCGCCTACAAGATGAGCCTGCGCAACGCCGACGGCGAGGGCCAGGTGATCGGCATCAACAGCCGACTGTTCTTCCGCGCTCCGGTCGAACGGCTCGGAATCGCGCCGCTGACCAGCATGTACTGGTATTCCGAAACCAATCGCTCGGTTGGGCTCGACTGGCGCCCCGAAGTGCACGACACCGACGGTCTGGCCATCGTCACCGCCGAGGGCGAGCGCATCTGGCGGCCGCTCAACAACCCGGAGGCGCTGCGCACCTCCACTTTCCTGGCATCGAACCTGAAGGGCTTCGGTCTCGCCAAGCGCGACCGGGAGTTCGAGAACTACCAGGACGACGGCGTCTTCTACGACAGGCGGCCGTCGGTGTGGATCGAGCCGCTCGAGCCGTTCGGAGAGGGTGCGGTGCAACTGGTCGAGATCCCGACCGACGACGAGATCTTCGACAACATCGTCGCCTATTTCCTGCCCAAGGATCTCCCTGAGGCGGGCAGCGAGAAGCGCTTCCACTACCGCATGCACTGGACGGACCGTCATCCGGTCGAGACCGGCGGCGCGCTGACGGTCGCCACCCGCGTCGGCCAGGGCGGCGTGCCCGGCCAGCCGCGGCCTGCCGACCAGATCAAGGTGGTCATCGACTTCAAGGGTCCGGCGCTCGACGGCTTGACCCGCGACGACGGTGTGGTGCCGGTCGTCGAGCTGTCGCGCGGCGAGCCGATCAACCCCTACCTGCTGCCGGTCGTCGGCACGGATCGCTGGCGCCTCGTCTTCGACGCCAGGGTCGCCGACCATGACCCGATCGAGGCGCGCGCCTACCTGAAGACCGACACGGACGTGCTGACCGAGACCTGGCTCGGCCAGATCTCGCACGAACTCGTTGCTACCCCGCCGCGCTAAGGCGCGGCGAATGGCTGACATGCCGCGCTAAGGCGCGGCGAAGGCCGACAGGGTGCGCGGAGGCGCGGCGACCGTCAGACCGGCAGGGTCTCGCGGCCGTCGCGGTCGACCTTGTACCAGGCCCAGAACAGCCGGGCGGCGACGCCGCGCCACGGCGACCAGGCCTCGGCCAGCGCGTCGAGCGCGGCCGGTTTCGGCCGGTCGTCGAGGCCGAAGGCGTCGCGCACCGCGTTCTGCAGGGCAAGATCGCCGCTCGGGAACACGTCCGGGTGGCCGGCGCAGAACAGCAGGAAGATGTCCGCCGTCCAGCGCCCGACGCCGGTGATCCGGCACAGCGCCTCGTGGGCGTCCTCGGCCGGCCGTTCGGCCAGATGGGCAAGGTCGAGGCCGCCGGCGACCGCCTCGGCGATCGCCCGCACGGTGCGGATCTTGGGCCGCGACAGGCCGGCGCCGGCCAGATCCGCGTCGCTGAGGCCGTCGAGCGTTGCCGCCTCGAACGGGTGCACCAGCGCCTCGACGCGGGCGAAGATGGCGTTGGCGCTGGCGACCGAGACCTGCTGGGCGACGACGATGTTGACGAGGCCGGCGAAGCTCGCCGCGCGCCGACGCAGCGGAACGGCGCCGGCCTTGGCGATCACCGGCGCCAGGCGCGGGTCGGCGCGGCCGAGATGGGCGAGGCCGGCGGCGATGTCGTCCAGGGTTTCGATCGGCTTCACGGGACGCGGTTTCCTTTGCCGGACCGGGGGCGGGCTGATAGGAAGATCAGGATCCGCGATCGCGCGCCCGCCCGCAAGCCGCTGCCCTCCCGCTGTGCTTGGAAGTGTCCTGCGAGTGTCCTGCGAGTATCCTGCCGGCGTCCTACAACTGTCCTGCACCTGTCCATGCCTCGTCAGCCCCGGCCCGTCTTCCGCTTCGCACCTTCGCCCAACGGCCACCTGCACCTCGGCCATGCGCTCTCCGCGTTGCTGAACTTCGAGGCGGCGCGGGCGACCGGCGGGCGTTTCCTGCTGCGCATCGAGGACATCGACACGGTCCGCTGCACGCCGGAACTGGAGGCCGACCTCTACGAGGATCTCGCCTGGCTCGGCATTTCCTGGGAGCAGCCGGTGCGGCGCCAGTCGGAGCATTTCGCCGACTACCGGGCCGCGCTCGACCGGCTGCGCGCCGCGGGGCTGGTCTACGAGGCCTTCCTCACCCGCGGCGAGATCCGGCGCGTGGTTGCCGACCGCGAGAGCGGCGGGCTGATCTGGCCGCGCGATCCCGACGGCGCGCCGCTCTATCCCGGCGATGCGGCGTTGCTGTCGCCGGCCGACATCGACGCCCGCGCCCGGGCCGGCGTGCCTTTCGCCCTGCGTCTGAGGATGGCAAAGGCGCTGGCGTGCCTGGCCGCGCCGCTGACCTGGCGCGAGGAGGGGGCGGGTCCAGCCGGCGAGACCGGCACGGTCGCCGCCGACCCGGCGGCCTGGGGCGACGTTGTGCTCGCCCGCAAGGAGACGCCGACCAGCTATCACCTGTCGGTCGTCGTCGACGACGCGCTGCAGGACGTCACCCATGTCGTGCGCGGTCGTGACCTGTTCCACGCCACCTCGGTGCACCGCCTGCTGCAGGTGCTGCTCGGTCTGCCCGAGCCGGTCTACCGGCACCATAGGCTGATCCTCGGCGGCGACGGGCGCAAGCTGTCGAAGTCCGAACGCCACACGGCGCTGTGCGATCTCCGCGCCGAGGGCGCGACGCCCGCCGATATCCGCCGCCTGGTCGGGCTCGGCGCCTGAGTCCTAAAGCGGCACGACGGCGCCGAGGAACAGCACCCACAGGCCCGTCGTCAGCACCGCCCCGGCCGTGGTGATGGTGATCGAATTGGCCGACATGGCGTGACCGGTGCCGTAGCGGTTGGCGAAGATGAAGGCATTGATCCCTGTCGGGCAGGCGGCCGTCAGCGTGGCGACGCCGACCCACAGCGGCGGCAGCCCCGCGACATGCGCGGCCAGCACGTACACGAGCGCAGGCATGACGCCGACCTTGAGCAGGCTGAGGATGAGGCCGGGGGCGAGATTGCCGCGGATGCCGTAGAGCACCATGCTCATGCCGAGCGACAGCAGCGCCACCGGCAGCGTCGTGGCGGCGATCCGGCCGAGCACGTCGGCGAACAGGCCCTCGACCGGCAGGCCGGTCAGGCGCCAGAGCACCGAGCAGCCGATGGCGATGACGATCGGGTTGGTCGCCAGGTTGGCGAGCACGGTACGCAGGATCTCCAGCGGCGGGCGCGCCGCGCCGACGCCGTCGAGCGCGGCCGCCCGCTCCATCAGGATCGCGGTGGCGACCGTGGCCACCGGCATGTGCACCGACAGGATCAGGAACAGGGGCACCAGCCCGGCCTCGCCGAACACCGCCGAGATGAGCGGAATGCCGACCATGGCGGTGTTGGCGAAGGCGGCCGACATGCCGGCGATCACACCGGCGCGGGCCTCGCGGCCGAAGCCCCGGCGCACGATCAGGGTGGCAGCGGTCCAGGTGACGGCGGCGCCGACGAAATAGACCAGCCACAGAGCCCAGGGCGAGGCCTCGTGGGCGGAGCTGGTCGCCAGCGTCCTGAACAGCAGGACCGGAACCGCGATGACATAGACGTATTCGCCCAGCGCCTCGCCGACCGAACGCGACAGGATGCCGGTGCGCGCCGCCACGTAGCCGATGCCGACCAGGACGAACACGGGCAGCACGATGGACAGGATCTGGCCGAACATGGATTTCTCGTGGGTCGGGGAGGGCGGCAGAAAGCTGCGGATAGACGGGCCGCGGGGCGGCGGAACATGGACCCTTGCCGCGGTGCATGCAACAATGCGACGCAGGCCCTGTGAGGCTCCTCGGAGACTAGAGTTCCCGGCCATGACGGTCAACAAAGGTAGGTGCAACGTCACGATCGCCCGCGCGGCGCGCGGCGGCGGACGCCCGCGGCGGCGGGCCGGACGATGACGGCGGCCGGCAAGGGCGCCGACGGAGCGCGCCTCGCGCTGCTCGCCCATGACCTGCGCACGCCGCTGTCGGCCATGCGCCTGACCGCGGACCTGATCGGCGCCGAGCCGCTGAGCGAACGCCAGCGCGGCCACCTCGACATCCTGATTCGCTCGATCGACGCGCTGGCCGAGATGACCGGCGAACTGATCCGGCGCGGCAGGCCCGACGCGGAGCCGGAAGCGGTCACCGGCGACGCCCGCCGCATCGTCGCCGACGTGGTCGACCTGTTCCGCATCGCGGCGACCCAGAAGGGCCTAACCCTGGAGGTGCGGCTGCCGAAGACTGCCGAACCGCTCGCCATCGCCGCGCCGATGGCCTTGCGGCGGATGTTGGCGGCGCTGGTCGACAATGCGGTCAAGTACACCGACGCCGGCGTCGTCGTCGTGGCGATCGAGGCCAGCGCGACGAAGGATGGCGCGACGAAGGATGGCGCGACGAAGGATGGCGCGACGAAGGATGGCGCGACGCAGGAGGGCTGGCTGCGGCTGTCGGTCACCGACACCGGCCCCGGCGTAGATCCCATGGAACGCGCGCGCCTGTTCCGCCCCTACGTGCGCGGCAGCGCGGGGCGCAACGGCGTCCAGGGTTCTGGCCTGGGCCTGTGGGGAGTCGCCCAGTTGGTCAAGGAGGCCGGCGGCCGGCTGACCCTTTCCAGCCCGCCGGAGGGCGGCACCTGCTTCACGCTGGAGCTGCCGCTGGCGGCCGCGGCCGGTGGCCCGGCTCCGGTCGCGAGCCACGCCGGGATCGCGGAACCGGATGCGGAGGCCCATGTCCTGATCGTCGACGACAACGACACCAACCGGCGCCTGCTGTCGGCGCTGCTGGAATCCTTCGGCATCACCTGCGACCAGGCGGCGAGCGGCACGGCGGCGGTCGAGATGGTGGCGCGCACGCCCTACGACGCGGTGCTGCTCGACCTGCACATGCCCGGCATGAGCGGCCTGGAGACGGCCGCCAGTCTGCGCGCCGGTCCCGGCGGCGACGGACTGCCGCTGATCGCGGTCACGGCGGCGCTGGAATCGGTCGGCGACCGCCGGCTGCGCCAGGCCGGTTTCCAGGAGGTGCTGGCCAAGCCCCTGTCGCCGGCGCATCTGTTCCAGGCACTCGACCTCGCCCGCCGGCACCGGCGCGAGCGGCATGCCTAGTCGGTCAGCCGCAACGCCCAGTCGAGCGCGTCTTCCAGCCGGTCGTTGCCCCAGAAGAGTTCGCCGTCGGCGGTGACGAAACTTGGCGCGCCGAAGATGCCGAGCGTTTCGGCCTCCGAGACTGCCGCGCGCAGGCCGATCTTGACCTCCGGTTTTTCCGCCGCCGCCAGCAGGACCGGCGCGTCCACACCGAGATCGGTGAGCAGGCCGGCGAGCAGCGCGGGATCGGAAATGTCGCGGCCCTCGCCGAACTCGGCCATGTAGACGGCGCGCACGAAGGCGCCGATCCAGGGGTCCTTGCGGCCGGCATGGGCGATGCGGGCGGCCATCAGGCCGTTCTGCGGGAACGGATCGGGCATGACCAGCGGCAGGCCGAGCGTCTCGCACAATCGCTCCATGTCGCGCCACATGTAGCGCCCCTTGGCCGGATAGAGGTTGAACGGCGAGGTCGACCAGCCCTGGCGGGCGAAGATCGGCCCGAGCAGGAAGGGCCGCCAGTCGAGATCGACGCCGCGGTCGGCGGCGACCGTTTCGATCCGCATCGCGGTCAGGTAGCTGTAGGTGGAAGCGAATTCGAACCAGAAGCCCAGTCTCGGCCGTTCCATTGCAGTGGCTCCTCCCGGCAGCGCCACGGCCATTGGCCGGAGCGGGCTAATCGGCTAAACAGCGCCCATGACGCGCAGACCGAGGATGTACCGCGAAACGCTCCGCGACGGAATGCTGCAGGCCGCCCGCTGGGCGGCGCGCCGGCCCTTTGCCGCGACGGGGCTCTATGTCCTGCTGGTCTCGGCGCTGTTTCTGGTCCTGCCGCAGCTCGACCTGTGGGCGAGCGGGCTTTTCCACGATCCGCAGGCCGGCTTCTTCGCCCAGGACGAGCCGTTCCTGCGCCGGCTGCGGCATCTCGGTCCCCATCTGGTCCAGCTGGTCGCGGGGGCCTGCGTGACCGTGCTGCTGGTCAAGCTGCTGCTGCCGGGGCGCGCGCCGCTGCTGCCGCTGCACATCCCGCTGTTCCTGCTGTCGACGCTGATCCTCGGCCCCGGGCTGCTTGTCAATTCGCTGCTGAAGAACACGTGGGGACGGCCGCGGCCGAACATGGTCGAGAGCTTCGGCGGCGACATGCCCTATGTGCCGGTCTGGCTGCCGAGCGGCTGGTGCGACACCAATTGCTCCTTCGTCTCCGGCGAGGCCTCGTCCGGGATGTGGCTTGTCGGCCTGGCCTTCGTCGTGCCGAAGGACTGGCGCCTGCCGACGCTCGCCTTCACCGTGCCGCTGTGCCTGCTGCTGTCGGTCAACCGGATCGCCTTCGGCGGCCATTTCCTGTCCGACACGCTGCTGTCCTGGGGGCTGACGCTGCTGGTGCTTTTGGCCGTGCACCGGCTGCTGTTCGTCGCGCCGCCGGCCTGGGCGCGAGATGCCGCGCTGGACGAGACGCTGACGCGCGCCGGCCGGCGCCTGCAGGAACGCGTCGTCCGCGCCGCCCTGCGCGGATACGCAGCGGCGCGGCGATTCGTGGCGATGTTCCGCTGACGCGGATCACGCCTTGGTGGTCAGGATCTTCTCGATCGCATCCGGCGTGTGGCCGGTCAGCGTCTTGTCGACCTCGGCGATGATGCGGTCCTTGACCTCCTTGTGGAACTCCTTGCGGAGATCGCCGAGGGTCATCGGCGGCGCCACGACGACCAGCTTGGAGAACTTGCCCTTGTGCGCGGCCTTGTACAGCGCATCGGCCATCGTCTTGGCGAAGCGGTGCTTTTCCAGCGTGTGCCAGTCGGTGTTCTCGACCGCGCTGCGGTTGGGGCCGAGGCCGTCGATATAGCGGCCCGGCGCGTCGGTGCCCTGCTCGCGGGTCACCGGGTTCTCGTGTTCGAGGATCCGGATCACCTGCAGGTTCGGATAGTCCGCGTCGCCTTCGTTGCGGAACACCAGGGCCTTTTCGCCGTCCCCGACCAGGACCCAGGCATCGTGCTCGATCCGAACGCCACTCATGATACGTCTCCTTCTTGTTCTCGCCGGGACAACCCTCCGTCCGGCGCCGTCATCATCCGATAGCACCCCCGATGTGGGGTGCGCTTTGCGGCTGGTCAAACGGCAATCCGCGCAAGCCTTGTCGCGAGGTCGCGCGCGCCCTCCTCGATAAGCCGGTAGACGGCCGCGAAGCGGTCCGGCCCGCCGTGGTAGGGATCCGGAACGTCGCGCGGCGGCGCGGCGAGAAAACGGCGGATCTCCGCCCGCGTTGCGTGCGGTGCGGCGCGCCGCAGGGCGTCGAGGTTGTCGCCGTCCATGGCGAGGATGAGATCGAAGCGCTCAAAATCCGCGCGCGTCACCTGCCGCGCCCGCAGGTCCGAAATGTCGATGCCGTGCCGGCGGGCGACGGCGATCGAGCGCGGATCGGGCGGGTTGCCGACGTGCCAGGCGCCAGTGCCGGCCGAATCGATCGTCAGCCGCGCGCCCGGCAACGTCTGTCCCGCCACGTGACGGAACACGCCTTCGGCCAGAGGTGAGCGGCAGATGTTGCCAAGGCAGACGAACAAAACTGCGGTCATGCAATCTTCCTTCAGGAACATCCGGTCCGGTCGTGGCCTTTCGAAGCCCGGCGAACGACCTATAATGCCATGACAATGATCACGCATCGGACCCGAGCGGGCGGCAGAGCGCAAGAGCGGGCGGAGGGGAGACATGCGGATGAGCGCACGACTGACCGACGCGGAGCGGCTGGAGGCGCTGGCCGGTCTCGACGCCTGGACCCTGCTCGCCGGCCGCGAGGCGATCCGCCGGACCTATGCCTTCGCCGATTTCAACGCCGCCTTCGGCTTCATGACCCGGGTCGCGCTGCTGGCGGAGAAGATGGATCACCATCCGGAATGGTTCAACGTCTACCGGACGGTCGAGGTGACGCTGACCACGCACGACGCCGGCGGCCTGACCCTGCGCGACATCGACCTGGCCCGCGCCATGGACCGGATCGCGGGGCAGACGTGACGGGCCCGCGTCCCTCACCCCTTCTCGATGACGAAGCGTCCGACGCCGGCCTCCAGATCGCGCGCGAGCAGCCGGTGGCCTGCCTCGTTGCAGAAATGCGGGATGTCGATCGCCGCCATCGGATCGGTGGTTTCCACCACCAGGCGCGCGCCCGGGGCGAGCCGGGCCATGGCCTTGCGGGTCTTCATCACCGGCAGGGGGCACTTGAGGCCCCTCAGGTCGAGGATCCTTTCTTCGCTCACGTCGCGTTCCCGTCCGGCCGTTGCCTGTCCTGCCCGACGCAGGCGGTGCCCTTCCTTACACCGATCCCACACCGGCGGGCCAGAGCGGCCCGCGCCGTCCGGAGACCTGCCGATGCCTGACACGTCCTGCAACCCGCTCGATATCCTCGACTTCTGGTGGACCGCCGGTCCGCAGAGCTGGTTCAAGCGCGACCCCCACTTCGATGCGATCATCCGAGACCGCTTCTCCGGCTGCATGGAGGCGGCGCTGAGCGGACGGCTCGACGCCTGGGCCGATACGCCGCACGGCGCCCTGGCGCTGCTTCTGCTGCTCGACCAGTTCCCGCGCAACGTCTTTCGCGACGACGCGCGCGCCTTCGCCGGCGACGCCAGGGCCCAGGCGATTGCCGCCAAGGCCGTCGACGCCGGCTTCGACAGGGCCTTTCCCAAGGACGGGCGAACCTTCTTCTACCTGCCGTTCGAGCATGCCGAGGACATGGCCCAGCAGGAGCGGGCGGTCGACCTTTTCCGGCGGCTGGGCGATCAGACCTACTATCACTACGCCCTGGTCCACATGGACGTGATCCGCCGCTTCGGGCGCTTTCCGCACCGCAACGCGGTGCTCGGCCGCGCCTCCACCGCCGCCGAGAAGGCCTATCTGGACGACGGCGGCTTCGGCGCCTGACGAGGCCTGCGGCCCTGCCCGCCTGCTTTTCGCCGTCTTTTCTGCCCGCGATTTCATCGCTGACGCAATCTGAGTCAGGCGATTGATCACTTTATGAGCATTTTTCGGTATTTGCACAGTTTCTAGGCAGCTTCTTGCGCCAGAGCACCGGAGAGCTTCCCCGCGCGGTTTGACCCTTGCGCCTTCGGGCCGTTCTTTTCCGCAGAACTCCGCCATTTTGTCGCCCTGCACCGCGAGTTGGCACGGTCCTTGTTTAAGAAGGGCTGAAGCCGGCCCGGCCCTTCGTTCGACAGCGTTCCGATCGCCACCAGGAACTGCGGTCGATCCGGACGGGCCCGGTGGCCGAAGCCGGCCCGCAGGGGGGCGGCGCCATGGAAGGAAACGGGAAACGAGCATGAAAATCGTGATGGCCATCATCAAGCCGTTCAAGCTCGACGAGGTGCGCGACGCCCTCACGAGCATCGGCGTCCAGGGGCTCACCGTCACCGAGGTCAAGGGCTATGGCCGCCAGAAGGGCCATACCGAAATCTACCGCGGCACCGAATATGCGGTCAGCTTCCTGCCGAAGCTGAAGATCGAGGTCGCCGTGTCCAGCGAGACCGTCGACAAGGTCGTCGAGGTGATCTCCAGCGCCGCCAAGACCGGCCAGATCGGGGACGGCAAGATCTTCGTCTACTCCATCGACCAGGTCGTTCGTATCCGCACCGGCGAAACCGACGCCGAAGCGCTCTGATGGTTCAAGAGGTAAGCACAATGAAGAAACTCGTCGCATTTGGCGCCCTGTCGCTGACCGCGTTCGGCCTGATGGCCGTGCCGTCGCTGGCGCAGGACACGACCACTGCAGCGGAAGCTGCCGAAGCCGTCGTCGAGGCCGCCGCGCCGGCCTATGCTCTGGCTTCCGAAACCGCCTACATCTTCAACACCCTGCTGTTCCTGCTCGGCGGCTTCCTGGTCATGTGGATGGCTGCCGGCTTCGCCATGCTGGAGGCCGGCCTCGTTCGCTCCAAGAACGTGTCGATGCAGTGTCTGAAGAACATCGCGCTCTATTCGATCGCCGGCCTGATGTTCTGGATCACCGGCTACAACCTCATGTACACGGGCGTCGACGGCGGCTTCATCGGCTCCTTCGGCCCCTATTCCTTCGATCCGGTCGGTCTCGAGGGCGCCGACACCGCCGCGCTGCTGGACACCGGCTACTCGACGGCGTCCGACTGGTTCTTCCAGATGGTGTTCGTGGCGACCGCGGCCTCGATCGTCTCCGGCACGCTCGCCGAGCGCATCAAGCTGTGGCCGTTCCTGCTGTTCACCGTCGTGCTGACCGGCTTCATCTACCCGATCGCCGGCTCCTGGCAGTGGGGCGCGGGCTGGCTGTCCGAGATGGGCTTCTCCGACTTCGCCGGCTCCACGCTGGTGCATTCGGTCGGCGGCTGGGCGGCGCTCGCCGGCGCGCTCATCCTCGGCGCCCGCAGGGGCAAGTACGGGCCGAACGGTCAGGTCACCCCGCTGCCGGGCTCGTCCATGCCGCTGGCGACCCTCGGTACCTTCATCCTGTGGCTCGGCTGGTTCGGCTTCAACGGCGCCTCGCAGCTGGCCATGGGCACCATCGGCGACGTGTCCGACGTCTCGCGCATCTTCGCCAACACCAACATGGCCGCGGCTGCCGGCGTGATCGTCGCCATGATCCTGACCCAGATCCTCTACAAGAAGGTCGACGTCACCATGGCGCTCAACGGCGCGCTGGCCGGTCTGGTCTCGATCACCGCCGAGCCGCTCGCGCCGAGCGTCTTGCAGGCCGTGTTCATCGGCGGTGTCGGCGGCGCCATCGTGGTCTTCGCGGTGCCGATGCTTGACAAGCTGAAGATCGACGACGTCGTCGGCGCCATTCCGGTGCACCTGATCGCCGGCATGTGGGGCACTCTGATCGTGCCGCTGTCCAACGGCGAGACCTCCTACGCGACCCAGATCATCGGCATCGTCTCCTACGGCGTCTTCACCCTGGTCTGCTCAGCGATCGTCTGGATGGTGCTCAAGGCGGTCGTCGGCATCCGCGTGTCGCCGGAAGAGGAAGCCCTCGGTCTCGACAAGGTCGAGGTCGGCGTGGAGGCCTATCCGGAATTCGGCCAGGGCTCGCAGCGCCTGTAAACCCGCTCTCCCAAAGCGGTCACGTTGGCTCGGACCGCACCTTGAGCCCGGGGTCATCCCCGGGCTCTTTTTCGTTGTCCGGTGCAGGCCGATGCGGCAGACGTGAGCCCGGCCGCGGCCGGGCTCACATGAACTGGAAGTCGTCGTCAGCCCTGGGCAGGAGCCCGAGGTCGGCTTCGGCGAGAAGGAGGAAATCCTGCGTATCGACTGGCGCGTCGGCCGGCGCGTCGGCCGCCCAGGCTTCGTCTTCGAAGGACGTCAGCACGAAGGAGCCGTCGTCGTCCTGATCGTCCTGTCCGGACTCGATGTCGAGGAACGCGAAGCTGTCCGCTTCCGCGGCTTGCGAGAAGGCGATCGCTTCCTGCGACCCGCCCCCGGACAGGTTGCGGCCCTCGAAATAGCCGTGCCGTACGTAGTGCAGGACGGCTCCGTCGAGATTCGATCCGTAGACGGCGAGCAGATCGGCGTTGCCTGACGCGTTGATGTAGGCGGCGGCATCGAACAGGGTCGAGCGCCCCTCGCCGAAGCCGTGCATGATGAAATGCGTCGTGCCCTGAGTCGCGTCGGATCCGTAGGCCAGAATCAGGTCGGCATAGGAGGCGATGTAGCGCAGGCCGTCGAAATTGTCGCCGCGGCCCTCGGTGAACCCGTGGGCATAGTAGTGCTGCAGCGCGCCTGCGGTGTTGGTGCCGTAGACGGCGATCAGGTCGCCGTAGGAGGCGATGTAGTCGAGCGCCGAAAACCGGTCCGTGCTGCGTCCCTCCGCGGCGCCGTGCTGGATGAAATGGGTGACGGCCTGGTTGATGTCGGTGCCGTAGGCCGCGCGCAGGTCGGCATAGGCGCCGAGATACAGACGGGTATCGAACCGCAGTCCCCGGCCTTCGCCGAAGCCGTGGTTGATGTAATGCTCCGCCCCGATCGAGCCGTTGGTGCCGTAGGCGGCGCGCAGGTCGGCATAGGCGGCGATGTATTCCAGGCCGTTGAACGACGTCGTCCGCCCCTCGCCGTAGCCATGGCTGACGTAATGCAGGGCGCCGATGGTGGCGTTGGCCCCGTGCGCCTGGATCAGGTCGGCGTGGGAGGCAATGTAGGCGAGACCGTCGAAGGTGATCGTCCGGCCCTCGCCGTAGCCGTGGCTGATGTAATGCAGGGCGCCGATGGTGGCGTTGGCCCCGTGCGCCTGGATCAGGTCGACATGGGACGCGATATAGCTCAGGCCGTTGAAGGTGATCGAGCGGCCTTCGGCGGCGGCGAAATTGGCGTAGTGGTTGAGCAGGCCGAGCGCATTGCCGCCGATGCCGGTGATCAAGTCGGCGTAGGACGCGCCATAGGCGTAGATCGACCCGGAGGATCCGAACGAAGCGGTGCTGCGCGTGGTGTCCGAGAAGGCGACCATCTCGATGTTGACCAGCACGTCGTTGCCCTGGCTGGACGCCAGTGTCATGCCCTCGAAGAAGACGGTGACGCGCGTTCCGGC
This sequence comes from Polymorphum gilvum SL003B-26A1, assembly GCF_000192745.1. Lineage (NCBI taxonomy): Bacteria > Pseudomonadati > Pseudomonadota > Alphaproteobacteria > Rhodobacterales > Paracoccaceae > Polymorphum > Polymorphum gilvum. The sequence goes on from NC_015259.1 coordinate 248,622, forward strand.
GAGCGAGGCGCCGATATGGGCGGTGTCGAAGCCGGCGCCGCCGTCGAGGATGTTGTTGGCGGCATTGCCGATCAACGTGTCGTTGCCGCTGCCGCCGATGGCGTTCTCGATGACCGTGCCGCGGGCGATGATCAGGTTGCCGGTCAGGCCGCGCACGCTGGAGACGTGCTCGGCCCGCAGGTCGATGGTCTGGTTGGCGGACACGGTGCCGAAGTTGAGCGTGTCGAAGCCGCCGTTGTCGTAGATCGTCACCGCGACCGGTCGGCTGAAGGAGGTCAGGCTGTCCAGGTAGCCGCCGGCGGTCGAGCCGTCGCCGTAGACGGTGTTGCCGGCGCGGATCGTCGTCGGCGTGCCGTAGAGATTCTGGATCGCGATGATGTCGGCGACCATCGGCGTGATCGCGTAGGCGTAGCTGGCCGCGATCGACGTGTTCTCGACTTGGTCGAAATACGACATGATCGAGGCCTGCCAGGAATCGTTGGCATAGTGGTTGTGCACGCCGTAAGTGGCCGAGCCGTCGTAGTTGCCGGCGTGGCCGAGACCGAGCGCATGGCCGATCTCGTGGACGTAGGTCTGGAAGCTGTAGCTGTCGATCGACGTGCCGTAGGCGCTCAGCCAGGCGGTCGAGATGTTGACCGACGCCTGCGTGATGGTGGTGCCGCTCCACCAGGTCGAGGCATAGGCGCCGGAATTGTTGTCGTCGAAGGTGATCTGGGCGCCGCCGGTCACCTGCGCGAAGTTGATGCCGGTGACATCGGTCCAGGCCTGCAGCGCCTGCGTGGCAAGGCTGCGCCCGGCGCTGGTCAGGCCCGTGATGTCGACGGTGATGCTGCCGCCCGGCGCGACGTTGAACGAGTGCCGGCCGTAGCCGTTATGGTTCCAGTAGCCGTCGGTGAGCTGGTGGGCGATCTGGTCGTTGGAATAGACCGGCAGGGTGGATGCCAAGGTGGCGGATCCTGCTCCCGCCGCGGCGTGGTCGGCGGACCCGGAAGAGGCGGCTTTCGAAAACTGGATCATGGATCGGACGAGCCCTCCCGTTCACAGAAAGGTCAGTGTGACCCCCACGGCAGGCGAACGCCCGCCGATTCGCACCACGCGGGCGCGGTGCATCCCGCTCCAGCAAGTCCGAAAATCCTGAACAATTCCCTGCCGAAACGTTCAATAGCGGAATCAGACCACAGGAAACCCGGTTCGGCAACCGTCGCGGCGCCCGCGGGGCAACGATCACAAAAACGTCAACGCCGCGTCACAGCACCACGATGCCCGAATGCTTGGCCTTGTGCTCGGGCTCGACGTGGATGGTGACGCGGGCGCCGGCGACGTGGCGGGCGATGGCCTGCTCGATCCGGTCGCAGATGTCGTGAGCTGTGTCGACGCTCATGTCGCCGGGCACCACGAGATGGAAATCAATGAAGGTGGTCTGGCCGGCGGTGCGCGTGCGCAGGTCGTGCGCCTCGATGGCGCCCTCGCCGTGTTCTGAGATCAGGGCGCGCAGCCGGTCCTGCACCTCCGTCGAAGCGGCCTCGTCCATCAGGCCGCTGACTGACTCCTTCATCAGCGTCCAGCCGGACCACAGCACGTTGAGGCCGACCAGAGCGGCGAGGATCGAGTCGAGCTGCCGCCAGCCCGTGACCAGCACCAGGCCGACGCCGACCAGCACGCCGAGAGATGTCATCACGTCGGCGACCAGATGGCGGCCGTCCGCGACCAGCGCGGGCGAGCGGTGCCGGCGGCCGAAGCGGATCAGCAGGAACGCCCAGCCGCCGTTGATCACGCTGGCCAGGCCGTTGACCGCCAGACCGTCGAGGCGGTAGTCGGGCGCCTCCGGCGACTGGAAGCCGACCCAGGCGGCGCGGAAGATCGCCAGCGCGGCGAGAACGATCATCACCCCGACCAGCACCGCGGCGAAATACTCGGCCTTGTCGTGGCCATACGGGTGGTTCTGGTCGGCCGGCTTGGCGGCGAACCAGACAGCGGTCAGAGCCGCGAGCGACGAGGCGACGTTGACGATCGATTCCAGCGCGTCCGAATAGAGTGCCACCGAGCCGGTGAGCAGATAGGCGAGATACTTCAGGACGAGGACGGCAATGCCGACGACGACGCTTCCAAGGGCGATGCGCAGCCGCAGGCTCATGGGGAATACCTCGCTCGGTCGTTTGGCAACCGGACCGGCACCCCAGGGCGGGGCAGGATCCGCGAGGTACGCCTAGCAGCTTTCGCCCGCGATACAAGAGCGACGCGTCGGGCGAACCGGCACTATCTCGATTTTTCCCATGTCATCGAGGCCGCGCCGACGACCGCGCCCGGCCCGCTGCCGTCGTCGAGCTGGACCAGCACGGCGCAGCGCTCGCCTTTCGATTTCTTCAGTTCGTGGCGGGGCATGCGGAAGGTCTGCGTGCCGCCGGACCACATGCCCATCGGCAGCACCTTGCGCACCACGTTGACATAGGTGATTTCCCGACCGGTGTTCTCGCCGCGGCCGATCTCGACCGTCTCGCGTTCCTTGACCTGGAGCAGGAACACGGTCGCCATGGCGGCGCCGTCGGGCAGTTGCCCGTCGAGCGTGACCTCGATCGCCTGGTCGGTCGACGCCAGCTTGACCTTCGCGGGCAGCGGGCGGGCCCGGCTGATGGCGGCGCGCACGGCTGCGGCATCGTTGCCGGTCACGTGTTCCCCGCCGTTGATGACCATCTGCGGCGTGTAGACCGCCCGGTCGCCGCGCCGGACCGCATACTGGCGCTGACGGTCCGAATTGTCCGGACTGGCCAGGGTGTCCTTCCAGCCCAGATAGTCCCAGTAATCGACCGGCAGCGACAGGGCGAGCACGCCTTCCTCGACCGCCAACTCTGCCAGCAACCGGTCCGCCGGCGGACAGGAAGAGCAGCCCTGACTGGTGAACAGTTCCACCACCACGCGCGCGTCGGCGGCGGCGGCGGGCGCGGCGTAAAACGCCGCGGACAAACCGAGGAAAAAGGCGCAAAGCGCCTTGCGCAGCATGCCCATCGGCGGCCGGTTTCCTTTCAACGTGACGCGAAATGCCCCGCACGCACCATAGTCTCAATGACCCTCAACAGAAAGTCACGACGGGGTTACAGGCGGCCGGCCAGTGCGACCGCAACCCGGCCGTCAGCTGCCGCTGGCCAGAACCCTTTCCAGCTCCGGCTGGAAGGTGCCGGCATAGGTTTCCGGCGACAGCGGGCCGATGAACTTGAAGCGGATCACGCCGGCCCGATCGACGATATAGGTCTCCGGCACGCCATAGACGCCCCATTCGATCGCAGCCCGGCCGGTGTCGTCGGCGCCGATCCGGTCGTAGGGGTTGCCGAGGCTGCCGAGGAAGCGGCGGGCGTTCTCCGGCTTGTCCTTGTAGTTGATGCCGATCAGCCTGATCCGGTCGTCCCTGCCGATCTCTTCCAGGATCGGATGCTCCTGCCGGCACGGCACGCACCAGGAGGCGAAGACGTTGACCACGGACACCTCGCCCCTGAGGTCGTTGCCGTCGAAGCCGGGCACCGGCATGCCGTCGCGGGTCAGGTCGGCGACGGGCGGCAGCGCCATGTCCGGCGCCGGCTTGTTGATCAGCGCCGAGGGGATCGAGGACGGGTCCTTGCCGAAATAGAGCTGAAACAGGAACAGCGCCGCGAGTGCGCCGAACACGACCAGTGGCAGCAGCACCAGGACGGGCACGCCGCGACGGGCAGGCCGTTCGTTGGTCTGCGCCGGATCGGAGAGGGGGCCGCTCATGCCTCGTGCGTCCCGCCCTTGCCGGCGCCCGCGCGCCGGCCGATGCCCTGCGCTTCGAGGTCGGCGAGCGCCGCCTCCTGGCGCGCCTTGTCGGCGAACACCCAGACGATCAGGCCGGCGACGACCGCCGCGCAGGTCGCATAGGAAGCGATGATGAAACCGGCGTGGGGTCCAAGATCCATGGCTCTACTCCGCAGCCTGAACGGTCGCCCTGGCGATCGCCGGGCGGGCTGCCGCCGCACGCATGCGCAGGGCCCGCACCCGCCGGCGCAGGATCTCGTTGCGCATGGCCATCAGGTGCAGGACGACGAACAGCAGGGTGAAGGCGATGGCCATGACCAGCAGCGGCCACAGGATATCCGGGTGGATGGTCGGCCCGTCCATGCGCATGACGCTCGCCGGCTGGTGCAGCGTGTTCCACCAGTCGACCGAGAACTTGATGATCGGCAGGTTGAGCGCGCCGACCAAGGTCAGGATCGCCGCCGCCTTGCCGGCCTTGATCGGGTCTTCCATCGTCCGCCACAGGGCCATCAGGCCGAGATACATGATGAACAGCACCAGCACCGAGGTCAGCCGCGCGTCCCACACCCAGTAGGTGCCCCACATCGGCTTGCCCCACAGCGAGCCGGTGACCAGCGACATGAAGGTGAAGGCCGCGCCGAGCGGAGCCGCGGCCTTGGCCGAGACGTCGGCGAGCGGGTGCTTCCACACCAGCGTGCCGAGGGACGACAGCGTCATGATCGAGTAGCACATCATCGCCAGCCAGGCGGCCGGCACGTGGATGTACATGATCCGGACGGTGTCGCCCTGTTGGTAGTCCTCCGGCGCGGTGAAGAAGCTCATGTAGAGGCCGGCCGCGAAAGAGGCCACGCACAGGGCGGTCAGCCAAGGCAGCAGCACGCGCACCAGGGACAGGAAGCGGGTCGGGTTTGCGAGGTCGATGATCGCCATGGAAGAGTTCTAATCTGTCTTGCCGCCGTCTTCAATGCAGCACTCTGCCACAACCTTGACCACGCCCGCCGGCGGCCCGCCATGCGCACGATCAATCCGAGGCGAAGCGCAGCGCGGCGGCGCCGGCCAGCGGGCCGACGACCGCGGCGATCAGCGTCAGGGCGCACAGGATCAGGAACGGCGTCAGGAACGGCACCGGCTCGCTGACCGCCGCGTCGGCGGCGCTGACGCCGAAGATCAGCACCGGGATGGCGAGCGGCACGACCAGCACCGCCATCAGCAGGCCGCCGCGGCGCAATGTCACGGTCAGCGCGGCGCCGATCGCGCCGATCAGGGTCAGCGCCGGGGTACCGACGAGGAGCGTCAGCGTCACCGCGCCGATGGCGACCGGATCGAGGTTGAGGAAGATCGCCAGCACCGGCGCGGCGGCGACGAGTGGGAAGCCGGTCGCCACCCAGTGGGCGAGGCACTTGACCAGAACCACCAGTTCGAGCGGCTGGCCGGCCATCAGCACGAGATCGAGCGAGCCGTCCTCGCGGTCGGCCTGGAACAGACGGTCGAGGCCGAGCAGCGTCGACAGCAGCGCCCCGATCCACAGGATCGCCGGCCCGATGCGGGCCAGCAGGTTGAGGTCGGGCCCCATGCCGAACGGCACCACGGTGACCACCGCCAGGAAGAACAGCACGCCGATCAGCGCGCCGCCGCCGACCCGCACCGCCAGGCGCATCTCGCGCTGGAGCAGAGCTCCCGCCCAGCCGGTCATTGCGGCGCCTCCATGCGCAGTTCCGCGGCCGACGCCAGGTCGATGCGTGCATGCGTGGCGGCGACGATCAGCCCGCCGCGGGTCAGGTGGTCGTTCATCAGCGCAAGCAGACCCTTCTCGGACGCGGCGTCGAGCGCCGAGGTCGGTTCGTCGAGCAGCCAGACGGGCCGCGGCGACACCAGCAGGCGGGCGAGCGACAGGCGTCGGCGCTGGCCGGCGGACAGGTAGGCCGCGGGCAGGGTCGCGGTGTGGACGATGCCGAGCCCGTCGAGTGCCTCGGCGGCGTCCATGCCGGTCGCCTCGAAGCCGCCGGCGCGCCACTCGGTGCCGAAGAACGCCTGCCAGAAGTTCAGGTTCTCGAGCACGCTGAGCGACGGCTTGACCGCGTCCAGATGACCGAAATAGTGGCAGTGCTCGCCGACCGACCGGTCGGCGACGCCGCCCTGCAGAGACAGATTTCCGTGCGCCGGCGCGACCAGGCCGGCGAGGGTGCGCAGCAGGCTCGACTTGCCGACGCCGTTCGGACCGGTGACCAGCAGCGCCATGCCGGAGGCGAGCGTGAACGACAGGTCCGCGAACACGCGCCGTCCGCCGCGGTCGACGGCCAGGGTTTCGGCGATGAGCTTCAGCATGATCCTCCAGCGGCCGATGAGGCGGCGATGTCGCGGACGTTCGCCCTTGTTAGTCGCGGCAGGCCCGCAACATCAAGGCCGAATCACGTTCGGGATGCCGTCAGCACCGACGAACACCGCCAGGATGCGCGTCGGCCCGGCGCCGGTCGCCCTGCCGTTGTGCCAGACATGGACCGCCTCCATGAAGGCGTCGCCGGCCTTGTAGACCCTTTCGCCGTGGCCCTCGTAGGCGATCGTCACCTCGCCTTCGAGAATGTAGCCGTAGGTCGGCACCGGATGCATGTGCCGCCCGGTCTCTTCGCCCGGCTCCATGGTCACGATCATCGAGGTGACCTGCATCGGTCCGCCGGACTGCGGCAGCGGCTGACCGAGGACGGTGCTGTCGGTCCGCAGCAGATCGACGACGCGAGGATAGTCGGCCGGCTTACCCTCCTCGGCCGCTGCCGGGGCCGCGATGCAGCCGGTCAGCACCAGAAGGGCGAGGGCGGCGATGGTCGATGGTTTCATGGCTTGCCTTCCTCCACGGGCGGGTCCGGATGGCGTTGTCCGTCTCCGACATGACGTCGACACATCTCCGGCGGGTCTCCGGCGGACCTCCGGCACCTGTCCGGCGCTGTTCCGGCAGGGCCGACGGGTGCCGACTCGGGCCAGACTGGCCCATGGCCCCTTACCAATTATCTACGCGTGGCAGGCCCGGGCGCAGAAATCGGGGATGACTTTTGTATACGCTTGTATATAAAAGCGCCCAATCGCGTTTGGGCGCGACTGGAAACCGGGACTGCGGCACTCCTGTCGCCGCGTCCCTCTCTGGTGGCGCAGCCGAAAATTCGCTATAGGGGCGGCGACGCGCACGCCCAGTAGCTTGCGTTCGGCACCCGGCGGGCCTTCGACAACGACGGCCGCTGCAAGCGCGAGGCCCGCAAGAGGCCGCACATTGTTCCGGGCGGACGCCCTCCGCATCCGGAACGCCAGAGAATTCACCCCCGGGCGGGCGGCGAACTCCCATCGCGCCGCCGCGGATCTTGAGAGGAGAGCGCCAGTCGTGACCCAGTCCCTCGACAGCTTCAAGGCGAAGAAAACGCTTAAGGTCGGCGACAAGACCTATACCTATTTCTCCATTCCCGACGCCGAGAAGAACGGCCTGGAGGGCGTCTCCAGGCTGCCCAACTCGCTGAAGGTGGTGCTGGAAAACCTGCTGCGCTTCGAGGACAACCGCACGGTGACCGCGGACGACATCCGCGCCGTCGCCAAGTGGCTGGTCGAGCGCCGGTCCGACCACGAGATCTCCTACCGTCCGGCGCGCGTGCTGATGCAGGACTTCACCGGCGTGCCGGCCGTGGTCGACCTCGCCGCCATGCGCGACGCGGCGGTCAAGCTCGGCGGCGACCCGAAGAAGGTCAACCCGCTGGTGCCGGTCGACCTGGTCATCGACCACTCGGTGATGATCGACTATTTCGGCACCAAGGACGCCTTCACCAAGAACGTCGAGCTGGAATACGAGCGCAACGGCGAACGCTACGAGTTCCTGCGCTGGGGTCAGTCGGCCTTCGACAACTTCCGCGCCGTGCCGCCAGGCACCGGCATCTGCCACCAGGTGAACCTGGAATACCTGGCCCAGACCGTCTGGACCAAGGACGAGAACGGCGAAACGGTCGCCTATCCGGACACGCTGGTCGGCACCGACAGTCACACCACCATGGTCAACGGCCTCGCCGTGCTGGGCTGGGGCGTCGGCGGCATCGAGGCGGAAGCGGCCATGCTCGGCCAGCCGATCTCCATGCTGATCCCGGAGGTCATCGGCTTCAAGCTGACGGGCAAGCTCAATGACGGCATCACCGCCACCGACCTGGTGCTGCGCGTGACCGAGATGCTGCGCAAGAAGGGCGTGGTCGGCAAGTTCGTCGAATTCTATGGCCCCGGCCTCGACAACATCAGCCTCGAGGACGCCGCCACCATCGCCAACATGGCGCCGGAATACGGCGCGACCTGCGGCTTCTTCCCGGTCGACAACGACACGCTGAACTACCTCAAGGCAACCGGCCGCGATCCCGAGCGCGTCGCCCTCGTCGAGGCCTATGCCAAGGCCCAGGGCATGTTCCGCGCCGGCGGCGAGGAGCCGGTGTTCACCGACACGCTCGAACTCGACATCTCGACCGTCGTCCCGGCCGTGTCCGGCCCGAAGCGCCCGCAGGATCGCGTCAACCTGACCGAGGCCGCCGAAGGCTTCGCAAGGACCATGGCGGACGAGTTCAAGAAGGCGGACGAACTCGCCAAGCGCGTCGCCGTCGAGGGCCGCGGCCACGACCTCGGCCACGGCGACGTCGTCATCGCCGCCATCACCTCCTGCACCAACACCTCCAACCCGAGCGTGCTGATCGGCGCCGGCCTCGTTGCCCGCAACGCGCTGAAGAAGGGCCTGAAGGTCAAGCCGTGGGTGAAGACCTCGCTGGCACCGGGCTCGCAGGTCGTCACCGACTACCTGGTCAAGGCCGGCGTGCAGGACGATCTCGACGCGCTCGGCTTCACGCTGGCCGGCTACGGCTGCACCACCTGCATCGGCAACTCCGGTCCGCTCGACCCGGCCATCTCCAAGGCCATCAACGACAACGACCTGATCGCCTGCTCGGTGCTGTCGGGTAACCGCAACTTCGAGGGCCGCGTCAATCCGGACGTCCGCGCCAACTACCTGGCCTCGCCGCCGCTGGTCGTCGCCTATGCCATCGCCGGCTCGCTCACCATCAACCTGACGGCCGACCCGCTCGGCACCGACCAGGACGGCAACCCGGTGTACCTGAAGGACATCTGGCCGACGACGCAGGAAATCACCGACCTGATCCGCTCGTCGATCACCGAGGAGATGTTCCGCTCGCGCTATTCGGACGTGTTCAAGGGCGACGAGCACTGGCAGGCCATCAAGGTCGAGGGCGGCATGACCTACGGCTGGCCGATGTCCTCCACCTACGTCCAGAACCCGCCCTATTTCGAGGGCATGACCATGGAGCCGAAGCCGCTCGAGGATATCGAGAACGCGGCGGTCATGGGCCTGTTCCTGGACAGCATCACCACCGACCACATCTCGCCGGCGGGCAACATCAAGGCCAACAGCCCGGCGGGCACCTACCTGTCCGAGCACCAGGTCGCGGTCAAGGACTTCAACTCCTACGGCGCGCGGCGCGGCAACCACCAGGTGATGATGCGCGGCACCTTCGCCAACATCCGCATCAAGAACCAGATGGTGCCGGGCGTCGAGGGCGGCGTGACCATGAAGGGCGGCCAGCAGAAGTGGATCTACGACGCGGCCATGGAATACCAGGCCGAGAGCACGCCGCTGGTCATCTTCGCCGGCAAGGAATACGGCACCGGCTCCTCGCGCGACTGGGCGGCCAAGGGCACCAAGCTCCTCGGCGTGCGCGCCGTGATCGCCCAGTCGTTCGAGCGCATCCACCGCTCGAACCTGGTCGGCATGGGCGTCATCCCGCTGACCTTCAAGGACGGCGAGAGCTGGCAGTCGCACGGCATCACCGGCCAGGAGCGCGTTACCATCAAGGGCATCGCCGATATCACCCCGCGCCAGATGATGGACGTCGAGGTGACCTACGCCGACGGCACCAAGAAGGTGATCGAGTGCCTGTGCCGCGTCGACACCCTCGACGAGCTGGAATACATCAAGGCCGGCGGCATCCTGCACTACGTGCTCAGGAACCTGGTGAACAGCTGAGGCGCCGCATAAGGCCCAGCCAGAGAGATCGGACGGGCCCTGCGGGGCCCGTCAGCTTGTTGAAAACCCGCAACCTCTCCAGTGTCCTCCCGGCCAAGCGTGAGCTGCGAGCCGGAACCGGAGAGCCGCGGTGTCGATGATGTCAAGGAAGGAGATCGAGAGCCCCCCGGCTCGCCGATCCCGCATCTGCGCTTCGCTGCGTGCGTGATGACGCGTTTGAAAGTTTGTCGGAAGAGAAGGAGGAGAACCGGAAGACAAGTGAGGAACGGAAACAAAGCGCCAAGACGATTCCGCCAAGGGGGCGCGCTGCGTCACACGTTGACGGTTTGCCGACTTGTCTTGTCTGGCTACGCAAGCCGTGAGGCTCTTGCACCAAGATTTTGATTTTTATGATTTTTCACGTCGACAGGAAACCTGGTGGAGCCGAGGGGAATCGAACCCCTGACCTCTGCAGTGCGATTGCAGCGCTCTCCCATCTGAGCTACGGCCCCTTTCCGGGTGCGCGCATTTAGGAGAGGAGGCGTCCTCCTGTCAAGCGTTTCGCGTCGCCGTTCCGGGGTGCCGGATCGGAGCCGCTGCGGGCCCGCGGCGGCGGGGGCGCAAGGGGTGCGGAAACCCTGACGACAGATCGCGTCTTGCGGTCGACGGGAGGCGCGGCTACATCATGGCCGACCCATTTTTCGCCGACCCGACAGGAACGGACCTCATGCGCGCACTTCTCGACGTCGTTCTGCTGGTGCTGAATCTCTACACCTACGTGATCATTGCCAGCGCGATTTTTTCCTGGCTCTACGCCTTCAACGTCGTCAATCCGCGCAACCAGGTCATCTCGATGATCGGCCAGATGCTGTACAATCTGACCGAGCCGCTGCTGCGCCCGATCCGGCGTTTCATGCCGAGCCTCGGCGGCCTGGACCTGTCGCCGATCGTGCTGCTGCTCGGCGTGTTCCTGGTCCAGAACATCATCATCCGCTACATCTATCCCAACGTGTTCTGAGCCGATGGCCGGCGCGGCGCGGCCCTGGCGGGCGGTCCCCGGAGGGCTCGCCGTCGACGTGCGGCTGACGCCGCGCGCGGGGAAGGATGCGGTCGAGGGCTGCAGCGAACTGTCCGACGGCCGGCCGGTGGTGCTGGCACGGGTGCGCGCGATCCCCGAAAAGGGCGCCGCCAATGCGGCGCTGGAAGCGCTGATCGCCAAGGCGCTGGGCGTGCCGAAATCGGCCGTGGCGATCGACGCGGGCGCCGGCGCGCGGCTGAAGACGCTGAAGGTCTCCGGCGACGCGGCGGCTCTGGCCGCCGCGCTGGAAGCGCTTACCGGATAGCGGGACGCGGACCGGATCCCGGAGCGCGTAACCGATCCGGATCATTCCTCCAGCTTGCGGGCTTCCTCGGGCAGCATGATCGGGATGCCGTCGCGGATCGGGTAGGCGAGCCGTGCGGCGCGGGAGATCAGTTCCTGGCGTTCGGCATCGTATTCCAGCGTGGTCTTGGTGACCGGACAAACCAGCAGTTCGAGCAGCTTCCGGTCGACCTTGCGCGCAGCCTGTTCGTTCATGGCGGGCATCCTCAATCGATATCTCTATTGCAGCGTGGCGCCGCCGTCGCTGCTCCTGCCCCGGGCGAGGTCGAGCTCGGTGATGGCGACGAGGGTCTCGGCGCGGGTCTTGAGGTCGAAGGCCTCCAGAAGCGCCTGCTTTTCCGGCGCGCCATAAGGGCTCATCATGCACAGGGCGTTGACCAGCACCTCGGTGTCGGCTTTCATCACGCTGTCCCAGTCGGCGTCCATGTCGTTGGCGTCGAGATAGGCGCGGAAGGCCTTGAGCAGGCCGTCGCGGTCGACCGCTTCCTCGCCGTGGCCGGGCTTCAGGTCGTGGGCGAATTCGGCGAAATCGGCCTCGACCTGGCGGAACGGCGTGATGGCGTCCATCTCGACGCGCATGCGGAAGCGGGCGACACCCTGAAGCGTGATCAGGTAGCGACCGTCACCGGTCTCCTGGAAGCCGGTCAGTCGGCCAGCGCAGCCGACCGCCGACAGGGCGGGCCGGGGCGCGTCGGCCGGCGCGTCGGGTGCCGGCTGGATCATGCCGATCAGCCGGCTGCCGGCCAGCGCAGCGTCGACCATGGCGAGATAGCGCGGCTCGAAGATGTTGAGTGGCAACTGGGTGCGCGGCAGCAGCAGGGCGCCGGCGAGCGGAAACACGGGAAGCGCGGCCGGCAGGTCGGCCGGCGTGTCGTATTGGGCGTTGCCTGCCCGCATGGCGTGGTCCTTTCCCGGCTGTCAGGTTTCGGGGCGAAGCGGCTGCCGCCGCTTCGCCCTATACGCTCAGGAGAACAGAACGGACGACAATTTTCTCCGGCCGTAGGCAGAGGCCGGTTCCTTGAAGCCCCAGGCGTCGAAGAACTGCAGCAGCTGCCTGCGCGCGCCGTCGTCGTTCCAGGCCCGGTCGCGGCGCACGATCTCGATCAGCTGGTCGACCGCTGCGGTCTTGTCGCCGCGTGCGTTGAGTGCCAACGCCAGGTCGAAGCGGGCCTGGTGGTCGGCCGGATCGGCGGCGACGCGGCTCTGCAGTTCGGCGAGGTCGCCGAGCGATTCGGCCTGTTCGGCGAGTTCGATCGCGGCCACGGCGGCCGTGTAGGCGGGATCGGCATGGCCCGGTTCGGGCACCATCTCCAGCGCCTGGCGGGCGCGGGCGGCGTCGCCGGTGCCGAGATAGCAGCGGGCCAGGCCGGCGAGCGCGCGCACGCTGTCCGGCGCCATCTGGAGCACGGCGCCGAAATGCTGCGCCGCCTGGCCGTAGTCCTTGGCGGCGAGCAGGGCATCGGCCTGTTCGAGCAGTTGCTCGGTCTCGGCCGCGCCCGGCGCCTTGCCGCCCAGGCGCTCGATGAAGGCCTTGATCTGGCTTTCCGGCTGGGCGCCCATGAAACCGTCGACCGGCTGGCCATTGACGAAGGCGATGACCGCCGGAATGGACTGGATGCCGAGCTGACCGGCCACCTCCGGGTGGTCGTCGATGTTCATCTTGGCCAGCAGCACCGCGCCCTTGGCGGCCTTGACCGCGCCTTCCAGCACCGGCGTCAGCTGGCGGCACGGGCCGCACCAGGGTGCCCAGAAATCGACCAGCACAGGACGGGTCTTCGACGCCTCGATGACATCCTTCATGAAGCTCTGAGTCGTCACGTCGCGGATCACCGCCTCGCCTCCGGCGTCCGAACCGCCGTTCGGCGCGCCGCCTGACGCGCCGCCTGACGCGCCGCCCGGCCCACCGCCATAGCCGCCGCCGAAGCCACCGCCCACAGAACCGCCCATGGAGAAACTGCCACCGCTCATTGCATCTGCCTCTGTCGAAACTCAGGGACGGAAGGAGGCCTTCGCCGTGAAGACGCTCCGCCGAACCATGTCCAGCCTTTGCGCCTAACATGGCGCCACGGCGGGAGAATTACAAACCCTGCGCCTTCGCTTCATCGCTCACCGCCAGCACCAGCGGCTCATGGCCGCAGGCGCGAGCGAAGACCATGAGATCGTCGCGCGCGATGGTCGTCGTCGCGTCGTTGGTGAGCGGGTGGTAGTTGAGCACGGGGTGGCGCATCATCGCTGCATCGAACACCGGTGTGACGCGCCGGGCGGCGCGGTCGTTGATCAGCGCGAAGGGCGTCACCGAGCCAGGCGGCACGCCGAGCACCTCCATTAGCTGCTCGGCGCTGCCGAAGGAAACGCGCCCCTGTGCGCCGAGCACATGGTGGGCCTGCTTGAGGTCGACGGTGGCGTCGGCGAGGACGACGATCAGGAAAAGCCGGCCCTTCTTGTCCTTGACGAACAGGTTGCGCGTGTGTGCTCCGGGAATGGCTTCGTGCAGGTCCAGGCCTTCGGCGACGGTGAACACCGGCCGATGCTCGACGGTCGTGGTCGCGATGCCGAGCGCGTCGAGGAAGGCCATCAGATCGGCGCGGGTGGCGGGCATGGCAGGCTCCGGAAGGCGGGCGACGCTGGAACGCGCCGAGGGGAAGTCGATCCGCTTGTAGCTTATCGGCACGGCGCGCCTCAAGAGCCTGCGGGCGGCGGTGCCGGGCCGTCGAGCGCGGCGCGCGAGCGGGCCCGTGCGGGCGTCTTCCACAGCGTGTCCACAGGCGGGAAGCGGCGGCGCGAGGCGCGAAAAAACCCTGTTGCAATCCGCTGCGGCTTGGTCCATATACAGCCCACCTCGCTGGCGGGTGAGCCGAAAGGCTCTCAGCCGGGTAGAAAATGCGGGTGTAGCTCAGGGGTAGAGCACAACCTTGCCAAGGTTGGGGTCGAGGGTTCGAATCCCTTCGCCCGCTCCAGACTTTCTCAAGAAATGCAGCAACTTAGCAAACGCCCTTCGGGGGGTTGCTGCTTACACGGCTTTTTTGCGGCAAGTGTGTAAGCATTGTGTAAGCACACGAGCGCGCATTTCTGGATATCCTCGGACACTCTTGCGACGGTTCGCCTCCAATCGGGACTGTGCGCTCTCCAACTTCGTGCCCGTGATTCGTCGCACGAGGTGTCGGTGTCAGACATGCAAGTCGATCTTAAGAGCGCATCGCTCGGAGGCCAGCGCCATGTTTCGCTGGTCGAGCGTGGACCGCGTGGCCTCGACTGCCGGGCCTGCGCATCAACGGCGCGATCTGCGCCCCGTCCTCGTCCGTCAGATCAGACGGGTAGCGCTTCGTCTTCCTAGCAATCTCGGCCATTCGGCCGCGGCTCCGCTCGGTCCACATCCCAAGCGTGAATCACGACACGGCCCTCAAGGGAATCTGGAGGCTTCTGTGAGGTCCGGGGGCACAGGCGGGGCACGCGGGCCCGACGTCGGACCTCATTGCAAGCCGGATTGAACGGAGCCGCGGGCAGGACTGGCGCTATGGGGATTGTAGCCGGCAGGAGCGGTCGGGATCGTCTTCGCCGGGCAGACGAAGGGCTCTCGGGATGCGAAGGCGACGAAGGACGCCACGATAGAGGGCGGAATGTTGATGGCGGGCGCCGTCGGCCAGCTTGCTGCGCCTTTCGTCACCGGCCTGACAGCTTGCGCCCACGTGCGATGGGCCAAGAGTTGGCGTTCCGGCGCCCATGGCGACGGATGCGGAGCATGGCAATAAGGACGCATCGGGCGCGATCATGAGGTGTCGTTCCAGAAAGGGTGCGGCGGCGCCTGTCCGCACCGCCAGATGGCGAGTGTGATCATCGGTCCTCCGCAACAAGCGCAGCGATGCGTTGTCGCAAGGGGCTCGGCGGCGACAGCGATGCTTTCGGCGTCCCGTTCGAGAGCATTCTGCCGCGGTTTGGCCAGCAGCCTGCGGCACAGTTCGAGCCTGGTGGTTCGATGACCATTGGCGAGAAAGCCGTAGTGGCGGATGCGGTGGAAGCCGTCGGGCAAGGTGTGCAGCAGGAAGCGGCGGATGAACTCGCGGGCAGCGAGCGTCATGGCCTTGGTCCTGCCGCCATAGCGATAATCGCGCCAGCGGAACGCGACACGATCGTCGTCCATGCTGATCAGCCGGGAGTTGGCAATGGCGACGCGATGGGTGTAGCGGCCTAGATAGGCCAGCACCTGTTGCGGCCCGCAGAAGGGCGGCTTGGCGTAGACCACTCATGCGAGGCGACGGACTTCGGCGAGCATACGGACGAAGGCATCAGGCTTTGCCAGGTGGGCGAGATCGCTGAAGAAGCCCAGCCGGCCCGCATCATGGGCTGCGCGCAGTTCCTCCAGAAAGCGGCGGCGAAACAGGCGCGACAGCACGCGCACGGGCAAAAAGAAGCCCGGCCTGCACGAGATCCAGCGCGTGCCGTCGGGCGAGACGCCGCCGCCCGGCACGATGCAATGCAGGTGGGGATGGTAGGTGAGAGTCTGGCCCCTGCTGTGCAGCATGAGAGCGGCGGTGCAAAATTCGGCCACGGTAGCGGCGGGATAGTCCTGCCGCGGGCGGCGTAAAAGTCGTCCACCTATTTTCCTTCTGCAACATGTGCAGGAGGGTCAGGGGATCTACACCGTGGACTTATATCTGAAGGTGCGTCTGGCGGTCTCGGAGGGGATGAGCCGACGTCAGGCAGCGAAGCATTTCAATATCTCACGCGACAGCGTTTCCAAGATGCTGTCGTATTCGACGCCTCCGGGCTATCGCCGTCAGGCCCCGGTGCGTCGGCCGAAGCTGGACGCCTTTGTTTCGACCATTGATCATTGGCTGGACGAAGACCTGAAGGTACCGCGCAAGCAGCGCCACACGGCCAAGCGTGTGTTCGACCGGTTGCGGGCTGAGTGCGGGTTCACCGGCGGCTATACGATCATCAAGGACTACATGCGCGAGCGGGAGCAGCGCCGGCAGGAAGTGTTCGTGCCGTTATCGCATCCGCCGGGCCACGCGCAGGCTGACTTTGGCGAGGCTGTGGTTGTCATCGGCGGCGTGGAGCAGAAGGCGCACTTCTTTGTGCTCGACCTGCCGCACAGCGACGCCTGCTATGTGCGGGCCTATCCGGCGGCGGTGTCAGAGGCCTGGATTGATGGCCACGTCCATGCGTTCGCCTTCTTCGGGGCGGTGCCACAATCGATCGTCTATGACAACGACCGCTGCCTGGTGTCGAAGATCCTGGCCGATGGCACGCGCAAGCGGACAGTGCTGTTCAGCGGCTTCCTGTCCCACTACCTGATCCGGGATCGCTATGGCCGCCCCGGCAAGGGTAATGACAAGGGAAGCGTCGAAGGCCTCGTCGGCTATGCCCGTCGCAACTTCATGGTGCCGATCCCGCGCTTTGCGACGTGGGATGAGTTCAACGCCTGGCTGGAAGAGCAATGCCGCAAGCGCCAGCGCGACAGGCTGCGCGGCGAGAGCGAGACGATCGCAGAACGGCTGCAGCGCGATCTTGCGGCGATGCGGCCGCTGCCAGCTTCGCCTTTTGAGGCCTGCGATCAGGCCAGCGGTCGGGTCTCTTCCCAGGCGCTGGTGCGCTACAGGACCAACGACTACTCCGTCCCGGTCGCCTTCGGCCATCAGGATGTATGGATCCGGGGCTATGTCGACGAGGTGGTGATCGGCTGCCGTGGCGAGATCATCGCTCGTCATCCTCGAAGCTGGGAACGGGAAGACGTTGTGTTCGACCCGCTGCATTACCTGCCGCTGATCGAACAGAAGATCAACGCGCTGGATCAGGCCGCTCCTCTTCAGGGCTGGGATCTGCCCGAGGCGTTCGCCACGCTGCGCCGCCTGATGGAAGCGCGCATGGCAAAGCATGGCCGGCGCGAGTATGTGCAGGTGCTGCGGCTGCTGGAAAGCTTCGAGCTTGCCGATCTGCATGTGGCGGTGAAGCAGGCCCTCCAGATCGGGGCCATCGGCTTCGATGCCGTCAAGCATCTTCTCCTGTGCCAGGTGGAGCGGCGGCCGCCGAGACTGGACCTGTCCATCTACCCGTACCTGCCAAGAGCCACCGTCGAGAAGACATCGGCAAAGGCCTATATGCGGCTTCTGTCGACGCATGCGGGAGATGCCGCATGAGCACCCAAGCGTCAGACAATCCCCCTGCGATCCTGCTCTCCCACACGCTCAAGACCCTCAAGCTGCCGACCTTCCAGCGCGAGTATCAGAAGCTGGCCCGGCTCTGCGCCACACAGGGCGTGGACCATGTCGGATACCTCACTCGGCTTGCTGAGCAGGAGATGATCGAACGGGATCGCCGCAAGGTCGAACGCCGCATCAAGGCGGCGAGGTTCCCGGTCGTCAAAAGCCTCGACAGCTTCGACTTCGCCGCTATCCCGAAGCTCAACAAGATGCAGGTGCTGGAGCTGGCCCGCTGCGAATGGGTCGAGCGGCGCGAGAACGTCATCGCGCTTGGCCCCAGCGGCACGGGCAAGACCCATGTGGCGCTCGGTCTCGGTCTGGCCGCCTGCCAGAAGGGCTTGTCCGTCGGCTTCACGACCGCCGCTGCCCTGGTCAGCGAGATGATGGAGGCGCGCGACGAGCGACGTCTGCTGCGTTTCCAGAAGCAGATGGCAGCCTACAAGCTCCTGATCATCGACGAACTGGGCTTCGTGCCATTGTCAAAGACCGGGGCGGAATTGCTGTTCGAGCTGATCGCGCAACGCTACGAACGCGGTGCCACCCTGATCACCAGCAATCTGCCATTCGACGAATGGACCGAGACGCTGGGATCGGAACGGCTGACCGGCGCACTGCTCGACCGGCTGACCCACCACGTCAACATCCTCGAGATGAACGGCGACAGCTATCGTCTCGCTCAAAGCCGCGCCCGAAGGGCAGGCTGAAGCCCCTCAAAAAGTCGCCAACGCCGCACGCGGGAAACTCTGGTCGGGCTACGCCCTCCCGACGTTCCCCGCGTGCGGCGTCAGGTGGCCTACTTTTACGCCGCCCAATGGACGACTTTTGCTCCGCCGTTGACACACAACACGAAGCACGCTGCGAGATAGCACACTGTCAAAGTCACGGCGCATGCCATCAGTCTTCTCATGCTCTTCTCCATATCGCCCTGAGCGTGGGCAGGCTTCCCGGACACGGTTGCAATCCCGGCGAGGCTTGCCGGCGCCGGGATCGAACGTCGGCTTGGCCATCATTCGGCGACTTCTTCGCTGTTCGAGGCAACGCGCCGGAGCCGCCTCCTCGCGTCGAGTTCATAGAGGACCGGCACGACGAAGACGGTGAGCGCGGTGGAGACCACCGTGCCGAAGATCAGCGAGATGGCAAGTCCTCCGAAGACGGGGTCCGTCACCATGATCGCCGAGCCGAGGATGATGGCGAGCGTGGTGAGCAGAATGGGGCGAAGACGTACAGCACCCGCCTGCCGGGTTGCGACGTCGAGCGGCATGCTGTGCCTGAGATTGTCCTGGATGAAGTCGATGATCAGCAGCGAGTTGCGGATGACGACGCCGGAGAGCGCGATGATGCCGACCATGGAGGTCGCGGAAAAATCCGCTCCCACCAGCCAGTGGCCGGGGAAGATGCCGATGACGCCGAGCGGCACGGACGACATCGCGATCATCGGGATCAGGAAGGACCTGTAATAGGCGACGAGCAGGAAGTAGACGGCCAGCAGCGCGCCGCCGAGTGCGATACCCATGTCGCGATAGACGTCGAGGGTCATGCGCATCTCTCCACCCCACAGGAGCTGGTAGCCGTCGATCGTGTCGGGCACATCCTCGTTGAAGCCGAGATTGCCGGTTCGCAACGGCCTGCCGTCCGGGGCGGTGATGCCGGCCAGACGTTTTTGCAGGTCGAGCACCGCATAGAAGGGCACGGAATCCGACAGTTCCGCGCCGACGAAGGTCACCTTCTCGGCATCGCGATGGAGAATCGGCCGGTCTGACGAGGCGGGAACGATCTTCACCAACTCGGAGAGCGGCACAGGATTGCCGTCCGCATTGTCGACGAAGATGCGGTCGAGCCGGGTCGGATCGACGGCGAAGCGGCGCGGCACGAAGGCGCGAACGTCGACCGGGTTGCGCTCGTCGGCGAGATGGGCGCGGCTGAGCGTGTTGCCGCCGTAGACGAGGGTCAGTGCCTCGGCGATCTGGGCGGTCGAGACCCGCGAGAGCGCCGCCTTCTCCTTGTCGGGGACGATACGGTGCTCCAGGACATCGACCGGCTCCGTGTCGGTCAGATCGACAATGTCCCAGGTCTCCTCGAACGCCTTGCGAACCTCGGCGGACAAAGCGCGCAACCCTTCGGAATCGGGGCCGTAGAGTTCGGCGAGCACGGTCGAGCGCAGCGGTGGACCGGGCGGGTCCTCGACGAGGGCCACCTTCGCGCCCGGCCAGGTGGCTCGAACGGCATCGACCTTCGGTCGGAACTCCCGCGCGATGTCGATCGAGCTTTTCGATCGGTGATGCTTGTCGGTGAGATTGACGCGGATCTCCGCCACATGATTGCCGATGCGCCCGGCGGTGCCCTTGAACAGGCCGTTGAAGTCCTCCACGCCCGCCTGACCGATCCAGGTCTGATAATTCACGACCTCCGGCTCTTTCACGAGCTCTGTGGCGATCTCGCGCACGAACCGGTCGGTTTCCTCAACCGGGGTGTTTTCCGGCATGGAGACGACGATGTTGAATGTGTTCTTGTTGTCCTTCGGCAGGAAGCCGATCGGCACGCCGAGATACGAGACCGGCCCACCGACGCCAGAGGGACGGACGAACTGCCATGCGCCCTGCATGGCGGACGCCGCCATCAGAACGACGATAACCAGCCCGAAGCAAAGCCGGACAGGGCGACGTTGCTGCAACGGCGCGAAGAGACGCAGGTAGAGCCGCTCCATCCGCCCCGGCTCGCCGTGCGAGACCTCCTCGGCATGCGCTTCCTCTTCCTGGACGTCGTGGCGATGCAGCCAGCGATTGGCCGCCCAGGGTGTGACGATGTAGGCGACGACGACAGAGGCGGCCATGGCGACCGGCACGTTGAAGGCGATGGGATAGAAATAGTCGCCCGCCATGCCGGTCACGAGAAACAGCGCCGCGAAGACCAGCATGACCGCGAAGGTCGCGAGATTGGTGGCGTTGCCGATTTCGTTGGTGGCCAGGATCGTTATCGCCTGCTTGTCGGCGCCCGCCTTCGCCGAGCCGTAATGGCGGTGGATGTTCTCGATGACGACGATGGCCGCGTCCACCAGCAGGCCGAGGGCGAGGATCAGCGCGAACAGCGTCACCCTGTTGATGGTCACGCCGCCGAGCAGGTCGGCCAGAAGCGTAATGGACAGGATAAGCGGCACGGTCACCATGACGATCATGGCCTCACGCCAGCCGAGGAAGAAGATCAGCACCAGGCCGACCGTTCCCAGCGCGACAAGAAGATGCTCAAGCAGGAGGTTCACGGCGGCATCGGCCTTTTCCCCGTCGTCGCGCGTGACAACCACCTGGATGTCCTTGGGGACGAAGGACGCCTGCATGCGCTCGACACGGTCGATCACGGCATTGGCGACGACCACGGCATTGGCGCCCTTCTTCTTGGCGACCGCGATGGTGACGGCCGGCATGTCCCTCGCGTTCGCCTCGTTCACACGGGCATCGCCTGGGCCGAAGGAGAACCGGCTGAATGCCATGATCTCGGAGGGCGGACCGTCTGTGACGGTGGCGACGTCGCGCACGTAGACGGGTCGTCCGTTCGAGACGGCGACGATTTGGTTGCGCACGTCCTCGGCCGAAGCGAAGGAGGCGGAGAGCTTGATCGCCTCGACCTCGCCGTCGCGCACGGTCGGTTGCAGGGGAACGGACAGGTTGCTCGCCGTAAAAGCGGAATAGGCCTGGCTCAGGGTGACGCCGAAGGCCTGCAAGCGGTCGGGATCGAGCTCGATGGCGATCTCGCGCTCGCGGCCGCCCTTGATCGAGACCACCGACACGTTCTCGGTGCTGCGCAGCCGCTCGGCCATGCGCTCGGCCACGCGCTTGAGCGCGTAGTCGTCATAGTCCGAAGAGGCAAGCGTGAAGGTGACGATGGGAACGTCGTCGGCGTCGACGCTCTGCACCTGCGGGGTGCCGGCGTCGGAAGGAAGGCGGCTGCGGCTTGCCAGAACGCGGTCGTAGAGCTTGACCAGCGATTCCTCCCTCGGCTCGCCGACCTTGAACTGGACCTGCACGATGGCCGCCGAGTTCTGCGCGGTGCTCTCGATATGGTCGACGCCGGGAATCTCCTTGAGGATGCCTTCGAGCGGCGTGACGAGAAGCTGTTCGACCTCGGCGGCCGACGCGCCGGGCAAGGTGACGGTGACGGCGGCGGCGGGCACGACGATCTGCGGATTTTCCTCGCGCGGCGTCTGCAGGACAGCGACGACACCCATCAGCGCGACGGCGATGATGAAGACGATCGTCATCTTCGAGGCGATGAAGGCCTGCGCCAGCCGGCCGGCGAAGTTCAGCCGGATATCGCTCATCGTCCGGCCTCCGTCCGGATTGCCGAACCGTCGCGAACGGCGTCGTTCGCAGCCGCGAGGATCGTCTCTCCGCCGCTCAGCCCGGAGACCACTTCGACGGTATCGCCAAGAACCTGGCCCGTGCGCAGCCAGCGGAACCGCGCTGTTCTTTCCTCTACGACGAATACGCCATCGAGGCCGCCCCGGCGGACGATCGCCTTCGCC
The DNA here is from genome assembly GCF_000192745.1 of Polymorphum gilvum SL003B-26A1. Taxonomy (NCBI): domain Bacteria; kingdom Pseudomonadati; phylum Pseudomonadota; class Alphaproteobacteria; order Rhodobacterales; family Paracoccaceae; genus Polymorphum; species Polymorphum gilvum. The sequence goes on from NC_015259.1 coordinate 270,506, forward strand.
GGAACCAGCACAGACTTTTGAGTTCCTAGAATGATTTCTGCGCGCCCGAACATGCCCGGCAGGAGACGTTGATCCTTCGGCAGGATGACGTTGATCTCGTAGCGGCGGGTCACATCATCGCCGGATGGGACGATGCCGCGGATGCGTCCGGTAAACTTTGCATTATCGAGCGCATCGATCCGTATCGTCACGGGTGTGTTTGGATCTATCGCAGCGAGATTGCCCTCCGAAACGAAGGCCTTGAACAGGAGGACCTCACGGGATTCCACCGTGAGGATCGTTGAACCTGCCGTCGCCATCTCGCCGCTGCGCCTTGCAACGGACACGACGACTCCGTCGACGGGGCTGGTAATCGTGGCATAGTCCTTCTGTGCTTCGGCTGCGGCCAGCGTCGAGCGAGCCCCATCGAGCGTCGCCCTGGCGACATCGACACGGACCTTCGCCTTGCGTAGCGTCTCTGTGGAGACCGAGCCAGACCGGGCGAGCCCCTCGAACTTCTGCACGTCGAACTCGGCATCCTGCAAGTCTTCATCGGCGGCGCGCACGCCCGCCTGCGCCTGCTGGATCGCCTCGTCGATATCGGTCTGGTCGATGCGCACGAGCAGATCGCCGCGCGAGACCTTCTGTCCCTCGCGGACATCGAGCTGCTCGATGAAGCCGACGACCCGCGACGACACCTCGATGCGCCCGTCCGAGATAACGGAGCCGGGAACGGTATAGGTGACGGGAACGTCAGCCAGCATGACCTGCGTGACGGGAAGCGCCGGCGAACTGCCGTCCGAGCTTTGCGCAGACGCGCTCGGCGCGGCGATGAGGGCCAGGGCGAAGCCGATAAGAGAAGCAGCGCGGGAGACGTTGCGCATCTCACTTTTCCTTTGCGCTGGAGTGGAAGGCGCGACGCAGGGCCGCGGAAATGTGACCGGTAATGACGGATGCGTCGGAGTGATCGGGACGCCCACCCGGCAGATGGGGAAGAAGGGGCGCCAGAAGGGCGTGGCCGAGCATGGTGCCGATGATCGATACGGTTGACAGAAGCCGTTCGTCTTCCGACCGCCCCGGCCCGGCAAGAGTGCTTATCAGATGGAACGGGCGCTCGAGAACGGAGCGGGCGAGATCGTCCAGGCGCTTCTCGTCCCCATCGACCAGCTCGCGCACCAGAAGGCGGAAGAAGACTCGATCCTCCGTCAGCAGCCGGACGAAATACTCTACGAAGAGATTAAGCCGATCGACATCCTTGCCCTGGCTTTCGAGCAGATCCGCGATCGGTGCGGTTTTTTCTGCGAAGAAATGACCCACCGCCTCGCGAATGAGTTCGTCCTTGCCCTTGAAGTGATGGTAGAGGTTGGCTGGCGTGACACCTACCTTTGTCGCCACGTCGCGCATGGACACCGCGCTGTAGCCGAGATCGGCGTAGAGCTGCGCGGATGTTTCAAGAATCGCGGCTCGCGTATCGGCGACTTGCATTACGACCTCCATCAGCTTCCTGAACGTTCGTTAAGCACGAAATATTGGAGACGTTGATCTGGGTCAATTGAAAAGTTCGTTCGTATGAACTATCTTATGAGTAGACGAAGGAGCGACGCCGATGAGCACCCATCCAGACCAGCAGAGCGGTCATGAGGCCCGAAGCGCCAAAACACGCGCGCATCTAATCGAGGCTGCAATCGATGTAATCGGGGCAGTTGGTTACGAAGGTGCAAGCACCCGCGCATTGGCGAAAGCAGCAAACACGACGCTTTCGGCAATCCCCTATCATTTTGGCGGGAAGAAAGAGCTTTATCTGGCCGCTGCAGCGGCGATTGCGGATTACGCGGCTGGACGCTTCGAGGAAGCGGTCGGCGTTCTGGACAACAATCATTCCGCTGACGGTGCGCTGCGCCTGGAAATGGCGCTCATCAATCTTCTCCATATCATCGTGGAAGATGCCGAACCCCATTCATGGACATCGTTCGTCGCCCGCTGCACCTATGACAACGATGAAGCCTTCGTTCTCATCTACGAGCGAGCAGTTGGTCCGATGCTGGAGCGCCTGATGCGCGCGGCCAGCGAGATTTCCGGACGCTCCCCTGAAGATGAGGCGCTGCGGCTGCGTATCAGCGCGATCGTGACGGCGATTGCCGGCTTCAGGTTTTTGCGCGGCATCATGCTGCGCGGCATGTCGTGGACGGAGGTTCCGGCGAGCGGCGTCGAGCAGATCGAAGGCATGGTCCGCGATCTCTGCCGCAGCGACTTTCTTTCGATCCATCGCAGTCAATGACGGACCGCTCGCAAAGTGGTGCGTTTCAAATATTCATCCTCATTACAGTCAGAAAAGGAAACATCCTATGAGTGATCAGTTCAATGCCCATGAAACCGTCTCCTGGGCCAAGCAGCGTCTCGACGATGTCGATACCATCATCTCCAAGGTCGAAAAGACGTCCGGCAAGCTGAAGGAGGATGCCCGGACCCAGGCCGACGCGGCGCTCGCACGCCTTCAGGCATCCCGCGCCAAGGTCAAAAGCTACTACGACCAGCTCCGCTTGGAGGCTGCCGTTGTCAAGAGCGGTGTCGAGGATGTACGGGACGCGCTCGATGCGGAATGGATCGAGGTCGAATCCGCCTTCCAGGCCTTCCTGTCTGCCGCGAAGGATCAGGCTGATACCGTGCGCGATGTCGTCGTGGCGCGGGCCGAGGCGCAGCGCAAATCCTGGGAAGCGTCGTTCAGCGAACTGCGCGAGCAGGCGGAGAACGCCGTGGAGAAAGCCCGCGAGGAACTGGACGCCGCCATCAAGCGGCTGTCCGACGAAGCCGAAAAGTTCCAGGCGCGGATCGGTGAGGCGAAGGATGCCGGCGACGAATCCTGGACTGCGGTGAAGGCCGGCCTTGCCGATGCCAGGGCTGTCCACGACCGCACGATCCAGAAGATCAAGGATGCCTTCTCGAAGCTGCTGTGATCGGCGCGCTTCCGATGGTCAACCACAAAAGCTCAAGGAGAACAAGACAATGAAACTCCGATTATCCGCTGTTGCGCTGGCGCTTCTCGCCCAGACCGCAGTTTTTGCCGCACCGGTTGCATTTGCGCAGGATACCACCTCGCAAACCCAGCCAGCAGCCCAGGACGATCCCTCGCTTGCACGACAGGCCATCGAATGGTCGCAGGACAGGCTTACCGAACTCGACGTCAGCATCACCATTCTGGAGAAGGATGCGGCGAGGCTTCAAGGTGAAGCCAGCGAGCGCGCGGAAGCCGCGCTGAAGACGCTTCGCGAGCGGCGCGACGCATACCGCGCCAAGGCGGATGAAGCCGCGGCCAGCGCCAGATCCTGGACGGACGCACAGGTTGCCGAAGCCCGCAGGTCGCTCGACGAGAGCTGGGCCGCGTTCCAGACCACGCGGGATGAATATCTCGAAGCGGCAAAATCCGATCTGGCGACCCGAAGGGCAATCCTGGAAGCCGAACTCGAAGCCCGGCAGAAAGCATGGCAGACGTCGATCGACGGCCTTAGGGCGGACGCAGAGAAGCTCGCCGCCGACCAGCGCGCGGCGATCGACGCGAGGATCGCCGACCTGAACGCCAGGATCGACGACGCCAGGGCCGAGGCGCGCGCACGCATCGGGCGGCTCCAGGATGCGTCGGCGGAGGCATGGGAGACGGCGAAGCAAGGCTACGCAGATGCGCAGCAACTCTTCCTCGACAACTACGCCTCGATCCGCAAATCCATAGAGGACGCAACGAAATAGTCCCTATGGGCCGGAGGCGGCGGTTCGCCCCAATCCCGCCTCCGGCACAGTTTTAAGGAGAAAGCGAATGAGTTTGATGAGTGAGATCCAGGCCCTGCGCGACGAGTTCCAGGCCCTCGCCCGCAGGGCGCCGTCCGTGAATGGAAATGAAGATCCGGCGGCGGCGTCCCAGGAACCGCTGGCGGAGCGTGTTTCGGAGCCGCACGATGTCGAAACCCTCCTGAAGGAAGTCAACGCGACGCTCGACGAGTTCGCCGAGGAGTTGGACAGGTTCCCGCGGCTAACGGCGCTCGCCGCGCTGGGTGTCGGACTGGCCGCCGGAGTCGTGATCGGACGCCAGCTTCGCTAACAACCTGCCGCCTCACCCGAAAGGTCAGTCATGTCCACGTTCAATTCCGCAAAACTCTATGGCCGCGTAGCGCTGTTGCGCCGACAGGTGCTCCTCCAGCAACTTATCCGACGCGCCATCGCCGGCGCGCTCGCCGTGGCCGCGTCCATCGTCACCGCCGGGCTGGCGACCTATGCGCTGTTTCTCGCGATCGTGCCTTCCCTCGGCGCGCTTGGCGCGACGCTGGCGATTGCCGGGATTTATCTCGTCTGCGCCCTTGTCCTCCTCGCCTACACGTTGCACGAGCCTCGCTCGCCAGAGCTGCAGGCGCTGGAGGAGATGGAGGCGGCCGCACTCGATTCGATCGCCGCGGACACGCAAGGCGTGACGCAGCTCTTCAACGCCGCCGGCCATCGCATCGAGAATCTCGGCAGCAGCCTGACGCTCGGCGTCGGCATCCTCTCCGCTTTGCGCAAGCTGCTGGCATCCCGCAAATCCTGATCGGAAAAGAATCGGCGGGACTCGACCCGCCAACAGCTATGAAGCCGCCTCGCAAGAGCGTGCCGCATGCTCAGGCGCGAACATCACGGATGGCGGCAATACTTCAAACGTCAGAAAGGAACAGGCAAATGTCAGATCTCATAGTGGTCGGCTTCGAAGCGGAAGAGACCGCGGACAACGTGCTGCTCAAGCTCGCCAGCCTTCAGAAGGAATACCTCGTAGACCTTGAGGATGCCGTCGTGGCCATACGTGACAAGGATGGCAAGGTCCATCTGAAACAGAGCCTCAACCTGACAGCCCTGGGGGCGTCTTCGGGTCTCATTTCCGGCTCCCTCTGGGGCACTCTCGTCGGCCTCCTCTTCCTCAACCCGCTTGCCGGCCTCGCCATCGGCGGTGTCGTCGGCGCAGGCACAGGCGCATTGTCCGGATCGCTGGCCGACTACGGGATCGACGACGCGTTCATAAAGTCCCTCGCCTCGACCCTGCCTTCCGAAAGTTCGGCGCTGTTTATCCTGGTCCGCAAAGCCCAGCCGGAGAAGGTGCTCGCCGAATTTGCGGGCGTGCAGGCGCGTGTGCTCAAGACCTCGTTGTCGCCGGAACAGGAAAAGAAGCTTCAAGAGGCTCTTTCAAGTACCTAAACCATAGAATTGGAGGCGCTGGACAGTGCCAGAAGGGAAAGGAAAAATCTCTTCTCAACAGAGGGCGAAAAGCGATGGAAGTGTGTGGCAGGCCGCTTATGCGCGTCCTGCCACAGATGATCATTATCGGCAGTATTTTGTCTGGGCCAGTAATTATCTTGGTTCAAGAATGTTTATGGCAATGAATTTCACCCTATTTTGTCTATCTGCTCAAACCTGCCAACAAAATAAATTCATTGCACCTAAGTGCAGAGCCCTGGAAGTCAATTCCGCGAGCCATTCCAGACAAACCAAAGGGCAAGGAGTCGAGGTGATTGCCTCGACGTGACCGCGATCCAGAAATCCAGCTCCGACAGCTTCGCTATGTGATCGCGGCGGCCGAGCATGGCAGCTTCCGGCAAGCGGCGCTCGCGGTCGGCGTGCGGGAATCGGCGATCAGCCGGCGCATCCGCGATCTGGAGGACGACGCCGGGGCGGCGCTGTTCATCCGCTATCAGCGCGGCGTGACGCTCACCGAGGCCGGCAAGAACTTCGTGAGGCGCGCGCGACGCGCGATCAACGAGATTGATCTAGCCGTCAAGGAGGTCGGTGCGGCCGGCCGGGTCGAGGAAGGCGTGCTTCGGATCGGCATTTTCACCTCGCTCGCGTCGGGCTTCATCGCCGAGCTGCTGGAGCGCTACCGCGAGCAGCATCCCGGCGTCCGCACGAAGTTCGTGGAGGGCGCTCCGGCCGATCACGTCGCGGCCGTGCGGCTGCACGAGATCGATGTCGCCTTCCTCACAGGCCAACCGCGAGCGACGGGATGCGAGGTGACGCGGCTCTGGTGCGAGCGCGTCTTCGTCGTCCTGCCGGACACGCACGAGCTGGCCGCGAAGGAACGGATCGAATGGGCCGATCTGCGCGGGCGGCACTTCATCGTCAGCGAGGCCGAGCCCGGCCCCGAGATCCACGACTATCTCGTGAAGCATCTCGCGGAGCTTGGCCATCATCCGAGCGTCGAGCGATGCCCGGTCTACAACAGGGACACGCTAATGCAGATGGTGGCGTTGGGTGAAGGGATCACGCTGACCAGCGAGGCCACGACCGGCACGATGTTTCCGGGCGTGGCCTATCGGCTGCTTATGACGGATGTGCTGCCGTTCTGCGCGGTCTGGTCGCCGCGCAACGACAATCCCGCGCTGCGCCGGATGCTGAGCCTCGCCAGGAGCCTGTCGAAGAAGCGCTTCGGTTCGCCGCCGATCAACCCTGACGGTTGGACGTGACCGTCCGGCGCGCCTTGGCGAAGCCGCGATCGGTGGCAATGAAACGCTCCAGCATCGGCACGATCAGCTTCATCGGATCGGCGATCGGCTGGCCGGATTCTCGGGCCAGCAGGGAGGCGTAAGCGGCAAGGTCGCGCGCCAGCGCGGCGGGCAACTCGACCGCGACCTTGACCGGTTTGTCGTCGGCGATCGGACCGAGTTTGAGCTTCGTCATGGATCACCCCCGGTATGGTTCGAGCACTAAATCTCTGGTGACGATGACCCTGACCGGGAAGCCGGGTCGGATGGTCAGCGTCGGCAGCACCTGCAACTGGCGCTGGATGATCTGCTGTCCGGCCTGATTGATGGTGTCCTGCGAGCCGTCGCGGATCGCGCGGATCAGGCGGTCCTCGTCGCTCGTCGCGAGTTCGGCCCCGACCGCGAGCAGCGTCGAGAGGCCTGCCGCCTTGGCGAGGTCCCACCAGTGGTAGTCGACGCCGTCCTCGAGCCCGGCATAGCCCTGCGTGTCGGCGCCGGGCTGGCGCTCCAGCACGATCGAGCGGCCATTGGGGAAGATCAGCCGGTTCCAGACGAGCAGCACGCGGCGCTGGCCGAACTGCACGGAGTTGTCGTACTGGCCGATGATGCGCGTGCCCTGGGGCACGAGCAGGATTCGGCCGGTCGGGCTGTCGTAGATCGATTCCGTGACCTGCGCCGTGATCTGCCCCGGAAGGTCTGAGCGGATGCCGGTGATCAGCGCGGCCGGAATGACCGCGCCGGCCTGGAGCACGAAGGGCGACGCCGGCGCCATGACACGATCGGTCGCGGTTGTGCGGCGATCGACGGCCGCGTTGAGGAAGGCGTTCTGCCGGTCCTGCGCCATCGTCCCGCCGAGCCCGAGGCCGGTCAGGTTGGGCATGCCGGCTCCGGCGGCCGCGCCCGCCTCGGCGCCGATGCCGGAATTGGTGGCCGTGCGGGTCTCCGTCTGGAAGAAGACGCGGCTGGTGCGCGCGGCCTCCTCCTCGGCGCGTCGCCGCTGCTCCTCCTGATCCACGGTCGGGTTCGGCACAGCGGTCGGCGTGATTGGCTTGCCCTCATTCTGCGCGCTGAGGATCGGGCGGCCGAGATCGCCGGGCAGCGCCGGCCCGAGGATCGGCCCGGTATAGTCGCGGGGAAGGCCCGCGAGCCCGTCGGCCGTGGCGCGGTTCTCGGTCGAATACAGCTCCTCGCCGTCCGCGCCGCGATCGCGGGTCTGGAGCGCATAGATCAGAGCGCCGCCGATGCCGAGCGAGACGACGAGGCCAGCGCCCGCCAGCACTTTGCGCGAAAGGCGGGTGACGCGCGGGGCCTCGGTGCGAAGGCGCATCGGCGGGGCTGCGTTGTTCTCGGTATCGGTCATGACGATTGCCCTCCTTTGTCGTGCCGGACGTTCGAGGCGCGCTGGGAGCCGTCGATGCGCTCGATGCGGACCGTCTGCTGGCGCTTGCCGCTGCCGAGGCGCAGCTCGGCCGCGCCGAACAGCCGATCGACGATCAGGATGTTCTGGTGGACGCGGGTGTTGGCGATCTGCGCCTCGCCCTCCGGACCGATCACGAAGATCGGCGGCATCTCGCCCTGCACGATGCCGCGCGGGAACTCGATGTAGACGCGGCGGCCGTCGTCATAGACCGAAACCGGCTTCCAGGGCGGATTGTCGCCAGAGGCGAGCCCATAGCGATAGTTCCGCGTCGTCACGGCCGGGATGATCGGTGTGGCGGGGATCGCCTGCCCCGACCCTCCGCGCGGGCGTGGATAGGACCAGGCCACGGACGGCATGTAGGGTTTCTCGCGCGAGCGCAGCTCGACCATGTAGGTGCGACGGTCGGTGGTGATGACGAGATTGGTGGAGATGTCGGCGCGCGACGGCTTCACCAGCACATGGACGCGCCGCGTCACGCCCGATCCGCTCTCGGTATCGCCGATGATCCAGCGCGCCGTATCGCCGGCGGCGATCGGCCCGGCGCCGGTCAGGCTCTCGCCGGGCTCCAGCGCGATGTTTGTGATCTGTCCGGGCGAGGCGTAGATCTGATAGAGCGCGCCTTCGCTCCACGGATAGACCTGAATGGCGTTGTAATAGCCCTCGCGGCGTGGCTCCACGCGAGCCGCGAGATTGGCGTTCTCGACGCGCGCGGTCGGCGTGGACGCGGCGTTGCCGCCGCGGCTGACCGACCAGGCCGGTGGGACGTGGACCGGCTTTGGCGTCGTGTCGGTCACTGCGGCCGGCACGTCTGGAAGCGGCGGCACGTCGGAATCGTAGCTGATCTCGGGCGGCTTCTTCGCCGAAGCGCATCCACCGAGCATCGCGGTCGAGACCAGCAAAGCCGAGATCACGGATTTACGGAAAGCCGGCTTTCCGGCGTTACGGGCATACGGCGTCATTGTCCCATCTCCCGCGACCAGTTGATGGCGTTGATGTAGATGCCGAGCGGATTGGCCTTGAGCCGCTCGGCGTCGCGCGGCGGCTGGACGACGATGGTGAGGATGGCGGTCCAGCGTTCGGTGGTCGAAAGCTGACCGTTCTCGTAGCGGCGCTCGATCCAGGCGATGCGGAAACTTTCCGGCGACGCCCGGATGACGCTCGACACCTCGACGGCGACCTGCTGTTTGCCGACCTTCGTGAAGGGGTCGTTGACGCGGGCATAGTCGTTGAGCGCCGCCGCGCCGCGGTCCGTGGTAAATTCATAGGCGCGCAGCCAGTTCTGCCGGACGATGATCGGATCGGCCGGGACCGAGCGGACCTGCTCGATGAAGCGGGCGAGGTGCCACGCGATTTGCGGATCGGTCGGGCGATAGTCGGCGCTCGCCGGCGCGACGGTCTGAGCCTGCCCGAGCTTGTCGACCTGAACGATCCAGGGAACGACGGTGCCGCGCGCGGACTGGACGACGAGCGCGGCGGCGAAGCCGCCCGAGAGCGCGAGGCAGCCGAAGGCCACGTAGCGCCAGCTCTTGGCCTGGACGCGCGCGGAGCCGATGCGGTCGTCCCAACTTTGGCCCGCCTTCTGGTAGGGCGTTTCGGGTTCGGGGGTCTTGCCGTAATGGGTGACTGGTCGCCTGAAGATGTTCATGAGCGGTCGCTTTCGGAGAGATTGACGGAGGAGCCGGAGCCGTGGCTGTCGCCGGAGCGGACCGCATGCGCGGCCGCCGAGACGCCGTGGCTGACGGCCTGGCCGCGCTTCATGCGCTGCGCCCAGGCCGGCGGCGTGTTCGGGGTTGCGGAGGCGGACGCAGCGGCCGAGGCGTCATTGGCGGCGGCCGCGCCGCCGCCGACCGTGCCCATGGTCGAGGAGCCGCCCGTCGTCTCGAAGGCGCCCTTGAAGCCGCCCGAATGGCTCGACTTGAGGCTCGCGGCGGCGCGGGCGAGCCCGCGTCGAAGCGGCGAGACCCCGGCCGAGCCCGCGGCGCGCGCGACGCCCCCAAGGCCGGAAGCGACGCCGGACGCGCCGGACTGCCCCATGGAGCCGAGCGTGTAGGCGGACGATGCGGCGCCGGCCGCGGCGGCTCCGCCACGAGCGGCGGCCGCACCGCCTGACAGGGCAAGGGCTCCACCCTTGGCGGCCAGCACCGCGCCGCCGCCTGCGGCGAGCGCCGCGCCTCCGACCGCGAGGCCGGTGCCCACGGCGGCGCCCGCGCCGAGCTGCGGCCCGCCGGAGACGAGGCCATTGGCGATGCCAGGGCCGAAGATGCCGAGGCCGAGCAAGGAGAGCGCGGCGAGGACGATCGCCATGGCCTGGTCGATGGTCGGGGTCTGGCCGCCGAAGCCGGCGGTGAACTGCGAGAACAACGTCGAGCCGATGCCGATGATGACGGCGAGGACGAGCACCTTGATGCCCGACGAGATCACGTTGCCGAGCACGCGTTCAGCCATGAACGCCGTCTTGCCGAACAGGCCGAACGGGATCAGCACGAAGCCTGCGAGGGTGCTCAGCTTGAACTCGATCAGCGTCACGAAGAGCTGGATGGCGAGGATGAAGAAGGCAAGGATGACCAGCACCCAGGCGAAGAACATGCACGCGATCTGGATGAAGTTCTCGAAGAACGCGATCCAGCCCATGAGATCGGAGATGGAATCGAGCAGCGGCCGGCCAGCGTCGAGCCCGGTCTGAGCGACCTTGCCGGGGCGCAGCAGGTCGGCGGCGCTGAAGCTGGTGCCCGATCCCTTGAGCCCGAGGCCGGCGAAGGAGTCGAAGACGATCTTCGCGAGCGAATTCCAATTGGAAATCAGGTAGGCAAATGCACCGACGAACAGCGTCTTCTTCACAAGCCGCGCCATGATATCGTCGTCTGCGCCCCAACTCCAGAACAGGGCCGCGAGCGTCACGTCGATGACGATGAGCGTGGTCGCAATAAACGCCACCTCGCCGCCGAGCAGGCCGAAGCCCGAGTCGATGTAGGAGGTGAAGACCGAGAGGAAATTGTCGATGACGCCGGTGCTGCCCATCTGCGCTCACCGTTCGTCATTGGCTGCGGGCGCTACCGGCTGCTGCGCGCGGCCGAGAAAGCGGTCACGGGTCTCGGCCCAGACGCGCAGGCATCCGGCGTCCTTACCGGCCGCCTCGCCGAGCTGCTGGCACCGGCGCTGCTCGTTTCGGAGCGGATCGGTCGACCGTTCGACGGCGCGCGCCGGTTTGGGCGTCGGCTCCTCTTCTTTCCGGGTCAGTTCGATGGCCGTCGCGGTGATCGCGACGGCCACGAAGACGACGGCACCCAGCCGGGCCAGCATCTTGCCGTCCATGACGGTCCCCCTTCCTGGCGCTTCAGTTGCCGTTGAACATTTTCGCGCCGCCCGGCTGGTAGCCGGAGCCGGGCGTCAGGAAGCGGCGGCGCTGCTCGCGGCCCTGTTCGGCCGCCGCTGAGCGCTCGGCCTCGGTGAGCGCCTGCGCGCGGCCGTTCGCGGCAATGACGGCGGTGAGGTCGGCGAGCTGCTGCGCCTGGAGGGCGAGGAGCTGGTTGCCCGCCTGCGTCGCCTGAAGCGCACCGGTCGCGCCTTGGCTCTGCCCGACCAGCGCCGACATCTGCGTGCGGTTGGTGTCGATGTTGCCGACCACGGTGGCCTGCACGCGCATGGCGTCCTGCAGACCGCCGACCGTGTTCTGCCAGCGGCTCTTGGCGTCGGCGACGAGCTGCTGCTGCGTCGCCGTCATGGAGGCGTTGCCGTACTGCGTGTTGAACGCCTGATCGATCTTCCCGACGTCGAACGCGATGTTCTGCGCCTGGCTCAAGAGCTGCTGCGTGCGCTGCACGGACTGCTGAAGCTGCTGGAGCGAGGAGAACGGCAGGCTAGCCAGGTTCTTCGCCTGGTTGATGAGCATCTGCGCCTCATTCTGGAGCGAGGTGATCTGGTTGGTGATCTGCTCCAGCGCGCGGGCGGCCTGAAGGACGTTCTGCGCATAGTTGGTCGGGTCGTAGACGATCCTCCACGCATGCGCCGGCGTGGTCAGGACTGGCGCGACGGCGAGCGGCGCCGACAGCATGGTGGCGGCGAGCAGCGTCATGGCAAGGCGGGGCGGATTGCGGGTCATGGATTCACGTCTCCTGTTCGGGTTGCGGTTCGATGTTGATGAGGTCTGGGATGAGGTCGGCCGCCCAGGCGGCGTCCCGCGCGTCGAGCCAGGCGGCGAGGAAGCCGTCGCGGCCGTGCTCGGCGAAGATGCGGGAGATCAGCGTCTGGTCGGATTTCGAGGAGGCAGCGCAGAGCGCGAGCCCGACTTCCGACAGGCCGAGTTCGAACATGCGGTTGCCGCGCCGCGACTGGCAGTAGTAGTCACGCTTCGGCGTGGCGCGGGCGATCAGCTCGATCTGCCGGTCGTTGAGGCCGAAGCGCCGATAGATTGCCGTGATCTGGGGCTCCACGGCGCGCTCGTTCGGGAGCATCACGCGGGTCAGGCAGCTTTCGATGATCGCCGGCGCGATGCTGCTGTTGTCGATGTCGGAGAGCGACTGCGTGGCGAAGACGACGCTTGCGTTTCGCTTCCTCAGCGTCTTGAGCCATTCCCTGAGCTGGCCGGAGAAGCCCTCGTCGTCCAGCGCAAGCCAGCCTTCGTCGATGATGAGCAGCGTCGGACGCCCGTCGAGCCGGTCGCCGATGCGGTGGAAGAGATAGGCGAGCACGGCCGGCGCCGAGCCGGTCCCGACGAGCCCCTCGATCTCGAAGGCCTGCACGGACGCTGAGCCGAGATGCTCGGATTCGGCGTCGAGCAGCCGGCCGTAGGGACCGCCGACGCAATAGGGTCGCAGCGCCTGCTTGAGGTCGTTCGACTGGAGCAGCACGGTCAGGCCGGTGATTGTCCGCTCCTCGAGCGGCGCGGAAGCGAGCGAGGTCAGCGCGGTCCAGAGATGCTCCTTGACCTCGGGCGTGATCTGCACGCCCTCGCGCAGGAGGATCGCGACGATCCAGTCGGCCGCCCAGGCGCGTTCGGGCACCTCATGGACGCGGGCGAGCGGCTGGAGGGAGACCGAGCCCTCCGCGCCATCGGTCAGGTCGCCGCCGAGATCATGCCAGTCGCCGCCCATGGCGAGCGCGGACGCCCTGATCGAGCCCCCGAAATCGAAGGCGAAGACCTGCGAACGCGGGTAACGGCGGAACTGCAAGGACATGAGGGCAAGCAAGACAGACTTGCCCGCGCCGGTCGGCCCGACGACCAGCGTGTGGCCGACATCGCCGACGTGCAAAGAAAACCGGAACGGGGTCGAGCCTTCGGTCCTGCCGTAAAGCAGCGGGGGCGCGCCGAAATGCTCGTCCCGTTCCGGCCCGGCCCACACGGCGCTGAGCGGAATCATGTGGGCAAGGTTGAGGGTGTTGACCGGCGGTTGCCGGACATTGCCGTAGACATGGCCCGGTAGGCTGCCGAGCCATGCGTCGACGGCGTTGATGGTCTCGGGCATGCAGGTGAAGTCGCGCCCCTGGATGACCTTCTCGACCAGACGCAGCTTCTCGTCGGCCGTACGGGCATCGGCGTCCCAGACGGTCACGGTCGCGGTGACATAGGCCTCGCCGGCGAAGTCCTGGCCGAGTTCCTGAAGCGCGAGATCCGCGTCCTGCGCCTTGTTCGCGGCGTCGGTGTCGACGAGCACGGATTGCTCGTTGGTCATCACCTCCTTCAGGATCGCGGCGATGCTCTTGCGCTTGGCGAACCACTGCCTCCTGATCTTGGTCAGCAGGCGGATCGCGTCGGTCTTGTCGAGGAGGATGGCGCGCGTCGACCAGCGATAGGGAAAGGCGAGCCGGTTCAGCTCGTCGAGAATGCCGGGCGTGGTCGCGGTCGGGAAGCCGACGATGGTGAGGATGCGCAGATGCTGCTCGCCCAGGCGCGGCTCCAGCCCGCCGGTGAGCGGCTGGTCGGCGAGCAGCGCGTCGAGATACATCGGCGTCTCGGGAACGCGGACGCGATGCCGGTTGGTCGAGATGGTCGAATGCAGATAGGTGAGCGTCTCGCCGTCATCGAGCCAGGCGCATTCCGGCATGAAACCGTCGAGCAGTGCGAGCACGCGATCGGTGCGATCGGTGAAGGCGCGTAGCGCCTCATGCGGATCGATGCCGGAACGCTCGCGGCCCTCGTAGAGCCAAGCCTCGGTGCGGGCGGCCTCCTCGGCCGGCGGCATATAGAGGATGGTCAGGAAGTAGCCGGAAACGAAGTGCTGGCCCTCTTCCTCGAAATCGGCCTTGCGCTCGGAATCGACGAGCGCCGAGGCCGCATCGGGAAAGCGGCTGTCGGGATAGGTCGCGGCCTCGGAGCGCTGCGCCTCGACGAAGATCGCCCAGCCGGAGCCGAGGCGACGGAAAGCGTTGTTGAGGCGCCCGGCGACGGCGACCAGCTCGGCCGCGACGGCGGAATCGAGATCGGGACCGCGAAACTTCGCCGTGCGCTGAAACGAGCCGTCCTTGTTGAGGACGACACCGGCGCCGACCAAAGCCGCCCAGGGCAGATAGTCGGCGAGACGAGCGGAGGCGCGGCGGTATTCTGCAAGGTTCATCATGGGAGCGCCCTCACACCGCAAGATGGCCGGGGATGCGCAGATGCCGGCGACCGACCTCCACGAAGAGCGGATCGCGCCGAGCCGCCCATACCGCCACGAAGTGGCCGATCGCCCAGATCGCGAGGCCGACCAGCCAGAGGCGCAAGCCGAGACCCACGGCTCCGGCGATCGTGCCGTTCATGATGGCGATGGAGCGCGGCGCGCCGCCGAGCAGGATGTGCTCGGTCAGCGCGCGATGGACCGGCACGGAGAATCCCGGCACGGCGTCGAGTTGTTCGAAGCCGGCCGCCATCAGATGAGCGCCCCGCCGCCGAACGAAAAGAAGCTCAAGAAGAACGAGCTGGCCGCGAAGGCGATGCTGAGCCCGAACACGATCTGGATGAGGCGGCGAAATCCGCCGGCCGTGTCGCCGAAGGCAAGCGTCAGGCCGGTGACGATGATGATGATGACCGCGACGATCTTGGCGACCGGCCCCTCGACGGATTCGAGGATTTTCTGGAGCGGCGCTTCCCAGGGCATCGAGGAGCCGGAGGCGTGAGCGGCCGGAACCGCCGTCATCATCATGATGGTGACGAGCGCGGTCGAGCTGGCGAGCCGGTCATAGGCGCCGCGCAGCACGGAGGCTCCGGCCCGCCTCGGCTGGACCGGCTGCGGGATCGGCGGAACGGGCGTATTCGAGGCGGTCACGGACGACTTCATCAAGGTTCTCCTGTCGGGGGCTGGATGGCGGGGATGACGTGGTAGTCGCCGTCGGGGCCGAGCCCTTCGACGCGGGCGAGCTGCGCGAGGCGGCGGCCGGAACCGCGGCCGGCGAGCACGGCGACGAGATCGATCGTCTCGGCGATCAGGGCGCGCGGGACGGTGACGACGGCTTCCTGAATGAGCTGTTCGAGACGGCGCAGCGCACCGATCGCCGTGCCGGCATGGATGGTCCCGATCCCGCCGGGATGTCCGGTGCCCCAGGCCTTGAGGAGGTCGAGCGCCTCGGCGCCGCGCACCTCGCCGATGGGAATGCGGTCGGGACGCAGGCGCAGCGAGGACCGGACGAGATCGGAGAGCGTCGCCACGCCGTCCTTGGTGCGCATGGCGACGAGGTTCGGCGCTGCGCACTGAAGCTCGCGCGTGTCCTCGATGATGACGACGCGATCCGTGCCCTTCGCGACCTCGGCGAGCAGCGCGTTGGTCAGCGTGGTCTTGCCGGTCGAGGTGCCGCCGGCGACGAGGATGTTGGAGCGCGCCAGGACGGCGTTTCGCAGCACGGCCGCCTGCTCGGCGCTCATGATGCCGGAGGCGGCATAGTCGTCGAGGGTGAAGACGGCGACGGCGGGCTTGCGGATGGCGAAGGCAGGCGCGGCGACGACGGGCGGCAGCAATCCTTCGAAGCGCTCGCCGGTCTCCGGCAGCTCGGCCGAGACGCGCGGCGCGCCGGCATGCACCTCCGCGCCGACATGATGGGCGACGAGGCGCACGATGCGTTCGCCATCGGCCGCCGACAGCCGCTCTCCCGTATCGGCCAGTCCCTCGGACAGCCGGTCGATCCAGAGCCGCCCATCGGGGTTGAGCATCACCTCGACGATCGCGGGGTCCTCAAGAAACCGGGCGATCGCGGGTCCGAGCGCGGTACGGAGCATGCGTGCTCCCCGCGTCGTCGCCTCGGTCTGTTGCAAGGATCGTGCCACGTCGTCCCCGTCCTGTAGCGGGCGCGCCCCATGCGCGGCCCTGGATCGGGGATGAGTAAAAGAGCCCGAAATCGGGCCGATTCAACAAGTATCGGTCGTAGTAGCGCCGTGGCGTGCAAAGACAGGCGAACGGCGGAATCGCTTGCGCGCGCCGGTCTGCTTGCGGCCGGAAAATTCCGAATCACCCGCCTGGACTTATGCTGAGTTGTTCCTGGAATGTCGGAGGAACGGCGCCGATGTCGGCGCCCGGTCTCGGTCGGTCAGCGGCGCACGGAGCCGCTTTTCTTGGCGCGGGCCAGTTCGAGGAAGCGTGCCCTGATTGTCGCGAAGAGACCGGGCGGGATGAAGCCGTAGCTGAACTCGCCCCGCTTGCCGGGGACCGGCGACAGGCCGCCATTGGGCCATTCGTCGATATTGTGCTCCGAGACGATCACCCAGCTCGGCTCGTCGTCTAGGCCGATGGCCTGCTTCACCTTCGCCGGAATCTCGATCCCGACGGTGTCGCCCGAAGGCGGCGTGTGGGTGATCGGCAGCAGCACGACGAAGCGGGGCCGGGCCTGCGGGTCGGTCGCGGCGGCGAGGCAAGTCGGACGGTCCTTGCCTTGCTCCTGACCGGCGGCCGCCTCATGGGTCCAGAGGTAGTCGTAACGGAGGACGAGGCCGGGCTTCGGCTCGGGAAGCGCCACCACGTCCGCCTTACTTCAGCAGCTCGTCGAGCTTGGCGTGTTCCGGGTCCATCTCGGCCCGCTCCACGGCGTCGATCACGACGTCCGAGGCGTCGGCCGTGCGGTGGCTTCGCTGCGCGGCGGCGCGGAGCCAGTCGTAATGATCGGCGGACATCAGGACGAACTCACGGCGGCCGTGCCGGGTGATCTCCACGGGCTCGCGCTGCGCCTGGTGCTGGAACTCGCCGAACTTGCGCTGGAATTCGAGAGAGCCGACTGTCGGCATGGCTGGCATCCTTTCAACTTGGTGCCCGTATTATACGTATAATTCGTGCATCGTTCAAGAGCAGCATCACCCCTCGCGGCCCGCTCCGCCGTCATCGCCGGGCTGGTCGATATCCTCGGAGATCTCCTGGCGGAGCTTCGGGCCTTTCACGAGCCGCTGGCCGAGCGCGGCGACGAAGGCGTCGTAGCGCTCGCCGGCCTTGGCTCGGGCGGCGGCATGGGCGGGCTCGGGCAGAGGCGGCGTTGTCGTCACCCAGAACCGGATGAAGACGGCGAGCGTCTCGACGGCGATGCCGAGATCGCGCTCCATGCGCGTCATGCGGCGGTCGAGCTGGTCGAGCCGCTTGGCGACGACGGCCTCGCGGCGCTCGGCGTCGTCGGGAGACAGGAAGGACGCGATGGCGGCTTCGGCGATCAGCGAGCGCGGCTGGTCGCGCCGCGCCGAATAGGCGACGAGCGCCTCCATGACGTCGGGATCGAGATAGACGGAGAGGCGCCGCTTCTTCGGGGTGCGGATCATGGCGGGCCTCACAGTTCGATGCCGTCGTTGGGATCGAGCGAGGCCTGCCGGGCGACCTGCCGCATGAGTCGTTTCATCCGGCTGTTGCGCACGGTGTCGTCCTCGCTGTCGTCGCCGGCGTCGATGACGAATTCGTTGTCGATCGGCTCCTTCTTCTCGACGGTTTTCGTGCGGCTGAGTTCGGGCTGGTGGCGGCGTTCGGAATCGGTCGGATCGTCGTCGTCCGCGCCGACGCCGGCGATCGGGGTCAGCTCGATCTCGGGGCGCGCCGGCAGCGGCAGCTTGCTCCAGTCGTCCGGCTCGACAGGCTCGGCCGCCATAGCCGGCGGCGGCAGGACGCGCTCCTGAAACCGGGCATCCTCGTAATATCTCGCCTTCCGCGCCCGGATCGGCGGCGTGCCCGCCACCATGACGATCTCGTCGGCGGGCGGAAGCTGCATGATCTCGCCCGGCGTGAGCAGCGGCCGCGCGGTCTCCGAGCGCGAGACCATCAAATGTCCGAGCCAGGGCGACAGGCGATGCCCGGCATAGTTCTTCATGGCGCGCATCTCGGTCGCGGTGCCGAGCGCATCGGAGACGCGCTTCGCCGTCCTCTCGTCGTTCGTGGCGAAGGCGACGCGGACATGGCAGTTGTCGAGGATCGAATTGTTCGGCCCGTAGGCCTTCTCGATCTGGTTCAGCGACTGCGCGATCAGGAAGCTCTTGAGGCCGTAGCCGGCCATGAAGGCGAGCGCCGACTCGAAGAAATCGAGCCTTCCCAAGGCGGGGAACTCATCGAGCATGAGGAGCAGCCGATGGCGCCCCGCCTTCGTCTCCAGCTCCTCGGTCAGCCGGCGGCCGATCTGGTTGAGGATCAGGCGGATCAGCGGCTTGGTCCGGTTGATGTCGGAGGGGGGCACGACGAGGTAGAGCGTCGTCGGCCGGCGCGCGCCGACGATATCGGCGATCCGCCAGTCGCAGCGCCGCGTCACCGCGGCCACGACCGGATCGCGATAAAGCCCGAGGAACGACATGGCCGTGGAGAGCACGCCGGAGCGCTCGTTGTCGGATTTGTTGAGCAGCTCGCGGGCGGCGCTGGCGACGACTGGATGCGGACCGGCCTCGCCGAGATGCGCCGTGCGCATCATCGCGTCGAGCGTCGCCTCGATCGATCGCTTCGGGTCCGACAGGAAGGCGGCGACGCCGGCGAGCGTCTTGTCCTTCTCCGCGTAGAGGACATGCAGGATCGCGCCGACGAGCAGCGCATGGGAGGTCTTCTCCCAATGGTTCCGCTTCTCCAGCGAGCCTTCGGGGTCGACGAGAATGTCGGCGATGTTCTGGACGTCGCGGACCTCCCACTGGCCCTTGCGCACCTCGAGCAGCGGATTGTAGGCTGAGGATTGCGCGTTGGTCGGGTCGAACAGCAGCACGCGGCCGTGCCGCGAGCGGAAGCCAGCGGTCAGGGTCCAATTCTCGCCCTTGATGTCGTGGACGACGCAACTGCCTGGCCAAGTGAGCAGCGTCGGCACGACGAGCCCAACGCCCTTGCCGGATCGCGTCGGCGCGAAGCACATGACATGCTCCGGCCCGTCATGGCGCAGATAGGATCGGTCGAGACGGCCGAGTACCACGCCGTCCGGGTCGAGCAGCCGCGCCGCCTCGATCTCGTCCGGCCGCGCCCAGCGGGCCGAGCCATAGGTGTCGACGTCACTCGCCTCGCGGGCGCGGATCACCGACATGCCGATGGCGACGGCGATGGCGATGAAGCCGCCGGACGCGGCGATGACGGCTCCCTCCATGAAGACCGATGGTGCATAGGCGTCGTAGAAATACCACCAGAGGAAGAAGGACGGCGGATAGTAGACCGGCCAGCCGGCCAGCTCGAACCAGGGCGTGCCGAGCTGCCCCTGAAAGCCGAGGCGCCAGGCCGTCCACTGCGTCGCCATCCATGTCGTGGCGATCACGATCAGGAAGACGGTGACGATCTGGCCCCAGAGGATTTTCGTGCCGGACATGGCGAGGCTCCTTTCTTTTTGTGGTGACGGTCAGAGGCCGATCCCGCGCTTGCGGCCGAAAGACCAGTCGACGCCGCCGTCGCTGCGGGCGACGCCGGAGACGTGCTTGGCGAGCTGCTTTTCGAGCGATGGGGACCAAGGCACGAGCTGGAAGCCGAGACCGTCATCGATCATGGCGAAGCGGCCGGAGGCGAGCGTGAAGCGCTGGCGATAGGTCCCGGCGACGAACTCGCCTGTGCCCGACTGGTTGAAGGCGCGCCCGGTCTGGCCGGCGATGCGATCCGCCAGCGCGTCGACCTCACGCTGGCGCAGCGTGCGCAGGAGGTTGCGGTTGAAGATCACGCTGCGGCCCTGGCGCTCGGCGAAGCCCTTTTCGATCAGGTGCTCGGCCCGACTATCGAGAGCGTCGCGCACCTCCGCGCCGAAGCCGCCCTCGGAAAGCGAGGCCGGCTCGCGGGCGATGTTCTGCCGGTCGAGCCAGGTGGCGCCCGTCGCCGTGACCTGCTTGGCGATGTCGAGGTCGGAGCGGACGGCGAGCGCGACGCGGCGGCGGCCCTGCGCGTCGTCGAACTTGCGCAGCTCGACGATCGAACCCGGCGCGCTGTCGCCCGTCGCGTCGAGATCGGGGAACTTGATGTGATGGGTGCGGCCGTCGACGCCGTCGACCACGGCATAGGCCGTGCCCTTCAGCTCGTCGTCGAGGCCGCGCTCGACCAGCCGGCCGACGATCGGATCGTCCAGGCTCTCGGCCGCCAGCACGTAGCTCGCCGAACCGCGATCGATGCCGCGTTCGGTGAGCGCGCGGTGCATGCGCTTGATGATGTCGCCGCGCTCGCCAAGCTCGCGCAGCGTCGGCTCGGCCTTTTCGGAGATGGTCCACTGGCCGGGGCCGATCTCCTCGGCGAGGCCGAGGGCTTCGAGCTTGCGAAGCCGGCCGACCTTGAGCGGGAGATATTCGTCGGGCTGGCGGTCCGGATGCGGCGCGACGTCGATGACGCCGGTGCGGTAGCCGTCGCGCATGAGCTGGCGGTCGAGATCGGTCCAGCGCTCGGCCTCGACCTGCCGCTCCAGATTGGCGTGAATTTCGAGATCGCTGCGCAGGCCGAGGTCCTGCGTCACCAGGTCCTGGGCGCGGGCGCGCATCCCCTCCTTGATGTAGTCGCGGGCGATCACGAGGTCCTGCCCGTCATCGGTGCGGCCGCGCAGGATGATGTGGACATGCGGGTTGTCGGTGTTCCAGTGGTCGACGCCGACCCAATCGAGCTTGGTGCCGAGGTCCTTTTCCATCTGGCTCATGAGATCGCGGGCGAAGGCCTGGAGATCGGTCATGCGCGAGGCGTCCTCGGGCGAGACGATGAAGCGGAAATGATGCCGGTCGTCCTCGCAGCGTTCGGCGAAATCCTTGGCGTCCACCTCGCCGAGCTCCGCGCCGAACAGACGGGCCTTCTCCCCGTCGCGGGTCACGCCGTCGCGCTGGAGATATTTGAGATGGGCGCCGAGCGGCGCGGCGCGCGCCGAGTGCCGGACCACGCGGGTCTTGATGACGACGTTGCGGGACCGGCGCGTGAGCACCCGGTTGGCCTGCACGCTGGCGCGGCGGCCGCGCCCGAACTGCGAGCGGTTGCCGGACGTGATCCGGCCGTAGCGCGAGACGCGGCCGCCGGCCTTCTGCGCGGCGGCGAGCGCCTGGGCGATGAAGGGTCTGGCGCGCTGCGCCCGCGAGGAGCGGATGCGCCCCGGACGGATGCGGAAATCGTCCTCGGCGCTCATGGCCGAGTCCCCGCACATCGCGGCAAGTCGATGAAATCACGGCGCAAGCCGGAAATTCGCGAGGTTCGCCAGAACCGCGCACATCGCGCAGGCGGCGCGTAACCAATTGAAAAACCACAACCGGAATCCAGCGCACCTCGCGCCTTTTTATCTCGCCATCCTCCGGTTGTGGTTCTGCGCCTCCCCCTCCACCCCGCCGATCCCCGCCGGTTGCACGCCACGCTGACCGAGACCGCGAATACCGTCATTTCGGGCCTCCAGCGCCGGAACGGGCGATGAAGAGGTCGCCGGACTGCGGCGCGACGGCAGGCTGATCGCGCGCCGGAAGGGAGGCGGGCGCATCGGTGGGCGCGCGGGCGAACAGCGGCGAATCCCGCCATCCGCGGGGTTTCGCGCGCAGGATGTCGGCGGCTCGGATGTCGGCCTTGCCGCCGATCATCGGCAGGATGGCGGCGACATAGGCGCGTGTTTCCGCCGGCAGCGGGCGGCCCTTCGCGACGTGCTCGTCGTAGCGCGACGGCCCCGCATTGTAGGCCGCGAGCATGGCCGCGACGCTGCGGTAGCGGTCGAGCATCTCGCGCAGATAGGCCGTGCCCGCGAGAATGTTGTCGCGCGGCGAGAACGGGTCGCGGCCGAGGCCGTAGCGAAGGCGCAGTTCGGCCCAGGTGGCGGGCATGACCTGCATCAATCCGATCGCGCCGGCCGACGACACGGCGCGCATGTCGCCGGCGCTCTCAGTGCGCATCACGGCGGCGATCCATGCCGCCGGGATGCCGAAGCGCCGCGACGCCTCCGCGATATGGGCGGCATGCGGATCGGCGCTTGCCGTGCGCGCCGGCTGCACGGTCTGCGCATAAGCTGGGAGCAAAGAGGGCGCGGCGACGAACAGGCCGGAAAGAAGGAGGAGCGCGGGGCGTCGGACGGTGGAAGAACGTCCGACGCCGGCGGGATGCTGGACCGCGACCATTCAGTCCTCCGTCCGCTTCTTCTTCGGCGGAGTGACGTGCAGGCCCCAGGCGGTGTCGTCGTCGGGGTCGCGGAAGAGGTTGGCGCGCAGCGTGCCGCCGAAGAGCGGGCTGTAGATGTCGACGGAGACGAACTCGCCGGCGCGTTCGCCGACATGCGACCAGCCCGCGCCGATGTCGAGGCCGTCCTCACCGCCGAGCAGCACGCGATAGGCCGGAGCGTTCTTGGTCTCCGACGGTTCGGCCGGAACGAAGGTGAGCGGCTCGTCGATACCGAGCGCGCGGAAGCGCCCTTCGAAGCCGGATTCGGTGCGAGTGAAATGGCCGATCTGCGCCATGGCTTTCGTCTCCTGTGCGTTGCGGTGAGGAAGGAAGGAGCGCGTCGTCACCGCGTCGGCGCGCGCCAGACGAAGCGGCCATTGCCGTCGTCGTCGGTGTAGAGAGGGACGGCGCGGCCGATCACCGCCGAGGCGGGCAGCGCGCCGAAGTAGCGGCCGTCGAGGCTGTCGCGGACTTGCCAGTTCATGAGGAAAAGCTCGCCCTGGCCGATCACGCGGCAGCCCTGCCAGGCGGGGAGATCGCGGCCCATGCGGTCGCGCTCCAGCGCTTCGCCCATCTCGATCGCGTCGACCGTGATGGTGCGCCCGCTGCGGCAGACCGTTTGTCCCGGCAGGCCGAGCACGCGCTTCAGGAGTGGCACGCCGCGGCCGACATAGCCGCGCGCGACCATGAAGTGGGCGAGCGGCTCGGGCGGCAGCACGGCGACGAGATCGGGGATCTCAAGCGCATCGGCGGGCTCGACCGTGTAGAAGCCGACCGGCGCGCTCGCGGTGGCGTTCCAGATCAGCCTTGTCGGCGTCGGGACGATCGCTGCGGCGACGGCGCCCGTCGCCGCGAGGCACGTCGCCAGGACGTAGCCGAGGCGCGTCACGGCGCGGTCCTCCGGCGCAGGAGGAACGCCTTGTGCTGGATGGCGGTGTAAGCGCGCGGCTCAAGACCGGCGGTGAGCCGGTTGTGGACGTGCCGCCAGTGGTCGGGCGAAACCTCGGCGGGATCGATGCCCTGCGCCTCGATCGCGTCGACGATCCGCAGCACGCGCTCGACCTTCGGCCAGCCGTCGATCTTGAGCAGGATGTCGCCGCCGGGGCGGACGAAGGGGAGCGTCTGGAACGGCTCGCCCCGGTCAATGGCGCGAACGATGTCGACGCGCGAGATGATCGTGCCGTGCTCGTTCGCGGCCCAGCGGACGAGGCAGAAGATCGTGCCGGGCGCGAAGCCGACGAGCCTGCGGCGGCGATCGAGCTTCTGCTCGTAGCTCTCGCGGCCAAACCTGATCCAGTTCTCGATCCGCTTCTCGATCCAGGTGAGTTCGACGAGCGTGGTGAAGGGCGCGGGCCCGTCCGGCAGCGGACGGCCGCGCATGCGGAACGCCGCATTGCCGGTCATGGCGTGTCTCCTTGGCGGTCGGGGAATTCGCGTTCGAGCAACTCGCGCAGCATGTCGGACGCGGTGACGCCGCGCCGGAACGCCGCTATCTTGATGCGGCCGCGCAGCTCGGGCGTGATGTCGATGGTGAGGCGCGCGGTGAAGGCGGCGGATGCCGCGCTGGGCCGCGCGGGCGGCGTCTCGGCGGCCTTGATCCAGCCTTCGGCGTCGCCCGGCCGCGCCGCGAAGCCGCGCTTTTCCGCGCGCGCCGTCATGACGCGCCTCGCGCGTCGAACGGCAGCACGGCGGCGATGCGCGCGTTTGCGCGCTCGGCCATGGCGGCGTCGATCTCGCAGCCGAGATAGCGGCGGCCGGAGAGCCGGCAGGCCTCGCCGGCCGCGCCCGATCCGGCGAACCAGTCGCCGACCAGGCCGCCCTCCGGGCAGCTCGTGCGTATCAGGATTTCGAGAAGCGCGGACGGCTTCTCGGTCGGATGGATCGCACGGCCATGGGCGTTGCGCACGTAGATGACCGAGCGCATGAGGCGCGGCCCGCCGTCCTGGCTGACATAGTGGCCGGCGTCGATACGGCCGGTATGGGGCGGGCGCTTCTTGCGCCGCACCGTCCGCGCCAGCGCGTCCGGCGTGGTCTGGACGTCATTGTAGACGTCGCGCCAGGGCGTCTCGGCGGGATAGAACTGGACGGCCAGCTCATGCACGCGCTTGAAGCGATCGGCATGGAAGCCGGAGCCGTTTTGTTTCTCCCAGACGATCTCCTGCGCGATGCGAAGTCCTGCATCCGCGAACCGGATCGCCGTCACCATAAAGCAGCGCAGCGATCCGAAGACCCACAGCGAGCCGGTCGGCTTGAGGGCGGCCCGCGCGAGCGGAAGCCAGCCCTCGACGCGACGATCCCAGGCGAGCGAGGTGTCGCCGTAAGGCGGATCGGCGAGGATCATGTCGAACGGGCCGTGCGCCGGCATGAGATCGCGGCAGTCGCCGGCGAGAACGGTTTCGGAGAGCACCGTCATGGCGCGGTCCTCCCGACGCCGAGCCGCGCGATCTCGGCCGCCAGCGCCGAGATCTCGCGCGCGGCGGGGCTGTCGGCGGCGATCTCGGAGGCGAGCCGTCCGGTCTGCGCCGCATCGGCGAAAACGACGCGCTGGCCGATCGTGGTGGCGAGCACCGGCGGATCGTGGTCCGCCAGGGTCTCGGCCGTCTCGCGGGCGATGACGGTGCGAGCGCCGCAGCGGTTCAGCACGAAGCGGGCGGCGAGCTGCGGCCGGTAGATGCGCGCTTCCGCCAGGAGCGCCAGCATCTCGGCCGAGGCCCAGCCGTCGAGCGGCGAAGGCTGCACCGGCATGATCACGAGATCGGCGGCGAGCAGCGCCGAGCGCATGAGGCCGGCTACCCGCGGCGGTCCGTCTATGACGACGTGATCGGCGTCGCGCGCCAGCTCGGGCGCTTCGCGATGCAGCGTGTCGCGGGCGAGGCCGACGACGCCGAACGCGCGCGGCAGGCCTTCGCGGCCGCGCTGCTGCGACCAGTCGAGCGCCGAGCCTTGCGGGTCGGCGTCGATCAGCGTGACGCGCCTTCCGCGCCGCGCCCATTCACCGGCGAGATGGAGGGCGAGCGTCGTCTTGCCGACGCCTCCCTTCTGGTTGAGGACGGCGACGATCATGACGCCCCTCCCGGCTTGCGGGATCGCGGTAGCGTGCGGTTATTGGAAGTATCGTCGGCCGTAAAGGAGGATTTACGGAAAGACGTAAGCGGATTAGCCTGCGGGCCATGTCCGGTCTTCGTCTTTGCCGTGCCGGCATCGAGACTTCTGGCGGCGCTGCGGATGAGATTTTCCACATCGCGCGCGCGCCCAAAAAGGTTAGATTCTCTATTAGACTCTAAGTTAAGGCCCGGAATCGTCGTTTCGGGCCAGAGGCTTAATTGGGGTTTCTGCGTGCGAAGTCCCGATACCGTCTGCGTGCGAAATCCCGATAGGTCTGCGTGCGAAGTCCCGATCGCTTCCACAGCCTTGTCCACAGGGGGCGTGGACGGGCCGGCGGGCAGTATCCGGAGCAGCTCGCGGCGGCCCTCGCGCTCGATGCGCAGCCGGTAGCCGGGCAGCGGCTGGCGCAGCGCGATGCGGCGGAGCTGGAGCGCGAAGTCGGAGACGCGCACCAGGCTGCCGGATTTCTCGTGAAGGTGCGGGACGTCGAACAGCCAGCCGCCGGGCTGGCGGCCCGCATGCTTGCGGGCGACGCGATAGAGCCAGCGCTCGATGCCGCCGGTCAGCCGGAAATAGGCGGGGTCGATGGTGAGGACCAGCGAGCGGTCGATGACGCCGCGGTAGAACCAGTCGGGCAGGACGAATTCCATGCCCTCGACGCGGCCGTCGGCGCGGGTGAGTTCCTCCCACTCGTTGATCCAGGAGAACTGATGCCGCCGCCAGTTTTCGCCGTGGCGGATATTGGTGCGGATGACGGTGGACTGGAGCCGGGTGAGCGCGCCCTTGAGCAGCTTGTAGTCGCGCGCGCCCGTCTCCCGGCCGATCGCGGTGAGAAGCTGGTAGGGCGTGAAGCGCAGAAAGCGCGAGGTTCGAAGGCCCAGGTTCTCGGCCTCGACGATCTGGCTCGCGGCCCAGATCAGCACGTCGGCGTCCCAGATGGTCGCCATGCCGTGCTCCTGCACGGCGAGGACCTCGACGCGGACGTCGCCCGCCTCGTAGTTGATCGGAACGACGCGCTTGGCCTTGGCCAGCGAGAAGAACGGCCGTTCCATGAGGTCGCGCTGATCGCGCGGCTTCGCGTCGCCGGTCGCCACGACGAAGGGGTCGAGCGTATTGCGTTCGCTAGGCGTGATGAGGCGACGGCGCTGCATGCCGACACCGCCTCAGCGATGACGCCGCGCGCCGTTGAAGGCGGGCGACATGAGGGATGCGTGGCGCTTGGCGGGCAGCACCGAGCCGCGCGGATCGGCGGTCGAGGTGACGGCGCCGCGCTCGGCCCAGGCCTGCAGATCGTCGATGGCGTAGACGACGCGGCCGCCGAGCTTGCGATAGGCCGGGCCGGTCCCGTAGGTGCGGTGCTTTTCGAGCGTGCGGCCGGACAGGCCGAGGTAGAGCGCGGCCTCGGGCGTGCGAAGATAGCGTGGCGGCAAGTCGGAGATGTCGGGCGTCATGATCGGGCCTCCGTGGGGTTCGCGAGGCCGCTGATGGTCAGCGGCGGTCGAAGGCCACGGTGGCGAAGAACAATCGGCAGGAGGGAGTGCGAAGTTAGCGATGCTAATTTCGCACCCCCCTGCCTGGAGGCCGGACTAATTGCGGCGACGCTGGCGCAGCAGGGTCAGATAGCCGCCCTCGATCATGGCGAACGCGTCCCTGACGAGATCCATCACGGCGTCGCGCAGCGCGGAGGTTTTCCAGGGCTCATCGGCGACGCGCGCCACGCCGTAGACGACGCCGGCGATCTCGCGATAGCTGGCGCCGTTCATGCGGCCGTCGACGGCTTGAAGCATATGGCGCGAACGCCGGCGCTGCTGGCGCGTCAGGTCACGCTTGTCGGGAAGCACGCGGCGTCCGAGCAGCGCGTGGAGAAGGCGGCTGGCCGTATCGATTCTATCGAGACCATCCGTGTCGACCGGGATGAAGATCGACAGCGGGGCCGCCGCGTCGGCGTCATGGAGCCTGACGAGATTCAAGTATTGGCCGCGGCCGAGATCGAAACGGAAATACTCGCCGTCGTCGCTCGTCTCGGCATCGGCCGGGCCGAGAGCGCCCGAAAGGTCAGCGCCGCCGGAAAGCAGCGGCGGGGTGGCGGCGAGCACGACCGCGCCGGTGTCGTGCGCGGGCAGCCAGAACACAGGGGTTTCGGTCGCCGAAAGGCCGGGGCGAATGGGGAAAGGACAACCCCCAACTGTTGATCCGGCGCGCAGTAGCGGGCGCATCCCCGCTCGTGTCGCCGACAACGCTCCGATAGTCGGTCTGGTACTTCTCGTTGCGGCGAAGCCATTCCCAGGCGATGTCGGGGGAGTCGATTTCGTCGATGAAATCGTAGGTGGAAGAAGATCGCCAGTGCGATATGTCGGGAATCATCGCCTCCTCCTCCCTGCGCGTAGTATTTTTGCGTGTAGAAAGACGATGATTTCGCCTTTTAGGCTGTTTCAGGAAGTCCCTTGGCTGGCAACGAATGTTGCCGCGCGGGCATCGCGGCGATCGGTCAGGCCGGGCGGCCTTCGCGTACGAGAAGGCGGTAGCCCTGTTCGGACATCCACCGTGCCCGCGCGAGATGCGTGTCGTAGATGCGCCGTGCGCGTTCGGGTTCGCGATCGGCGTCGAGCCGGAAGAGGATCGAGACCGCCTCGCGCCAGCAGGCGCCGTCAGTCGCCGAGTCCATGAGGCGGAAGTAGAGCTTCATATGCTTGCGGTCGTAAGGCGTCAGCTCCGGGCAGTCCGGGGCTTCGTCGAGGAATGGGTCGTCACTCACGGCAGGGTCCGTTCACGGCCGGGACGCTGCCCGCGAAGGCATCGGAGGTATTGGCCATGGTCCCGGCCCCGACATGGCCCGAAAAGGCATAGAGCAAAATCGTCGCGACTGTATGAAAATACCGGCATCAATAATTGTCGCGATGTTGTTTTGGTCGAACAAGCATAAGACCCTCGCCCTGCTCGGTGCTTAGAAACATGATGCCGTTGCCTTCGAGAGCCCGGCGCACCTGATCGCGCGTGGTTTCGAACACCTTGAGCCCGCTCTCGGATTCAAGGCGCTTGAGCGCGGTCAGCGATACCTGGGCCTTGTCAGCGAGCGTCTCCTGCGTCCAACCGAGCAACGCGCGTGCGGCCCGCGACTGTCGGGCGGTGATCATGCATGATCACCTCCACAGTCACGAATGCGCACGCCAGAACTACGGCTATTTTAGTCGTTCTTGGTGTGAAGGGCTAGCCATAATCGGCTGAAATGCACGGACGAAGCTTATCCGGCGCAAAACCGATTCGGTCGCCCGCCCCGTCGCGGGCCGGCCGGGCGCCTCGGCTGCCGGGAGAGGGATAGGGGTTTGGGGAAAGGGAGGAGGGAACCGTCCCCTTTCCCAATGGGAGGATGTTTGAAGGAGGGGCTTGCCCCCCTTTCATAAGCCAGGGCAGCCGGTCGAGCCGGCTGCCCTGGCTCCCGACACGGAGATAAAGGCGAGAGGCGGCCGTGGCCGCCTCTCGCCTGGACCTCAGTCGGTGTCGGGTCCCCAGAGCGGGTTGCTCGCGGGGTCCTCGATGTGTCCGTCGTCGGACGCCAATTCGCGGGCTACCGCTCTGATCTCGTAGTCGCCGATTTTGGTGCGGCCCTGCGCGACGAGGATGCTCACCGCGGTCTCGTCGGCCTCGATCGCCCGGATCGCGACCTCCATGTCGTCCCAGGGTCCGAGGTTTTCGATCGGGACGACGTCGCCATCTTCATCGTAACCGCCGTGAAGGTACATTGGCGCATCCGCCAGTCGCTTCTCGGCGCGTTCCGCTGCATGGATGAGGCGGAAGCCTTCCTTCCGCTTCCTCCAGTATTCGGCGCTGCCGCCGTCGATGGTGATGATCTTGCGATGTGTCATTGAAGTCTCCTTTCGTTTCTGACGAAAGGTGTCCACGCTGTAGCCCAGCGGGGGTCAGGGACCGCGGAACGCGGCCGCCGTGCGGCAAGCGGAGGAACCGATTTTGTGGAGTCGGCCATAGGCCGGCGGAGGAAAATTGGAGGGGCCGCGCAGTCCTTGACGCCGG